>JAILPP010000031.1 GCA_024699425.1 Oscillospiraceae bacterium | reverse complement strand
TGTTTCTCGGTCCGACGGGTGTCGGCAAGACGGCACTCGTCCGCACACTGGCAGAAACACTCTACGGCGACAGCAAACCGCTGTTCACCGTGGATATGTCCGAATTGCAGGAACCGCATTCTGCGGCGAAACTCATCGGCTCGCCGCCCGGTTATATCGGCTGCACGGAGGAAACGGCGTTTTGCAGCCACCTGCGGCGGTATCCGTGCAGCATCCTCCTCTTTGACGAGATCGAAAAAGCACATCCCGATGTGCTGTATCTGCTGCTGCAAATGCTGGAGGACGGCTCCCTGACGGACAGCAGCGGCAGAAAGATCAGTCTGCGCAACTCCATGATCTTCCTCACTTCCAACATCGGAATGCACAAAACTGCCGCAGGAGTCGGATTCCTCAGCGGGACAAAGACCGACAGCATGGACACCCTGCGTCAGACACTCCCGCCGGAACTGCTCAACCGCATGGACGAGATCCTGCTCTTTTCCCCGCTGAGTTCGGAAAGCCTGCGGGAAATCGCCCAGGTACAGCTCCGCACGCTCTGCGAACGCTCACAGGAACTTGGTGTGCAGCTTCAATTTGATGAAAGTGTGGTGCGTGCTGCTGCCGCCTGTCCGGATACCGTGCGCTACGGCGCAAGACCGATCCGCCGCTTTCTCACGCAGGAAGTCGAAAGCCCTCTCTCCCGTCTTTGGCTGCACGGTGAACTGCACAGCGGTGATTCCGTCATGCTTTCCGCAGAGGATGAGCATATCCGCATTCGTGTCATGGCTGTTGTCTGACGTTCTGTGCCTTGCAGGTGTATCCCCTGCAAGGCGCTTTCTTTGGGATGCTCCCGCCTGTTCAGAACGAATTACAAAAATTGTGAAAATCACATATAGACTTTTTCGGATTTATGTGGTATAATATAAAAAAATTGAGTAATACCTGAATCTGAAAGGTGCTGAAGATGATGGCTGATGCCTACTACGAAGTATTTGAACGGTTGGTGTCCGAACTTGCGGATTGCGATAGTGCGCCGTATCCGGAACCGGGTCATATGCTGGACGAAATATGCGATGTTCTGCGGATTGAGCGCATTGAAGTCATGCAGTTCCGGAATTATGTCTCCGAACGTCAGGAGGACGGCAACCTGCTCTGCCTGCATGATGAGGGACACCCCTACAAGGACGAACCGCTGGTTCTGCGTGTAGAAAATGAGAACCGCACGATCAATCGCTGCCGTTCCTATCCGTATCTGAACGGTGAACCGTGGACAGAGGTGGAAAAATCCCGCATTATGATTTTTCTGAAAACGCTGTACAGTTTTATCAGCCGTACACGCCTGCTGAAACTTGCAAACAAGTTTGCCTTCTACGATGATGCCGGATATACCAATCTTCGCTATTTCTACAAATCTGCGTGGGAGTATCTTGAACACGAAAAACTCGACAAGATGAATGCCTACCATTTCAATCTCAAACACTTCTCTCTTGTCAACCAGCAGATCGGCAGACGTGCAGGTGATGCCGTCATGCGCTGCTTCTACGACGGTTTGCAGAAGCTAATTGAAGGGAACGGCTGTGTCTGCCGTGTCGGCGGTGATAACTTCGTCATCCTTGCAGATAAAAAATATACACAGGACATCATTGCGTATCTGTCCGGTACAGGTGTCGTCTATGATGAAACGTCCGGCGAAAAGATCCTTGTCTCTGCGTGTGCGGGCGTGTTTGAGATCCCGCCGGGATTCCGCTTCAACGGTGAATTTGACCTCATGGATCGTGTCGTCTCGTGTACACAGGCAGCCAAGAACAGCGACACGACGGACATCGTATTTTTCAGCGAAGAGATGATGGAACAGAAACGCCGTGCAATGAAAATCCAGCGGCTTCTGCCCGAAGCGCTTGCCAAAAATGAATTTCTCGTCTATTATCAGCCCAAGGTCGCCGTCAACGGAAGGGAGCTGAGTGGTGCGGAAGCGCTTTGCCGCTGGCAGCACGGCGGCAAACTGATTCCGCCGTCGGAGTTCATCCCCGTTCTCGAAGCAGGCATGGAGATCTGTACACTGGATTTTTATATGCTCGACAAAGTGTGCAAGGATATCCGCCGCTGGCTGGATACGGGACTGCGTGTGGTTCGCATCTCTGTCAACCTCTCCCGCCGTCATATGGTCGATATGAATTTGCTGGATCACCTGATCGGCATTGTGGACAGCAACAATGTCCCCCATGAATACATCGAGATCGAACTGACCGAGACAACGACAGACGTGGAATTTACCGACCTCAAGCGTGTCGTCGGCGGTTTGCAGGCAGTCGGCATCTCAACTTCCGTGGACGATTTCGGCATCGGCTATTCTTCCCTGAATCTCATCAAGGAAATACCGTGGAATGTCCTGAAAGTGGACAAGAGTTTTCTTCCGGAGAAGGAAGAATCGTCCGGCAGCCGCAGAAGCGTGATGTTCCGTCATGTAGTCTCCATGGCACGGGAGCTTGGACTGGAGTGCATCACAGAAGGCGTGGAAACTGCCGAACACGTACAGCTTCTGCTCGACAGCCACTGCGATCTGGCACAGGGATTTTATTATGACAGACCGCTTCCTGTCGAAGAATTTGAAAAACGTCTTGTGCATCATACCTATCAGAAATAAAAGATGTCCATATCCTGCGAAGGATATGGACATTTTTTTCAAATCTGTCCCGTTCCTGCCTTGGCAGCATAGATCAGAACCGCCGTTGCATCGGAAGCGTTTGGATAGTCGTTGTCGTCTTCCAGATATTTGCCTGCAAATATGGCGGCATCCTCATCTTTTCCGGCAGGAAGAACGGGAGTTCTCCCTGTACCGACTGAGGCTGCACAGATCAGAATGTCAGTGGCATCCACGGCATTCACTTTGCCGTCCATGTTGAAATCTCCTCGGCGGAAGATCCAGACATCACCGACAGCAAGTTTGTGACCGTCCATTTCCGCCTGAAGCGGACCGTGATAATAGGGCGCTCCTGCGGCGTGGTTTTCCAGTATCTCTCCGGGGGTACGCCAGCCTTTGGAAAGCGTCAGATCACTCAGATCGGTGACATCTACCTGAATACTCCAATTCCCCAAGCCTGCCGGCAGACCAAATTCCGACAAATCCATACTTTCCTGCATACTCATGACCAGCATCTCCGGGTCAATTTCTTCCGTATCGTCTGAGAAAAAATATGCCGTCTGTGCTTCGGATTGATACGTTCCGTCATCTATCGGCGTATCCCCTGTAAGATCAGGTTCGGTCGGATTCTGTACCGGCGGATTCGTGGGCGGTTCGGTCGGAGGGGCGGTAGGCGGTTCGGTCGGCGGTTCGGTTTCCTGCTGCACCTCAATCACCTTTTTGTCTCCGTTGTAGGATACACTGGTGTCGGGGAAAATATCTGTGTAATAATCATACCCCAGTTCGTGCATCATGGATTGCTTGACCTGACCGTCAGGATAAGTGATCTCCTGCACACCGACCCGCTTATCATAGGCTTCAACCTGTGAATCATTGTACAGAAACAGACGGTTTGTCACATCGTCCACATACCATTGATCGGCAACTTTGGTGGCATTCCATGCATGGACATCGCTGCGAAGGGCAACGGTGTCCACACCGACTGCGTTGGCAAGCAGACAGTACGCCTTGGTAAAGCCTGTGCAGACGGTCTTTTTATACAGGAACGTGGAGGCAAGCGACTGGTCAAGATAACCGCCTACTTCCTCATAGGTCACATCTGTGTACAGCCGTTCAGACAGATATTTTGCACGGTCATAATCCGTGTCGTACTGCATTGCGCCGTTGATGTAATCCTGTTCGATGGAAAGCAGTTTCTCCTTGGCGGACTTGCGTGCAGAACCGTCCTGATACTGCGAAAAAATATCAATCTGCAAAAAATGCTGTCCCGTATAGGTGTAGCCGTAGGAAAACGTATTTGCCAGCCAGAAGAACTCCGGGTGATCGAAGCTGAACATCTTGACCGTGTCTGTAAATTCCTTCTGTGACAGTCCGGAATACGGGATTTCCGGCATTTCGAGATAGGTGTCATCCGAATCGTCTACCATCAGTGCCACGGCGTAAATATCATCATAGAGCTTTCGGGCATTCGGGCTGAACTGGTCATAGTAATAATTGCACGTTGTCCGGAACGGATATCCTTTTTCCGCTGCCGCCTGTATTGGCATGGCGACAATGCTGAAACCAATTGCAACAGCAGAGAACAGTGCAGCCAATCGGTTTGTTTTCATAGTATTTCACTCCATTCGCACAAAAATTTGTTTACATTTATTATAGCATAACTGTCACATTTTGTCAAGAATCAAAAAATGGAAAAAGCCCCCGCTTTTTGCGGAGGCTTCCGGAAAGATCAGTCGTAACGCAGCGCATCAATGGGGTTCATCTTGGCTGCCTTGTTCGCCGGATAGTATCCGAAGAATACACCCGTCAGAATGGAGAATGCCACGGCAATGATAATTGCCGGAACAGAAGGCTGAATGGTGATCGAGATCAGCTCCGCATACTCGGAATAGAACTCCGTCACGAGTATCTTTGCAAGCCAGCCGATCAGCATACCGCCCACAATACCCAGCACGATGCCGATGATACCGCCGATCAGACAAATCATGATCGCCTCGACAACGAACTGCATACGAATGGAAGAATTCTGCGCACCGAGTGCCTTGCGGACACCGATCTCCTTTGTGCGCTCCGTGATGGATACGAGCATGATGTTCATAACGCCGACACCGCCAACGATCAGGGAGATCGCTGCAATGACGGAAATGGCAATGGTCACGACATTGATGACCGTGTCCATCATGCCGAGATACGTCTGCATATTTTCAAGCTGAACAGAAATTCCGGGCTTTTCGGCATACTTCTCGTCAAAGAATTCCTGAAGCTCCTGTTCCTGCATCTTGACATCATAGTCGGGATTGTAGCGCACCTGTGCGTACCACTCCCCTTCCGGCTCACGGTGGAACAGGTTCAGACCGGAATCCAGCGGAATGGAAACGGGCGTTACCTTGTCGATCTCCTTTGTGCCGGGAGAATAACTTTTCAGATACATCGCCGGCAGTTTGTCATAGCCGATGATCGTGAAATCACCCGAAATGCCGTTCTCAAAGGTCAGCGTGATCTCCTTGCCGAGGGGGTCTACGGCTTCACCGAAATACTGCTTGACGAACAGATCGCTGACATAAATGGAATTTTTCAGCTCACGGTTGTCCTGATAGCTGATGGTACGTCCTCTGCGGTGATCGGACGCAGGCTCTACGTCCATGACACCTGTCACATTCATGGTGATGATCTGTCCCTTTTCGTTGCGGACGGTCGCCGAACCGAGATTATCCTGCAAATCCAGTGAAAAATGTTCCGGATACTTTTCAACAAGCTCATCGAGCATTTCACGGGTAATCATGTCATCATCTGTCATGTAAACGTCCTCGTCCGTATACAGATAGACGGCAATGATATTGAAATTGCCAAGCGAGTTGAACGTCTTGGTCATGGTTTTCTGGATCGAAGTACCGATGGTCGTAATCATGATAACGGCGCTGATACCGATAATAATACCGAGCATCGTCAGAAGCGCACGCATCTTATTGGCAAGAAGCGATGTGATTGCAAGACGGAGATTCTCAATGAACTGCATTCGTTCTCACCCCCGTATCATGAATGATGCTGCCGTCACTGATGGTAACAATGCGGTCGCACTCCTCTGCAAGCTCCGGACTGTGTGTGATGAGGACAATGGTCGTTCCCTCTTCCTTGTGGAGCTTGTGGAACAAGTCCATAATCATGCGTCCTGTTCTGGAATCAAGCGCACCGGTCGGCTCGTCGGCAAGCATGATAGAGGGCTTGTTTGCCATCGCTCTTGCGATTGCCACACGCTGTTTCTGACCGCCGGAAAGCTCATTCGGCTGATGATCGGCACGGTCTGCCATACCTACGATCTCGAGAAGTTCCTCCGCACGGCGGATACGCTCTTTGCGGGGAACGCCCGCATACATCATGGGAAGCTCCACATTGCGGATGGCATCTGTACGGGAGATCAGGTTAAACGTTTGAAATACGAAACCGATCTCCTTGTTGCGGATACGGGAAAGCTCCGCATCGTCCAGTGTGCTGATGTCCTGCCCGTTGAGGAAGTACGTTCCCTCTGTGGGACGATCGAGCGCACCGATCATATTCATCAGCGTACTTTTGCCGGAACCTGACTGCCCGACAATGGCGAGGAACTCCCCCTCGGTCACATCCAGATCAATGCCGTTGAGGATCTGAAGCTCATTCGGCTGACCGATGTAGTAACGCTTAATGATGTTCCGCATGGAAATGACAGTCTTACTCATTCTCGCCGCCCTCATTCGATTTCAGATCATTCTGCTGATTCAGTGCCGCGCTGAAATCATAGATCGGAAGCACATCGCCGTCCTTGTAATCGCCGGGCGTGACAACGATCTTGTCGCCTTCCTTCAGGTCGCCGCCTGTGATCTCTGTATAGAAGCTGCCTTCCATACCTGTTTCCACAACGCATTTTTTCGCACGGGTCAGCCCCTTGTCATCGGTAATGGCAAGCAGAACATACTTTTCCGTGTTTTCCTCGTCCTTATCCTGAGCCTCTGAAACGATGGACTCATACGGCACAGCAAGAACATTGTCCTTCTGCTGGAGCATGATGCGCACCTTTGCCGTCATGCCGATCAGCAGTTTATTCTCCTTATCATCAATGGAAATTTCAGCGGAATATCCACCGGAATCGCCTCCGCCGCCGCCCATCATCGACATTGCTGAGGTATTGCCCGCCTTATAAATATTGACTACACGGCTGACGGTTGCCTTGAATTCCTCATCGCCTGTCGCATTGGTCTTGACAATGGCTTCCATGCCCTTGTGGATACGGAGAATATCCTGCTCCGCAACTGAAACTGTGATCTTGAGGGCATTGGTATCTTCAATCGTCATCAGTGCATCGGTATTCGGAATTGAACCTTCTGTAATATTCAGCGAAGTGATAATACCGTCACGGGGCGCTCTGACGGTACACTTGTCAATGGAATCCTGAAGTTTTTCCAGATCGCTGCGGCTGGAACCGGTGTTGTCGTTGTACTGTTCGTTGTCGAGCTGATCCTGAATGCTCTGGATCTGGGAAGTGGCGGTGCGGTCTGTCTGATCGTAGGCATCCTGTGCAGACTGCACGGCACTGTCGAACGTTTCAAACTGGTCACGCAATGCCTGAATCTGGGCATCGAGAGAAGAGGCAAGTGCTTCCTTTTCCTGTGCCGTTGCCGTTAGTTCCCCGGCTCTCTCCGGATCGGAATTTATCAACAGCTTGGCACGTTCTGCGGCATCATCACGCTCTTCGACAGCCTTATTGTAATCCTCTACGAGGTCTTTTTCCTTTTTATGGGCATCTTCACGGGCTTTCTTCGCCTTGTCGATGGCACGCTGTGCCTGATCGAGTGCGATTGTCCGTTCATTCTGTGCATTACGCAGATTACGCTCATAGGTACGGTGCATATTCTGCGACATACCGTCCGCATTGCTGATCGTTTTGGAAAGCATATCATACTGTCTTTGCAGGTCACTGCTGTCAAACTCACAGAGGATATCGCCTTCCTTGACTTCACTGCCGACCTCAACGTAGACCTTGGACACCTTGCCTGTCACAGTGCTTGTGATCTTGACCATGTCCACACTTTCCACCTTACCGGAAACACTGATGGAATCTTCAATGTCACGATTTTCGACCTTGGCGGTTTCGAGCATTCCTGCGCTCATCTGTTCGAGAGAAGTGGAAAGCGCCTTGCTGCACGCCACAATGCCTCCACCGATACCGGCTAAAATCACAATGATAATGACGGCTGCGATCCAGCCCTTTTTCTTCTTCTTGACCGGCCTTGCCTTTGGCACTGCCTGTGCGGGGGCAGATTGTACAGCCTGATTTGCCTGTTCCATAATGCGACCTCCTTATGTATTATGTGTTGTAGTACAGTTAACATTATAGCATACAACCACAACTTTGTCAAGAGCCGCAGATCTGCACAGGCGGCGGCATCGGGACAAAAAGCGGTACAAATCACAGGAAAGTAAAATATATTTACATTCCAATGTTTACATTATACCACTCTGACATGGCTTTGTCAAGCCGATTTCCTCGAAAAGCCGTCTATCCCATGTACAACATTATCAAAACTGATACATGAAAACTGTTCGATTTGATGAAAATTGATTCATTGCCCGTTCACACGGTTCAGGTCGCATTATGCTTTGTTTTTTTGGGGGCAGGGAGCTTTTTTTTCTTTTTCAGTCCCTTATTGTTCTTGATGTGTTTCCCCACGATCTCCGACACGTCCGAAACGGACATAAATGCCGAATAATCCACGGATTCGATGATCTTCCGCATGGAAGTCAGCTCAATTCTTGTAATAACGCAGTACAGCACGATCTTTTCACCGGAGATCAGACCGCTTCCCTCGATCAGCGTCACGGTGCGTCCGAGTGTATCATAGATCTTCTGTGCGATCTCCTTGCCGTGGTCGGTGATAATCATGACTGCCTTGCCCTGCTGCATTCCGGTGTTCACGAAGTCCTCCACATAGGACACCACGATGTAGGTCAGCATGGAATACAGCGCACTGTCCAGATTGAAGAGAAGTCCCGCCGTGAGGTAAATGACAACGTTGCAGCACAACACCACCTGCCCGACCGAAACGCTCATTTTCTTGCTGATGAGAATGGCAGCCGCCTCTGTACCATCCAGACACCCACCGCTTAAGAGGACAAGCCCGACACCAAAGCCGAGCAGCAAGCCACCGAACACAGTTCCGAGCAGTTTATCTTCCGTGATGACAAGCCCCTGCATCAGCGGCCCGCTGAACAAGTCGAGCGCAATGGAAAACATTACCATCGCCGCAGCAGAACGGAACAGAAACGACTTTTCGAGTTTCTGACTTCCGATCCCGACCAGCGGCACATTCAGAACCACGGTCAGAATACTCAGCGGCAATCCCGTCAGACGGCTGACGATCATTGCAATACCCACCATTCCGCCGTCCATGATCGCATTCGGAACAAGAATCTTTGCAAGCGAAAACGCAGCGATCACGCTGCCGACCAGAAGAATCAGATATTGCAGCAGTATTTTTCCTCTCGGAGTAGGCATGGAAAATCTCCTTTCTGTTTGCTATAAACCATAAATGAGCGCTGACTGTCAAAATATACAGCGTTGCGGGTGCAGGGCGGTCATCGCCCTACTCTGTATAAGCGACCAGCGGCGCTCATTCCTCGCTGGCTGTCTGCTTATGCCGAGGGGGTGGAGGGCGAGTAGCCCCCCTATACCAACCCGCCGTCTTTTCCATGAAGTCAGTCTGTCTTTTGCCTTCCTTTATATTCAAGGCACAGCATGGTCAGATCGTCAAACTGCTCGGCATCCATCACGAAATCTCGGACAGACTGCCGCACATGATGCAAAACTGCCTTTGGTTCGTCATCGGGGCGGATGTTCAGCGCCGTCAGCATACGTTCCATTCCGAACATTTCCCCCTTTTCATTGGCTGCCTCCGGCACGCCGTCCGTATATACAAATAATTTCGTACCCGGTTGGAGCTGTATCTCATACTCGGTATATCTGCTCCTGATACTGCCGCCGACAACAAATCCGTGCTTATCCTTGAACTTCTCAAACTTCCCTCCCGGATGCATGAGCGCAGGGTACTCATGTCCGGCATTTGAGGCAGTCATCTTGCCCGTGGACAGTTCCAGTATTCCTAACCAGACCGTGATGAACATACGCTTCGGGTTATTGGAACAAATCGCCTGATTGGTCTTGTTGAGGATCTCCGCAGGCGATCTGCCAAGCATGGCACAGCTTTGCAGAATGATCTTCGATGCCATCATGAACAGCGATGCCGGGATACCCTTGCCCGATACGTCCGCCATGACTACACAGAGGTGGTCTTCGTCGATCATGAAGAAGTCGTAAAAATCACCGCCGACATCCTTCGCCGGTTCCATGGAAGCGAAGATGTCAAACTCCTCTCTTTCGGGGAACGGCGGGAACGTGTGCGGCATCATTCCTGCCTGAATCTGTGCAGCCATATTCAATTCGGTCTGCGTGGCTTTCATTTTCTTATCGTACTCCGATACGATCACACAGTAGATCAGCACGATCGACAAAAGTGATGCCGCCTGCTGTGTCGATACGCCGAAATGCAGCACGGAAACAACCTCAGTCGCAACAGGAAGCAATACAAAAGAGCCGATGATCATTTTTTCCTTCGGACCCGAATCGGCTGTGATGATGCCCGCCAGAAGCGGCGGCAGAATAATTGCCGGAAAAATCATACTCAACAGAAAGAACGTTCCCCTCTGATACACCCCGCCGTCATCCACAGAGAAAAACAGCGGCACAAACAGATTGGACAAACTCAGCACAAGCGAGACCGGGTACAGGTACACCAGAAACGTTTTTGTGACATTGATAACTTTTATGCGCATATGCAGCGCTTTGCCTGCGTACTGCCAGAACAGGCACATTTTTGTATAATTGTTGGCATAAAGCAGCGCATTGGCAATGCGATTTGCCAATGCAAATTCAGGAATCCCCTGCACGATCCAGCAGCATTCGTCCAGAAACAGTCCGAACGAATTGGAGATCACAAGCACGGCAAACATGGAAAACGAGCCTGTCTGTCCGAAATCGTACCCCTTCGCCCTTCCGCAGCTATAAAAGATAATCACACTGACACCAAGTGCAATTACGTCCATTCCGATATCGAAAGACCATGCGTTTTCCATATTATGGTATCCCCGTATGATCTGAAACAGCAGACCTGCGCATGACATACACAGCATCAGAACAAATCCGCAGCGGTACAGAACTTCTGACCATTCTGTTAAAAATTTCTTGATATTCTGGTTCATCTTTCTCCCTCGCTCCCGTCCGGCGACAGCGGATAATGGCTCCTACATTATTATATTATAGCATGATTCTGTATGCTTGTCAAGGAAGGGACAGCATCCGTATGACATTGACAGGTGTTTTTTTGCACAGATACGGTTTAATTTTATAAAACCACTTGACAAAATCAAAGAAATGATGTAATATAGTATTAGATACCAGATTGATGTGAAGGAGTGATTTGTATGCAACAATTCCGTATCGTGACCGATGGGTCTTGTGATCTTCCCGCAGAATGGTGCAAGGAGCATCATATCGCCGTGATCCCGCTGTATTTCAGTCTTGCCTCTGCCGCACCCCGTCCCTTCCCCGGCAATATTTCCGGACTCGGAGATTTCTACACCCTGCTTCGCAGCGGGACAACCGTCCACACCAGTGCGCCGAGTATCGAGGACTGCAAGGACATCCTGCGCTCTTTGCTCACGGGCGGATATGATCTGCTGTATACAGGTCTTTCTTCGCAGTTGTCGGGGATGTTCAACGTCATGCGCCTTGCTGCCGGTGAACTGGAAGCGGAATTTCCGGGGAAACACGTCAGAGTTCTGGACAGCTTCAACGGTTCTCATGGACTCGGCATTCTGCTGCGGGAACTGACGGCTGCCCGTGAAAGCGGAAAAGACCTTGAAACTGTGCTGGAACTGGGAGAGCAACTGCGCTGCCGCATCAGTTCAAGGTTCATCGTCGGTGACCTGATGTTCCTCAAACGGGGCGGAAGAATCAGCGGCAGTGCGGCTGTGTTCGGGACGATGCTCCAGATCATGCCCATGCTGCACGCGACAGCGGACGGCAGGATCGAATCTTACAGCAAGGTTCGGGGAAGAAAGACTGCCCTGCGCACACTCGCTGACGAGATCGGCAGTGAAGCGGCATCCGGTACGGCTGTCTGGATCGGACATTGCAACGCTGCCGAAGATGCGGCTTTTGTCCGTGACATTCTGCGCCGCAAGTACGGTATCCGTGAAGTCGGTATTCTGGAGATCGGACCGGTACTCGGTGCCCACGCAGGACCTGATACCGTTGCAGGATTCTGCATTCGTCAGGATGAAAACGCATAATCAGGCAACGATCAATTCGCATGAACGGCAAGTGACCCGCAGTCAGGAACTGCGGGTCTTATTTTCTGATGTATTCTCATGGACAACTACGCTGTACTTTCCCATTTCTTCCCAGCGCTGCTCCACGAGGGAACGGCTGTATTTCGTGCCGATTCCCCATGCATAAGGATCGTTGAAATAATAATACTCCGCATCATAGCCGATCATGACAAGACAATGCTCATTGGCAAGCCAGTCATACCACTCCCCTGTCGGCTTGCCCGAATCATCTGTCAGATACCAGCCCTTATTCGGATAAGTGGGCAGCATACAGATCGTTGCCCAGACCAGAATCGGTCTGCCCTCAGGAATATTGGCTTCCGCAAGCTCCGCAAGCGGTGTGTCTGTCGTATCCTCGGCTGTGTATCCTGTCGGAAGCAGTTCGTTGAGCATATCGCAGATCACAGGCGCAAAACACCCAAAACTCGTCGGATCCCACGGATTACCGATAAACGCTTCCGACGGATGCGGCGCACAGCAGTACCCGTCCACCATGCCCGGATACTGCGAACGGACATGGCTTGTGATCTCGTGGATCTCCACCGCTTTGCCGGTATAGTATTCCAGTACCATCTTCGCACTGACCAGCTCGCAGCCTGTCGGCAGCAGCGAGTGCTGCGAGTAGAACGGCACGGTTTCGATCATGGCGCTTGCAGGCGGAGAAGGCGGGGCAGTTTCGGGCGATGCGGTTGTCATCGGGAGCGTTTCCGACGGGACAGTTTCCGATACGGTTTCCGCAGTCAGCCCCGCCGCTGCGGTGATCTCTGCCGTGTCAGTGGAAACCGATGCCGCTGAAAAACTGCTGCGCACAACGTACAAAGACACCAGAAATGTCGTCAGCGGCACCAGAAGCAGCAGCAGACACATACTAATCAGCGGTTTGCGATATTCTTCCCAGAATATCCGTATCTTCTCTTTCAAAGCATCTGCCTCTTTCCGTCCCGTTTACGCATTTGTTCCGATGTGTTATTTTTGGTAATCAAATGTCGTTCTGACCACGTTGTCCTCGGCTGTGACAGAAATGCGTTCCAGTTTTGCACTCTTGTCGATGATCTCAAATGCAATGATGTCTTCGATGCGGTCACGGATCACATGGCGGATCTCGCGTGCGCCGTATTTCTTGCCAAACGCTTCGGCAGCGATCGCCTGAAGTGCGCTTCGGTCAAATTCCAGTCCGATTCCCTTCTCTGCCAGCGGAACACGCATTTCATTCAGCATCAATCCCGCAATGTCGGCGTAATTCTCCTCTGTCAGCGGGTGGAATACGATAATATCATCAATACGGCTGATAAATTCGGGGCGCAGAAATTCCCGCAGTGCCTTCATTGCCTTTTCACGGCTGATGTCCTCAATGGTCTTGTTGAACCCGACACCTACCGATTTATCCGTAGAACCTGCATTGGAAGTCATGCAGATGACCGTATGTGCAAAGGAAACTGTCCGTCCCTGTGCGTCCTCGATCTGTCCCTCGTCCAGAATCTGCATCAGAATGTTCATCACGTCCGGATGGGCTTTTTCGATCTCATCAAACAGAATGACCGAATACGGCTTGCGGCGCACCTTTTCGGTGAGCTGTCCTGCCTCGTCATAGCCGACATAGCCGGGAGGCGAACCGATCAGACGTGCCACACTGTGCTTTTCCATAAATTCCGTCATATCCAGACGAATCAGCGGGTCAGCCGCATCGAACAGCTCCGATGCCAGCACTTTGACAAGCTCCGTCTTTCCCACGCCGGTAGGCCCGACAAAAATAAACGATGCCGGACGGATTCGCTCGGAAAGCTGCACTCTCGTGCGCTTGATGGCTTTCGCCAGCGCATCGACTGCCTCATCCTGTCCGATGACCCGTTTGCGGAGACGTTCGGAAAGGTTCTTCATGCGGGTCATTTCCGTTTCTGCGATCTTGTTGGCAGGGATTCCCGTCCAAAGCTCGATCACGGCTGCCAGATCACGCTCTGCCACCTCGATGTTTTCACACTTTTCCTGCAACTCGTCCCGCTGCACGTTCAGACGATAGACCGCAGATTTCACCTCGGCGATTTTTTCGTAATCCGGTGTGGACTCGTCGCTCAGCTCCGTCAGTTTCTGATTTTCCTTCTCCAGTTCTGCGGAAACTTTATCCAGCTCCGTCAGCTCAGGGGCACGAATCGCACGGTAGGCACAGCTTTCGTCCAGCAGGTCGATCGCCTTATCCGGCAGGAAACGGCTCGTGATATAACGCTCCGAAAGCACCGCACAGAGGCGCAGAATCGTATCATTGATCTTCACACGATGATAGCTCTCGTAATACTCACGGATTCCCTTGAGGACTTCCGCAGTTTCCTCCACGGTCGGTTCTACGACGGTCACGGGCTGGAAACGGCGCTCCAGTGCGGAATCCTTTTCAATATATTTGCGGTACTCCTTGAATGTCGTTGCGCCGATGACCTGAATCTCTCCTCTGGAAAGGGCGGGTTTGAGGATATTGGCGGCATTCATAGAACCTTCGGAATCCCCCGCACCTACCAGATTGTGTACCTCGTCGATGAACAGAATGACATTGCCTGCCTTCACCACGTCAGCGATCAGTCCCTTGACACGGCTCTCAAACTGTCCGCGGAACTGTGTTCCGGCGACCAGTGCCGTCAGGTCAAGCAGGTAGATTTTCTTATCCAGCAGATGGAACGGGGCATCGCCCGCTGCGATATGCTGTGCCAGACCCTCTGCAATGGCAGTCTTGCCGACACCGGGTTCACCGATCAGGCAGGGGTTATTCTTGGTACGGCGGGACAGAATCTGCATGGCACGGGCAATCTCACGGTCACGCCCGATAATGCGGTCAAGCTCGTTGTTTTCGGCACGCTTTGACAGGTTCGTGCAGTAGTTATCCAGAAATTTATACTCCGGATCTTCACGCCGTCTGCGTTTTTCAGTTTTCTCTCTGGGTGTGCGTTTCTCTTTGCCGCCTGACGGATGATCGGAACCCGAACCACCCGACGATGAAGAAGAACTGCCGCCGCCGAACAGTCCGCGCAGGAAATTCGGCATGGCATCAATCGTGCCGTTCAGGACTTCGCTTGCATCTGCATCCTCATCGGTGAGTGCATCCAGTCCTGTTTCGTGCATCATGTTCATCATCTCATCCGACATTTTCTCCAGATCGTCCTCGCTGATGTTGTTTCTCTGGAGATACTCCGAAATCTGCGGGATATTCAACGCCTTAGCGCAGACAAGACAGTAGCCCTCGTTGCGCTTTTCGCCTCCCTGCATCCCGGATACAAAAATGATCGCAGGACGCTTTTTGCACTTGCTGCAAAGTAACATTGGGTGGAATCATCCTTTCTGTATAGAGTTTCACTGTGCCGTACGGATTCCGAACAGGAAATCCTGCACATGATAGATATGTTTGAATAGCATCGTTTCGTCAATGGTCTGCTGATTGAAAAGCAGCATCTCGTTATCTGTCAGTTGTGCGATCAGTCTTACAATGACACAGATCACAAACAGCAAAGAGGCAATCTCTACCAGTGCCACAGGAACTGCAAGCAGATGGTCACCCCGCCGCAGATGCATTTCCTGATCGACATGGCTCATCATCATGGCAATGATACAGCAGATAATCAGTATCACAAGCTCAATGACCAGAAACAGCGAAAGCCGCACAAGCTGTGTGTAATTGGCATCATAGACCGGTTCAATGCATATCTCTATCTGCTCTACCAGATCCTTGTTGCTGTCCTCTTCAAAGCAAAGCAGCAGATCGCGCAGATTGCCTGACGGCAATGCCTGCATTCTTGCGGAAAGTGTTGTCTGTTCTCCGCTGATGTAGTGTAGTCTTTCGGCTTCATTCGCCCGCTGTTCGAGTGCATCGCAGATGACTTTGGCATACCATTCTTCAAATACAGGCGTTTCCTGATTTTTGACGGCGAGGAATTTTTTGTGCAGTTCCTCTGCACTCAGATTTTTCTCCTCCGCATCTGCCGAAAGTGCATAACTCTCGGAAACTCGCTGATAAATGTTGAATGTCTCATCGGAAAAGGAGAGCCGGACAGTTTCCAGTATCTTCTCCCGGAGCAGTTCCTCATAGACTTTCGGGGCTGTGAGATTTGCACCCGTAACACCGACCACAACGGCGACCGCAAACGCCGCAAGCTGAAACACCACTTTGTTAAAGCCCTTGGCGATGACGGCGTAGCCGATGCCGAACAGCAGGACGACTGTCAGCACATCATAAAACCACCAGAATTGTGTACCCATAGCGCCGCCCCCGTTACTGAATCAGTACCCGGTTGATCTTATCATAACCGAGCAGATAGAAATATTTGCCGTATTTCAGAATGCGGTCATAGGCATCTTTGACCGTCAATGTACCCAGCAGATCACCTGAAAATGCATAGGTACGCACCTGACCTGCACCAAGCAGATACGCTGTCTCGGTGTCGAGAATCACGCTCTTGGCTGCGATGTCCAGAGAAACGGTCTGCGGTGCGGCGCTGTGATCCGAAAACAGCAGCAGCGTAGAACGGCGGCGCTGTTCATTTTGCAGAATGACAGCGACCCTTTCATTTCCGCAGGCAAAATCCACGATCTCCGCATTGTAGTCATAGCTTCCGGCAAGCGCACCCGTACTGCTATAGTATGCGACCATATCATCTCCGATGATATAGGCACTGCCGTCAGGCATTGCGTACAGCTCATAGCAGAGTGTTTCGATCGGTGAACTCTCCCACACAACATCATTGCTATCAAACGTGATATAGGTCAGCGCTGTCATGAGATCACCGCCGGATGCGGAGATCGTCGCAAAGATACAGCCGTTTTCACAGAAGCTGACATCTGCAAGACGCTCTACACATTCACGCGAATACAGCAGCTTTCCCGAAACATCAAAGACATTCAGATGACAGGCATACGTCTCACTTTCCGTGACGATCGCCGCCATGCCGTCCTCTGACAGAACACCGAAAAAGATCGGCTTTTCCGTCTGTGCCTCGTAGATCATTCCGTTGGTTCCGTCGAGACGGAACGACGTGCCACTGCTGGAATAGGTCAATGCCCGTGTTCCGCAGGCTTTCATGACGGCGTTGCTGTAGGCGTGCTGTCTGCTGTCACTGAGCATTCCGTCAGAACCGTAAATATAAAGGTACTTATCACAGAGGATAAAGAGGTCGTTTTTCACAAAGTCCGCATGGTAATCCACACCGCCGGAGACATTCAGTTCAAACTCGCCCTCCGCCTCGGCGTTTTCATTTCTTGTGACATTATTCTGATAGCGTGTGCCGAAGCCCTCCAGATGCGGAAACCAGACATCCCGCATTTTATAGATGAATACACCGATCAGAATGAAAAAAGCAAAGATGCCCACCTTGACAAAACGACGGAGGCGCTTCCGCTTATTGCGTTCAAGAACCAGATCCACATTATTTGCCATGGTGACCTCCTTTCTTTTTCTCTGTCACTTGTACTTCTTACGGATCACAGACCTGCTTTCAGCGCCGCTTCATCATAGAAGATGCGGTTCAGGTAAAGTCCGTGGGCGGGTGCGGTCCTGCCTGCTTTCTTTCGGATGCCGTCCCGCAGAATGGTATCAAGCTGCCCGACTGCGATCTTTCCTTCGTTGACATCCAGCAGTGTTCCCACCATGATCCTAACCATATTATACAAAAATCCGTCGCCTTTTACAAGCATTTGCGCCTTGTCTCCGTGAATTTCTACATCAAAGCTATAAACAGTCCGTACTGTGTTGGCATTTTCTGCACTATTTGAACAAAACGCACGGAAGTCATGTGTCCCGACAAAATGCTGTGCCGCCTCATACACAAGCTCCCTGTTGAGCTTTCTGCGGTAGTGACAGGCAAGATCTGTGGAAAACGGATCCTTGCTTTCGCTGACGTGCAGCAGATACAGATATTCCTTGCCCTTGCAGGAAAAGCGTGCATGGAACTCCGGATCGGCATCCTCACAAGTGAGGATGCTGATGTCGTCCGGCAGTTCCCCGTTGACACCGCGGATAAACCCCTGTGTCCGGATGGTGCTGTTTGTTTCCACATGGAATACATAGCGGTTGGCATGAACGCCCGCATCCGTGCGGGAACAGCCGTGAATGGTGACAGGTTCGTTCAGGATCTTCCCTGCACAGCGCTCCACAACTTCCTGAATCGTGATGCCGTTGTTCTGGCGCTGGTAGCCGTGATAGGCTGTCCCCCGATATGCCATTGTGACTTTCAGCTTGCGCACGGCTTATTCCTCCCCGACAGGCTCTGCCGTTTCCTCAGAACTGTCGTCGGAGACAGGTACCTGCACGCTATCGGATTCGTCGGATTCATCGGATTCATCGGATACTTCCCCGTCGGATTTTTCTTCGGATTCCTCCTCAGCGGACGGCTCCGGTTCTTCGGGTTCAGTTTCCTGCTCCGCTTTCAGTCTGTCCTTCCGTTCCTTCAGATACAGCAGAACCAGTATCGCAAGCGAAACAACAGTCACGCACAGCCCCGGAATAAAGCCCTGCGGTGAATAGCGCATCTCGATCTCGTGCGTACCCTCTGTCAGATTGACACCGCACATTCCCCCGAACAGCGGGAACAGATCGGACTTCTGTCCGTCCACATAGACCTTCCAGCCTTCTTCATACGGTACGGACATATAGAGCGTCTTGCCGGAATCTGCGGAAACAGTCCCCTTGAAGTGGGTATCCGCAAATTCTGTCAGTTCCAGACGGCCTTCGTTCAGTCTCTTATAGCCTTCTTCCAGTACGTCCTGATGCAGCTCATACACAAAGATCTTGACTGTGCCGCTTTCGTTGTCCTCCTTCATCGGCACACGGATACGCACCATTTCGCCTTTCTTCATGTTTCCAAGCGGGAACGTGTACTCCTGTCTGCCGATGTTGTATGTGTGGATCTTCTCTTCGCCGTAGTAGATATGCGCCTCCTCAGCGTCCTTGACCTTGACAAGGGCATACATCATGCCGTCATGCTCGGCGACATAATTGTATTTCAGGAAGGAATCCTCCGGTGCATCCTCGTTGCGGGTATAGTTATAATCGCCGTAGCCGTTGCGGATGACCTCATAGCCAACGTGACCGACGTGGATAATATCGATCGGAGAGAATACATCTTCGTCCATATCTGTCATCGCACGGAAAATACCGTTCTGCTGTTCAAACGGATTGAGCGTATCATCCATCGGATACATTGTGACTGCCGGATTGGAAAGATAACCGAGACTTGGCTGATGTGTTTCACGGAACAGTGCAGAACTATTACTCTCACCGATCTGTGAAGTGTTGAGGGTATCTCCGATAAAGCCGTCCTTTGCCATGATATACTTGATATCACAGAGCAGATTGACAACGGGCGTATTGTTGCCGTAGAAATAACGGTTGGACGCTTCGCCCGCAGGAACACCGATCTTGCGCATGAATGTGGTCACTTTCTCGTTTGCCATCGAGGAGAACTGAGAAAGTCCGTCAAAGCGGTACAGTGCGGGGTCATTCAGGGTGTACCACATCGTCAGCTCTGTACGGGAGAACAGCTCGTCATCACGCTGGTCACGGATGGAGAGGAGCTGCGGGATCTCTTCTTTGTTGGCAGGATAGCTCGTATAGCTCGAACTGCCGACGGACTTGACACCGTTGATCGACTGTGCGCCCATCTCAAACAGCAGAACCGCCATCATTGCTCCCTGTACCACCTGCTTGGGTGTGAATCTGCGCAGAAGGATCACGACCAGATACACACCGCCCAGAATGGCATTGTACAGAACGAACTTATGCTCCTCTTCCTGAATGCCGGAACGGTAGGCAAGGTAGAGGAAAATTCCGGCAACGGCGATCATCGAACCCCACTGCACAAAATTCAGCTTCTCTTCAAGAAGAATCTGATATGCACGGTAGGCGATAATCAGCAGCGTGAACGAGAACAGGAACGAAAAACGATACGGCAGCATATTCGGTACATGGAAACCGTGCCACATGAAGTTGAGCGTGTTCAGATTACAACTGATGAGCAGGAACACCAGCAGCAGAACACCGGCGATCTTCTCCCGCAGACGGATTTTTTTCGCAATGAGGAATACGCCGATCAGCAGTACGGCAAGCAGTCCGCAGTACAGATTCGGCAGACCTTCCTTGGAGGTGACTTCCGTAAACGCAAGCATATTGGACAATATGTCGCCCCATGCCTCATACCATTTCGTGGTCGTGGGGAAGGTGTTGGTTGCAGAATGGGTCATTTGCAGACCGAAATACGCAGGCAGAAGCAGCCAAGCCGTCAGACCGCCCGAAAGAACGGAAACACCTGTCACTTTCAGGAAGCGTTTCAGGAAGCGCTTCGGCTTGGTGCCCTCAAAAATGCAGAGCACGAAGAACGTAATCACTACATAGATGCAGATCATGTATCCGATGTAGTAGCTGGAGATCATTGCCAGCGCAAGGGAGATCACATAGACACGGTACTTGCCTTCCCGCACAAGCGCTGTCAGACCGAGCATGACCAGCGGGAGCAGCGCCACGGAGTCAATCCAGATCGTGTTCCAGTAGTAGCCGACCATGTAGCTGCACATCGCATACATGATACCGAACATGGTAATGGACGGGTCATTCTTTTTAAATACATAACGCAGACATTGCGCCATGAACCCGCCGGCACAGGAAAATTTGAGCATCAGAATGACCATCATGCCCGTTCTTGCACTTTCCTTCGGGATAAAGAAAACCAACAGATTCAGGGGACTTGCGCAGTAGTATGACATCAGGGAAAGCCAGTTCGTTCCCATGCCCGTGCGCCACGAATAGAGCAGCGACCCGCCGCCCTGCAATTTTTCCTGCAAAACCTGGAAAAACGGATAGTACTGATGCCACAGGTCCGTAACCAGAAACTGCTGGTCACCGAACGGATGTATTTTCTGTTTCCAGAAGCCGATGCCGATCAGAATGAACGGCAGAACAAATGCCAGCACTTCCCAGACGTGATATTTCAGGCACAGTTTCTGCCAGTCCTGATATGTGGGGCGGCGTTTGGATTTCGCCGCTGTTTTCGTTTCACTTGCCATAATTACCTTCCTCTACCTTAGCATTTCCGGTCATCCGGATCATCAGACCGCCTCGGAAACCGATGAAGCAGGTCTATTTGCTCAGAATATTCACAGTGACTGCCCCCGCCATAAACAGAAAGCTGACCGCAAATCCGATGTAATCCCTTGCCCCGGCTTTGAGCTGCCGCAGTCGTGTGCGTCCTTCACCGCCCCGATAACAGCGGCATTCCATTGCCGTTGCAAGCTCCTCTGCCCGTCGGAACGCCGAAACAAAAAGCGGGACAAGAATCGGGATCAGCGCACGGATACGCTCCATTACCTTGCCGCTGTCCAGCGTTGCGCCCCTTGCTTTCTGTGCGGACATGATCTTGTCCGTCTCCTCGATCAGGGTCGGAATGAACCGCAGGGCAATCGACATCATCATTGCCATCTCATGCACGGGGAACTTTATGCCTTTCAAAGGACTCATCAGCGACTCGATCGCATCTGTCAGCAGGATGGGCGAAGTCGTATAGGTCAGCAGACTCGATCCCACGATCAGCAATATGATGCGCACGATCATGAACACACTCATCTGCAAACCGCCCATTGTGAGCTTGATAAACTGCCATTCCCACAGAACTTCATCATCTCCCACAAACAGCAGATTCAGCACCGCCGTAAACAACAGAATCGGAAGAATGGGTCTGAGGGATTTCCAGAGCAGTTTCCCCGGAATGCGGGACAATATCTGCACCAGCAGGACGAACACACCGCCGATCACAAGCGTCCACAGACTGTTCCCCGCAAACAACGTTACGATAAGCAGCAGTGTACACACGATCTTGAAACGGGGATCCATGCGGTGAATGACCGAGTCCCCCGGAAAATACTGCCCGATGGTAATATCTTTCAGCATTCTGCCGCCCCCTTCCGCAACAGGGAAAGCAGTGCGTCTCTTGCTTTCTCCACGGTATAGAGATCAGGCGGGAGATCATAGCCGCATTTCCGCAGCGCCCCCATAACAGAGGCAATCTGCGGAACACGCAGTCCAAGTGCTTTCAGTTCCTCGGCACGTCGGAACACAACCGCCGTGTCATCATAACAGAAGAGCTTCGCCTTGCTCATGACAAGGAGCTTATCGGTAAACTCCGCCACGTCCTCCATGCTGTGCGATACCAGCAGAACGGTGCTTTGCGTTTTTCTCTGATAATCCCGTATCTGACAGAGCATCTCGGCTCTGCCTCTGGGATCAAGTCCTGCGCACGGTTCATCGAGTATCAGCACTTTCGGGCGCATTGCCATGACACCTGCAATCGCTGCACGGCGTTTCTGTCCCCCCGACAACGCAAACGGCGAACGCTTCAGCATATCCTCCGTGAGTCCCAGCATCTGCGCTGTCTCGTGGATACGGTGTCGGATCTCATCGTCAGAAAGCCCCATATTTTTCGGTCCGAAGGCAATGTCCCTATAGACCGTCTCCTCAAAAAGCTGATATTCCGGATACTGGAACACCAGCCCCACACGGAAACGAACGTCCCGCATACGGGATTTGTCCGCCCAGATGTCCTTCCCCTCCAGAAAAACTTTTCCTTCCGTCGGTTTCAGCAATCCGTTGAAGTGCTGCATCAGTGTCGATTTGCCGGAGCCTGTATGTCCGATGACACCGCACATCGTATTGTCCTCAATGCTGATGTCCACATGGTCAACGGCTGTTTTTTCAAACGGGGTGCCTGCGCTATAAGTATAGGTCAGACCCTCGGTAGTGAGTATTGCCAACTGTATCTCTCCTTACTCCGCACAGGACGCACGGGAAAGCAGCGCTCTGAGAGCTGCAAGGCATTCTTCCTCTGTAATGATTTCCGGCGAGACGGCAAATCCCGCCTGATTCAGTTCCCATGCAAGTTCTGTCACCTGCGGGACATCCAGACCAAGTGCTTTCATCTTTTCTACCTGTGAAAACACCTTTGGCGGTGTATCATCCATCACCACTTCCCCGCTGTCGATCACAACCACACGATCGGCTTCTGCGGCTTCTTCCATATAATGGGTGATAAGAACGATCGTGATGCCCTGTTCACGGTTCAGGCGGCGGATCGTTTCCATGACTTCCTGCCTGCCTTTCGGGTCAAGCATCGCTGTCGGCTCATCTAAAACGATACAGTCCGGCTGCATGGCGATCACGCCCGCAATGGCGACACGCTGCTTCTGACCACCGGAAAGCTGCGAGGGCGCATGGTTGCGGTATTCATACATCCCGACAGCTTTCAATGCCTCATCTACACGCCGCCGTATCTCCTTCGGTTCAACTCCGAGATTCTCCGGCGCAAAGGCTACGTCCTCCTCCACGATCGTGGCAACGATCTGGTTATCCGGATTCTGGAACACCATGCCCGCTTTCTGACGAATGGCAAAGAGACAACTTTCATCTGCGGTATCCATGCCGTCCACACGCATTGTCCCCTCTTCCGGAAGCAGAATGGCGTTGATGTGCTTGGCAAATGTGGATTTTCCGGAACCGTTATGCCCCAGAACTGCCGTGAAACTGCCTTTTCGGATCGTCAGGGACACGTCCCGCAGTGTCGGCGGATTCGGTGCGCCGGGCTTGCCGTCTGCGCCGATTTCCGGCGGATAGCGGTACACAAGATGCTGTGCCTCGATCATCTCAGCCATAGAATGCCTCCCGTGCATCGTCCGCACACCAGACCGCTGTAGAACCACAGGGAAGATACATCCCGCCCTGCTCCACAGGCAAGCCAATCTCATCACAATAGACATGACCACCGAACCGTTCCGTCAGCAGACTGCCCAGAATATAGCCCATCACCGACGGCGAAAGCCCTGTCGTATAGGAATTGATGAGGAAAAACAGCGGCTTGCTGCTCAGAACGCCCGTGCAGGTTTTCACAAGATCATAGATGCAGTTTTCGAGTTTCCAGACTTCGCCGCCCGGTCCTCTGCCGTAGCTCGGCGGATCCATGATGATCGCATCATACCTGCGTTCACGGCGGATCTCCCTTTCTGTGAATTTCTCGCAGTCGTCCACGATCCAGCGGACAGGCTTGTCCGAAAGCCCCGAAAGGACTGCATTTTCCCTTGCCCACTGCACCATGCCCTTGGAAGCATCCACATGGCAGACGGAAGCCCCCGCATTGGCACAGGCAAGCGTTGCACCGCCCGTGTAGGCAAACAGATTCAGCACGCTGATCTCTCTGCCGGCTTTGCGGATCAGTCCGTCCATGAAATCCCAGTTGACCGCCTGCTCCGGAAACAGACCCGTATGCTTGAACCCCGTCGGGCGGATACGGAAAGTCAGATCTCCATACGGAAGCTCCCACGATTCCGGGAGCTTTGCGTGATATTCCCACTTGCCTCCGCCGGAAGTGCTGCGGTGATAATGCGCATCCGCACACGTCCACAGACGGTCGGTTTTCTTGGTTTTCCACAAAACCTGCGGGTCGGGACGGATCAGACTTACACCGTTCCAGATCTCCAGCTTTTCGCCGTCCGAGGTGTCAATGACCCGATAGGCTTCCCAGTTCTTTGCTGCTCTCAATATTCCTGCTCCTATCCAAAGCCCGTATGGGCTGATTTTCTGTTCAGCACAGACGCTGCCGTATCAGCTCGGAAATTTCCATGGCAATACGGTTGATCTGTGTAAATTCCCGTCCTTCGATCATCACACGAATGAGCGATTCGGTGCCGGATTCCCGCACCAGAATGCGCCCTTCGTCTCCCAGTTCCGCTTCTCTCAGGTCGATGAGATTCGTGATGACCTCGTCATTCTTCCAGTTTTCACGCTGATAGGCGGGAATGCGGACATTTATCATGACCTGCGGGAATCGCTTCATGATACCCGCAAGCTCTGAAAGTTTCTTATTTGACCGCACCATGATCTCTAAAATACGAATCGCTGAAAGCTGACCGTCTCCCGTCGTGGCATCGTCCAGAAAGAAGATGTGTCCGTTCTGCTCTCCGCCGAGATTATAGCCGCCGTCAAGCATTTTATCCAGAACATAGCGATCTCCGATGTTCGAGGTCACACGCCGTATGCCGTTTGCCTTTGCAAACGACGTAAAGCCGAGGTTCGACATCACCGTGACTACCACGCTGTCCTTTTTCAGCTTGCCAAGTTCCTTCCAGACTTTGGCAATGATTGCCATGAGCTTGTCACCGTCTACAAGTTCCCCTGTTTCATCGACGGCAAGACAGCGGTCGCCGTCGCCGTCAAAGGCAAATCCCACATCAAAACGGTTTTCCCTCACATACTCCATGAGATGTTCGATATGGGTAGAACCGCAGTCCTGATTGATGTTCATGCCGTCAGGATCGCAGTAGATACGCTCCACCCTTGCGCCCAGTCTTGAAAGAAGTTCCAGCGCTGTGGTGCAGGTACAGCCGTTGGCGCAGTCCACTGCGATACGCAGTCCGTCAAAGCGCTTGGTAACCAGACTTTCCAGATGCGTCACATAGTCATAAACTGCATTTTCATCATGATGCATACGTCCGATCTCATCGCCCGAATAGGTCAGCACCTTTCCGGGGCGGTCAAGAATAAAGGCTTCAATGAGTGCTTCCGTCTCGTCCGAAATCTTGTAGCCGTCCTGCCCGAAGATCTTCAAGCCGTTAAATTCCGCACTGTTATAGGAGGCGGAGATCATCACGCCCGCCTGCGCTCTGCGCTTCTGGACAAGATAGGCGACCGCAGGTGTCGGCACAACGCCGAGACAGATCGCATCTCCGCCGGCTGCGCAGATACCCGCACAGACTGCCGCTTCCAGAATATCCGAAGAAGCACGGGTATCCTTTCCGATGACGATCGTCGGATGCGGACGTGTGGACTCACCGATCACATAGGCAAGCGATTTTCCGATCTGCACACAAAGTTCTACGGTCAGTTCCTTGATCGCAATGCCCTGCACACCGTCCGTTCCGAACAGTCTGCCCATAATGATTCACCTCCAATCTATAAATGAGCGCAGACTGTCAAAATATACAAAAACGATGCGGGTGCAGGGCTGTCACCGCCCTGCCGAGGGGGGTTTGGGGGGCGAGTAGCCCCCCAATACCTGCCCGCCACCTTGTATATTTTGCTAAGAATGCTCATTTACAGCTTCAATATTAGACTTCCTCGGAAACTTCCGAAGTATCATCTTCCTTGTCTCTTTTGCGCCTGACTTTGAGCCTCTCCCTTGCAATACATACAGTATTCCTGCGGTCGAGTCTCTTTGTCAGGCACAAAATATCCTGCGGAATCTGACACTTCTCCAGTTTCCGAGGAAGTCTATTGTTCAGTTCTGCTCCTCCGTGCCCGGCAGGATGAGCTGACCGTTATCCACCGTCACCGCCTGCGGGACGGGATAACCCAGATGCTTGTAAGCCAGTGCAGTGGCACATCTTCCGCGGGGTGTCCGTGAGAGGAAACCGAGTTGCATCAGGAACGGTTCGCATACGTCCTCCAGTGTGACGGCTTCTTCTCCCAATGCAGAGGCAAGCGTTTCCAGTCCGACAGGTCCGCCGCTGTAACCTTTGATAATCATTTCCAGCATACGGCGGTCGTTGCTGTCCAGCCCCAGATGATCCACTTCCAGACGATCGAGGGACTTGCGGGCGATGTCCTCTGTGATCTCACCGTTTCCCAGCACGTCCGCAAAATCACGGACACGTTTCAGAAAACGGTTGGCAATACGGGGTGTTCCCCGTGAACGCTTGGCAAGTTCCATCGCACCGTCAAACGTGCAGGGAATGTCAAGTATCTGCGCACTTCTGCGGATAATGTCGGCAAGCTGTTCAGGAGTGTAAAGTTCCAGCCGCTGCACGATGCCGAAGCGGTCACGCAAAGGGGCTGAAAGCTGTCCGGCTCTTGTCGTTGCGCCCACGAGCGTAAATTCAGGCAGATCGACACGTAGAGAACGGGCGGCAGGGCCTTTTCCCACAATAATATCAATGGCATGATCTTCCAGCGCGGGATACAGAATTTCCTCCACGGCACGGGAAAGCCGATGGATCTCATCAATAAACAGCACATCGCCCGGAGAAAGATTCGTCAGAATGGCGGCAAGATCACCGGGACGCTCAATGGCAGGTCCTGTCGTCACACGCAGATTAACTCCCATTTCTCTGGCGATGATCGCAGAAAGCGTGGTCTTGCCAAGTCCGGGAGGACCGTAAAGCAGCACATGGTCAAGCGCTCCCTCACGGCGTTTTGCCGCTTCGATATAAATGGCAAGATTTTCCTTCACCTTATCCTGACCGATGTACTCGGTCAGTGTCGTCGGGCGCAGACTGCCTTCTGCGGCAATGTCCTCGTCCCGCTGTTCTGCGGTGACAAGGCGGTTGTCGATCTCAAAATCACCTGTTTCGATCATGTACTCACCTCCGGTATCTCTCGAAACGCAGCGGGTTATTTTTCAAAGAATCGCTTCTTGCGCACATAGAACGGGCTGACACCGTCGGCGGCTTTCTTGGCAATGTCCTGCTCGTAGGACAGGAAACACAGGTGATCCTGCGACTTGCAGACCTTGGAAAGCGTGCGTGCAAGGGGCACAAACAGTTTTCTTGTGTTGCCCAGCATATCCACGATGATAAGCACCTGCGGTTTTTCACCGCCCCGTGTCATTTCGAGAATGAACGCTCTGTCCACATTCGGCTGTTCCTGGAAGAATTTGGATGCCGCACGGGTGATGTGTGACAGACTTCTCTGCGGCAGCCGATAGCTGATCGTTTCCGCTTCGTTGTAGGAAATCGCCTTGATATGGAGATTTCTTGCAATCATCAGAATGCTCTTGATCTCCGTGGATGCAAATTCCTTGCCGTAGGAATTGGGGTTCAACACGGCGGATACATTCTGAATGAGATCAAACAGGCGCAGACAGTTGAGTTTATAACATTCCACATAGCGCTTGGCAAACTGCTGCAAAGCCCGATGACTCGTAAAAAACGGAATGAACAGGTCGCCTTCGGGGTTCTGAATGGTCACCAGATCCATCTGTACACCCTCGCCTCGTTCACCGGTCTTGACGGGATTCTTGCAAATAACATACACATCGCTGCGGATGAGCGTTTGCAGGAAAATGCTTCGCTTGGACGGGTCACTGATCGCCGCCTTCAGCAGTTCATCAAGGTTCATCATGTCGGTTCCCTCCTATATATAATGTCCGCAGACATAATTATGTACAGGTTTATTTTTTCTTTCCCATCTCCCGCAGTGTCAGGCGGATCAGTTCCTCTGCGCCCGCATCTTCCGGAAGTCTGACCAGCACGGGCATGACTTCCTCCTGACGATAGCCGAGAACGAGCAGTGCAGCCATTGCTTCGCCCAGTTCTCCGCCGCCGCCTGTACCGCCGCTGACGGGCATATCCTTGATGACGGGGTTGGATTTGGCGAGCTTGTCCTTGAGATCGACCACAATACGTTCGGCGGATTTCTTGCCGATGCCCTTGACTTTGGTCAGTGCGGAGCTGTCACCCGATGCGACAAGCAGTGCAAAGCGGTCGGGGGTCAGGTCGGAGAGAATGGAAAGCGCCGCCTTCGGTCCGATGCCGGACACGGTAATGAGCAGCGCAAAGCACGCAAGTTCGTCCTTATCCGCAAAGCCGAACAGCTCCACGGCATCTTCACGGACGGTCAGATGCGTATATAAAAACGCCTGTTCTCCAAGTTTTCCCAGTTTGGAGAGCGTTGTCTGTGTGGTACGGCAGGCATAACCAACGCCACCGCATTCAATCACGGCAAGATTCGGTTCGGTATGAATCAGCTTGCCGGAAACGGAATAGATCATAATTTTTAGTCCTTTATGTAAGATTTCGGGCTGGTATCGGGGGGCAAGACCGTCATTTGAACTGCTTCTGCAAGCCCATCAGTCCCCTGCTTGAATGTGCGTGACAAATCGCAATGGCAAGGGCATCTGCCGCATCGTCAGGGCGAGGGATCTGCGCCAGTTTCAGAATACGCCGTGTCATGTCCATGACCTGATGCTTCTCCGCTTTGCCGTAGCCGACGACCGCCTGCTTGACCTGCAAGGGGGTATACTCAAAGACAGGCAGTCCCGCCTTTGCCGCATCCAGTACAAGAATGCCCCTTGCCTGTGCCACATCAATGCCGGTCGTGCGGTTCGTGGTGAAATAGAGCTTCTCGATCGCCATGCAGTCGGGTTTGTAGCGGCGTATGATCTCCTGCATATCCGTGTCGATAAGCATGAGCCTGTCCGTGAACGGCGTGTGTGCTTCGGTGAAGATCGAGCCGTATTCCACGGCACGGAAATTTGACCCTGCATAGTCGATCACCCCGAAGCCCACAATGGCATAGCCGGGGTCGATTCCCAGTATTCTCAAAGCGTCCCTCTGCCTTCCTCTGTCTCAAAAATCGCATACACTTTATTATAACACAAATTGCAGCGCTTTTCAATACCTAATTTGGCAAACACGGAGAATTTTTTTATTTTAAACTGTTTCCTGCATCGGATTCCGTGATCGTCGGCTCGGTTGTTTCATAAAAGACTTGATTTTTTTGCGCTGATACGGTATAATAGAATAGAACAAATCTTCATCAGGAGGAATTGAAATGAATCTTGACGAACTGCGGGGCAGTATCAACCGCCTCGACCGCACCATTCAGGATGCATTTTCGGAACGCATGGAAGTCTGCCGTGAAGTTGCCCGCTATAAGCAGGCACAAGGGATGCAGATTTTCCAGACCGACCGTGAAAAGGAGATACTCGACCGTATCCGGCAGGATGCACCGACGGGACTGGAATCCCCCTCTGCCCTGCTCTTCCAGACGATCATGGACATCAGCAAACATCTGCAATACCGTGAGATCCATCAGGAACACACGCCCTATGAATTCAAGCCCCTCGGCATTTCGGCGGATTCCGTTGTCGCCTGTCAGGGAACTGCGGGTGCAAATGCCGAAACTGCGGCAAAACAGATCTTCGGGGCGGATTGTCAGCCGCAATTTCTGCTTACGTTCGCTGACGTATTCGATGCGGTGCAGTCCGGACAGGTGCAGTATGGTATTCTTCCCGTGGTCAATTCGACATTCGGTTCCGTCGTGCAGGCATATGACCTGATGGCAGAACATCATTTCTACATTTGCCGTACCACCGTCGTGGAGATCACAAACTGCCTCGCCGTCCGTCCCGGCACAAAGCTCGCAGATGTGAAGAAAGCCTACTCTCATCCGCAGGCACTCGCACAGTGCGGACATTTCCTTACACGCAGCGGCATTACGCCCTGTGAGTACTCCAATACTGCGACTGCCGCCCGTATGGTTGCACAGTCCGATGAACCGATTGCCGCTGTCTGCTCGGAAAACTGCGCCGCCCTGCACGGTCTGGAAATCCTTGCGCATGGTATTTCCGATCATGTGCCGAATTTTACCCGCTTTATCTGCATTTCCAAAGAATTGCAGCTTTCAGAGGATGCCGACCGTATTTCCGTCATGCTGCGTCTGCCGCATGAGGAAGGTTCGCTGTACCGCCTGCTGAGTAAATTTGTCATCTGCGGTCTGAATCTGCTCAAGCTCGAATCCCGCCCCATCCGCAACGGGAGCTTTGAAGTGCTGTTCTATCTCGATTTCAACGGGAATATCTGTGACCCGTCTGTCCGTGCGCTGCTCTCCGATCTGTCGGAGAACCTTGAATATTTCAAATTTCTGGGAAACTATGGTGAAACTTCCGCCGCTGTGTGAAGTTTCCGCTTGATTGGGAGAATTTGTCATGTTTTATTGCTGTGCCGTTACATCGCAGGGAATCCGTGAACATAACGAAGATGCCCTGCTCATTCACAGACTTGTTCTGACAGAGGGAATGACAGAATCCCGCCTGACTGCGCCGTTTATTGTAGCCGTGGCGGACGGTGTTTCCGGTGAGAAGGGCGGCGAGATCGCTTCCGAAACGTGCATGAAGATGCTGCGGGAGATCAATTTCAACAGCCACACCGATCTGGACAGAGAACTGACCGGCATTCATGAACGTCTTGCACAGCTCGGCGCTAAAGATGACCAGACCCGCAATATGCAGACGACGCTCTGTGCTGTCGGCATTGATGAGAATGAGGAACTGCACACGGTCAATGTCGGGGATTCCCGGCTCTACCGCTATCGGAACGGCAGTCTGTCACAGCTTTCCCGTGACCAGTCGCTGGTGCAGATGCTCTATGAAGAAGGCTCGATCCGCCACTGGGAAATGGGGACACACAAGCAGCGGCACATAATCTTCCCCGTACTCGGAAATCTCGATTCTACGCCCATCTTTGACATTCAGATGCATCATGAGAAAGTCGAATACGGTGATATTCTTCTGCTCTGCTCCGATGGGCTTTCCGATACCGTCAGCAGTCTGGAAATTGAAGAAGTTCTCTCCCGTCCCAAGCCTCTTGTGCGCCGCTTGCAGATTCTGCGGGAACTGGCGCAGGAAAACGGCAGCCGTGACAATATCTCCGTTCTGGCGCTCACCCGAATTATGACGGAACGAAAACGATAACAAATCCCCTGCCGAATCACCGACAGGGGATTGTTTTAATCTTTCTTTTTGGCAGTCTCTGTTTCTTTTTCCGTATCCTTCTCGGTTTCCTTGTTCTTCTCCTTGACCGCCTTGGCAGCCTGTTCTTCCAGACTCAGCACACGTTTCAGCGTGATCTCGCCGTCCTCTTCATCATCGAGAATGAGAATGTCCTTGTCGTCCTTTTTGAACTTATAATCCACAAGCAGCTTCTTCTTGTCCGTCATGAACACAAGCTGTTCATCGGAAGAGTAGCAAAGTCCCATTTCTACAAGTGATGCCTGATCTTCCACAAAGCGGACGATCAGATGCGACTGGATCGAAGCGCTGTCATCGCTGTCTTTCTCTGCTGTATCCTGCGGGAAGAACACAGAGTAGTACAGATCATAATCGCCTGTCATCTTATCGGTATCCGCATCCTCACGGGGGACAATATCCAGAAATACCGTATTCTGGGAAGAAGCGATATAATGCTCTTTTTTGCGCAGGAACTGCAACTCTTCAGCATCGTCTCCCGTGCCGATCACGAGCTTGCCATCCTCAACGTGCATCACCTGCGTAATGTCGATCAGACTGATAAGCGAATGATCCTCATCTATGACATAGTAGGCATCCATGCCCTCTGCATACGAATATTTCCATGTACCGACCAGATCATCGTCAAGATCTTCGTTGGCGGAAAACTCAGCCGGAATCGTTGCACTGGTTTTCTTCTTTGTTGCAGCAGCCGTGGAGGCCGCTGTCTCTCTTTCTGCTGTGGTTTCGCCCTCAGCATCTGAAGCAGGGGCAACCGCAGTATCCGCCGGCAGTGTCTCGATCGTTCCGGATGTGTTGGATTTGCCGGCACAGCCGGTCATTGCTGCGATCATGCAGACGGCAGCAGTCAGGATCATCAAACGTTTCATACTAACTCCTATCTTATACTAAAACATGAAAGATCTGTGGATTTCGGCACAATCATTGTCAGTGCCTGTTTATGATTGACAATATGGACGTGTGCGGCATTGGGCATATATTCGCCGTCCACCGTCCACGGGACAACTGCTTTCTCCCGAAGCTGGATCTTGATATCCGATGCACGCAGGCACACCAGATCTTCCTTTGCGCCGACCTCGTGAATGTCGCGCAGAAAGAGCAGTGTTCTGTGCAGATCAATCGGATTTTCGGGGCGTTTGATGAGCGTGATCTCAAACATACCGTCATCAAATTCAAAGTCCGAAATATCCAGCACACCGCCCACGGAAGCGGAATTGGTAATCATGCCGTAGATGTAATCATCCTCGAACTCCTGTCCGTCGCAGTTGACACGCATCCTGAATGTCCGCAGATCCGGCAGCTTGATGGCTGCATTGACGATATAGGCAAGAGGACCGAATACATTCTTGGCATCCTGCGGCGTTTCATACGTCACATCTGTAAACGCACCGAATGCCGCAATATAATTGAACACACGGTCATTGACCGTTCCGGAATCAATCCTGCGGGGAACGCCGTCAAGGATCATTTCCGTTGCCCTGAGCATATCTCTCGGAATCCCCATGCTCTTCGCAAAATCGCAAACAGAACCCGACGGGATATATCCCAGCGGAACAGAATGTTCCGAACGCATCATTCCCGTGATGACTTCGCTGAGTGTCCCGTCACCGCCGGAACACCAGATGGCATCATATTCACCCGACTCGACGGCCTTGGCAGCCATATAAGTCGCATCAAGCGGTGCCTGCGTCGGATGAACTGTGACTTCATATCCGGCACGGGTGATCCGATTGAGTATCTCGGCAAGATGCATTCCGAGTTCTGCTTTTCCCGCCTGAAGATTTGCGATAAAATAGAGTTTCTTCATTCGGATCGCTCCTTCGTAATATGGTTTCTGATACAGAGACCGATGAATGTCAGTACCGCCGCCGCCGCACAGATGCAGACTGCCGCACGGTACCGCCCCTCTGAAATGGAAGCCCCTACCAATACAGAAGCCGCAAGAGACGGAAAACGTGCAATTGCGGAAAGAATGAGAAAATTCCGTCCCCGCATCCGTGTCAGGGGGACAAGATAGGTCAGGAGATCTTTGGGGATTCCGGGGATCAGAAAAAGGACAAACACCCAGAATTCCAGTTTATTCTCATCCTGTAAAATCCGGAATTTCTTTGCTTTTTCCTCCGGCACGAAGAAATCGACCAGAGGTTTCCCGAAGCGTCTGACCAGAAACAGGACACAAAGCGTACCGAGCAGTGCGCCAAGTTCCGTGACAAGCAGTCCGACCCAGCTCCCGAACAGCATTCCCCCGACCAGCTCCAGCGGTCCGCCGGGAATAAAGGCAACCACGATCTGAAGTGCCATCAGCAGGACAAATACCAACGGTGCAAAAGCGCCGCAGCTCCGCACTTTTTCGCAAAGCTCGCTCCTCCCCTCCTCGCTCACAAGCAGATGCATGAAGGGAAAGCAGAGGATCGTCACAACGACAGCAACAACTGCAAGAACCGCAATACGAATCCACTTTTTCGTCTGTTCCTTCACAATGCGCCTCCTTTGCCTTGTTTATTATAACACATCTTCCGGAAAAAATCAATCCGTTTTCTGCCTGAAATGTGAATTTTTTCTGAAATTATCTGAAATGCGGGGTATTTTTCAGATTTTCATGAAAATTTTCAAAAAGCACTTGACAAGCAAAAGATTTTATGGTATAATCTTATTTGTCATGAGACATTAGCTCAGTCGGTAGAGCATACGCCTTTTAAGCGTAGGGTCATGGGTTCAAATCCCATATGTCTCATCACGACTCCGGAGTTGCATTGCAGTTCCGGGGTTTTTTGTTATACATCGGACTTCTGTTTCAAAAACAAGCTCTGTCCCCCCTCACGGAGACAGAGCTTCTTCTGTATCGGTACGGATGGAAATACTCAATCCAGACCGCCGAGATTCTTGATATACGGTTCAATGCCGACACGCTTTGCCATTTCAACGGTTGCCTTTTCGTCGCAGGCATCCTCACCGAAATTGTGCGAAGAGGATTTGTGTGTTGCGCAGGTAATGCCCCACTTCACTTCCGTTGCGCCCTCACTGCGGCGGAAGTCCAACTGGTAACGGCACCATTTCCGCGAGGACTGGCAGCGGATCAGAGAGTTGCCCTTGAATTTGTAGCACGGTTCGTTGACAGTGCCGCGTGTCTTGTCAGGATTTTCTGCATCGCGGATATAGCCCATCTTTGTACGACACGTTCGTGACTGAAAAGGTCGCGCACAAGGTCGTATCAAACTAAAATTTGTATACGGTTCTT
>JAILPP010000017.1 GCA_024699425.1 Oscillospiraceae bacterium | reverse complement strand
GCACTGCCATCGGGGAAATGCGGAGTTGAGAACGCTCGGTTATCGTTTGTAATGTTTTCCGTTCAAAATGCACTAACCTGACAGAAAGCTGAATTTCCCGCAAAGGAGTTGACTTGTATGAATCAGGATTATTCACATTTGTACGGACCGCCTGCCAACGCTGCCCCGCCGCAGCCGTTCGTCCTCAACGGTGCAGAGGAAACCCATTCTTCCCCTGTACCGGATCAGCCCCCGAAACCTGCTGTATTCCGCAGCAGTGATATGCAGCAGATGCCGATGCCGCAGCCTTATCAGCAGCCGAGACCCGTCAAGCCGAAACAGCCGTTCTCCCCGACATCGTTTCTGCTGATTGCAGGTGTACTGTTTCTGTTTCTGGGCGGTGTCATCTTCCTGACGCAGACATGGGCAACTCTTCCCGACACTGCCCGTGCCGTTGTCCTGCTGTCCGTCAGCGTGATGTTCTTCGGGGCGAATATCGTTGCCGAAAAAGGATTCCGTCTCCCGAAAACGGGACTTGCGTTTTATATTTTAGGCTGTATCTTCCTGCCGATGGCAGTTGCGGGAATCGGTGTATTCCGTCTCTGGGGCGAGTGGTTCTCGTTCCGTGGGGGCGGCAGTGATCTGGTATCCGCTGTGACGTTCCTCTGCGTTGCCGTTTCCACGGGAATCGGCGTACATAGTTACAAGAGCCGTGTGCTTGCATGGCTGAGTCTGTTTGCGGGTGCGGGGACGATGTTCTTTCTCGGACTGTTCATCGCTGCCCGCTTTGAAGGAGAACTGCCCGTCAAGGAAAACATTTTCTGTCTCTGGTATCTGCTGTTCTGTGCGGGCGTGTTCGTCTGGGCGGAATGGGAGCAGCGCCGTGACACCGTGACGATCTTCGGCAGCGCTTCCAAATGGTTTTCTTATATTCTGATGCTCATGACAATGCTGACGTTTGGTTCGGTCATTCTCAGTCCCAACGGCGCACTGCTGATGCCGTTGGTCGGTTCGCTGGTACTGTGTGCGGGATTTTTCAGCCCCCGCTTTGAGAAACAGGATGCCCACGCCGGTGCATTCGGCATCACGGGCTGTCTGCTGAATGCCCTGTACGCCCTGACAAAACTTTCCCTGTTCCGTGAGACGGATGACATTGTGAAAGCGCTGTTTGCGGCGACGGCGGCGGCGGTCGTGCTGATGAGTTTCCGCAGTATTCCGCTGCTTTCGGAACGTCTGCAAAAAACAGCTTCTGTTCTGGGCATCGTGCTGATGCTCCCGCTCGGACTGGTCAGCGGTGTCGGCGAACTCTTCACGAAAGGACAGACGGGCTATCTGTTCCTGCTGTATTCCCTCGGCTTTGTCAGCCTGCTGCTGTTCTGTCTGGAAAAGAAAAATCCTTTTGCGAAAGATACGATATTCTGTGTGATGAGTACGGCAGCCGTCTGGCTGATGACACTCGTCGGCGCAAACAAGAGCAATATCTATCTGATCGCACCGCTTCTGATGTTCACAGCGCTTGTACTGCTCATGCAGGGTTTCCTGACCCGCCGTATCTGGTGCTTTGTGACTGCGGGCAGCGCCGTGTGCGGCATGGTTCTCCTGAATACGGAAAAACCGTTTGGTCTGATGCTGTATCTCTGTGCGGCGTTCATGCTCATCGGCGTGATCTATTCCCATATCTGCAAGCGTTTTCTGCTGGAAAAGGCATTTGCACTGTGTTTCATTCCCACGTTCCTGACGGGACTGTTCTATGCGCTGAAAGAAGCGGCGGAACTGAAAATCACACTCTGTTTTGTTCTGTTCTTCACTGCCGTCACGCTCCTGTATCTGCTGGAAGCTGCCGCTTTCCCGTCTCACAGGCGCACACAGGGCTGGCAGGGCACACGCTTTTATCTGGAACTGCTCTCCACCGTCACCTCGATCGCCGCACTCATCTGCTATCTGCTGGATTCGGACATTCCGGACGGATTCGGATTCCTGCTGCTCCTGCTGACGGGCGTGTATGCCGTTTCGTTCCTGCGCATGAAGATCAATCTTGCAGCCGCGCTGCCCCTGATCGAACTGTTCATCACAGCGCATCACCTGATCTCCCGTATCACGAAAATGCAGGTGACAGCATGGGGGCTGCCCCTTCCCGGCAGCATGACACCGGAGAATATGGCAGATCTCCTGAAAGTGACTGCCTTTATCATTCTGCTCGGTGTATTTGCCCTGACGGGCAGACTGCTCCTGCCGAAATTCTACGAAGGCGGAAACGGGATACTGCATCTGGATCTGCCGCTGCTGACGGGTGTGCTGTGTATTTTCAGCGCAGCCGCCGAAATCCGCTGGTATCCGTCGATTCTGGTATGCCTGTTTCTGACGCTGTATTCCCTGTTGTTCATCGGCAGACTGCAAAACCGACGTATTCCCGCACTTCTGGCATCTGTATCCGGCTGTCTGACGCTGCTGCTGCACAATATCCATGACCCGTTCCTGCTGCTTGACAAATTATCCGTACTGGACATCAAGACCCTGCGGATCATGCTCTATCTGCTGCCGTTCCACATCTTCATTCTGACGCTGCTGCTGATTCTGCCGAAGGCATACAACAAGCATATCCATGTTGCACGTTTTGTGATGTACAGCATAACAATGGCAACGCTCCTGATCGCTTCGCTCCGTTTCCGTAACGTCACCGATGCGATCGTACTGGTGGGATTCAGCTTCCTGATTCTGGCAGGCAGCTTTGTCTCCAAGAAACTGCGCTGGTTCACACTGGGCTTTGCGGTCATGGTCATCATGACGATTCATCTTACATGGTCGTTCTGGCGTTCGCTGCACTGGGGCATCTACCTGTTCCTTGCGGGAATCCTGCTGATCGTGATTGCCTCGCTCTATGAGTACTCCGCCCGCTATGCCAAAGAGCATCCCGATGAACCGAAAAAGAAACGGAATCTCTTTGCCTCGTGGCAATGGTAAACTGCGCAAAGGCGGCGGGCTGGTATCGGGGGGCTGCCCGCCCTGCACCCGCATCGCTTTTGCATATTTTGACAGCTCATGCCCATTTATAGCTTATGAATGTCGAAAAAGGGGGATTTACATTGAATCATAACGAACAGATGCAGCCGGCTGAACCGATCGAAGCAGACGTTGTTTCCGTGTCAGAGGGAACGGTCATCGAACCCGACAAGGGCAATGTGCTTGTGATCGGCAATTCGGGCGTTGGAAAATCCACACTCATCAACACGCTCCTTGGGGAACACAGAGCCGAAACTTCATGGGGAACAGAGGGCACGACCAAAGAACTGAAAATCTACGAGAGCGATGATGTACCGTTCCGTGTCATTGATACCGTCGGCTTTGAGCCGACGCTTCTCGGCGAACACCGTGCGATCGGCGCTGTGAAGAAGTGGTCAAAAGAGACTCTGAAAGCGGGCGGCAGGGAACGTCAGATCAATATGATCTGGTTCTGCGTGGACGGCACGTCCCGCAAGCTCTTCCCCAAAACGATACAGAATCTGACCCGTGCCACTTCCATGTGGAAATCCGTTCCGATCGTTGTCGTCATCACGAAATCCTACTCCACGCCCGACCGTGAAGAAAATATCCGCATGGTCAATCAGGCGTTCGCCGGACAGAAACGTTCCTGCAATCTGCAAGCGGTCATTCCCGTGGTGGCTGAAACATATATGCTCAATGAAAGCGCCTATGCCCCGCCGGAGGGCATCACGGAACTGATCGACAAAACCGTTGCCCTGATGCCCGAAGGCATTCAGGCGGCTGCCCATGATATGAGTCAGGTCAGACTCAGCCGCTGCCGCATCATGGCACACGGCGTTGTGGGAACTGCCACAGCCGCCGCCGCTACTGTCGGCGCTGTCCCGATTCCGATTGCAGATGCCATGCTGCTTGCACCGCTGGAAGCGGGCGAACTCAATGCCATTGCCATGGTCTACGGCTATCGGAAGGACGAGCGTTCCAAAGTCTTTCAGGAAAGCATCATCAAGGTCGGCACGATCAGCGCCGCCGCCAAGGCGATCATCAGTGCGATCAAAGCGATTCCCGGTCTGAACATTGCTGCCTCCACCCTGAATGCCGTTATTGCGGGTACGATTGCCGCCGCCATCGGAGAGGCAACGATCTACGCCTATGAGCAGGTCTACCTCGGCAAAAAGAGCTTCGAGGACATCGAGTGGGTACAGCAGATGGTTTCCGAAAAGCTCGCAGGTCTGAACGTCGGCGAACTGATTCCGCAGCTCCTTGGCAGCACAGAATCCCTCACCGATGCCAAAACCATTGCCAAACTCATTCTGAAGCTCCTGAAAAATAAAAAGTAAGAGAAAGACCTGTATGCGTTCTGCATACAGGTCTTTTACTGTATTCTCAGTTTTCGGGCGTTCCGGAATCGGGGAGACCGTCTGCGGGGGCATCGAAGTCCTCCGCTGTCTGTTCCTCCTCGTCCTCGTCCGCATCCGAAGCGGCGGGCGCACTCTCCGCCTTGCGCTGCGCACGGGCTGCCGCCTTCTTTTCACGCTCACGCTGTGCGGCATCTGCCTTGCGGGAGTTGGCAAGTGCCAGCAGCACCTTATTGCTGCGGCTGTCATACATTCCGAACATCACGCACATTGCCGTACCGACCACAAACAGCAGTACGCCTGCCACAAATCCCGGCGGGGTATACTTCATTCTGATCGTGTGCTGACCTGCCTCCAGCGGGACATAGATCATCGCCTTGAGCATCTGGTGTGCATCGTAGCTGCGGACTTTCTGACCGTCGGCGTTTACGCTTTCGGTATAGTCGGAACTGCCTGTGGTGAATGCCTTCTGTCCGTCCACATACACCGTCCAGCCCGGTTCATAGGGAATAGAGGTGAAAAGATCCTGATTCTCGCCCGCAGTCACCGTACCTTCGAGGCTGTCGGCGCTGAACTTTGTGATCTCCATCTGTCCGCCCTTGAGCTTGTCAATGTCCTCCTGATACTTGTCACGGTTGAAGTAGTAGAAGAACGGCTCCTTGACGATCGTTGCATTGTCTTTGTCGAGTACCGTCATACGCAGGGCAACCTTTGTGCCGGGGGTGAAATGTCCCATGCTCAGAATGCTGTAATTGTGTGTCTCGAAATACTGTCCGAATCCGGAAGAACCAAAGCGGTAATTTCCCGTTGCCTCGTCATAGATACCGAGCCACAGGTTGACCGCCTGCTCATTCTCGGTCTTGAGGAAGAACAGCACTTCCTCGTCACTGTCCACGGTGAAGCGGTAATCCACCGTCGGGTCGCCTTCCGGCTTTTTGGTGTAGCACGCCTGTCCGTTGTAATCAGAAACCGTAACCGCACCCAGTACAGGCTCACCGACATCAATACGTCTGTAATATTCTGCCCAGCCGTCAAAACCGCCGTCAGCGCCGAACACGGTCTGCCCTGTCATGGTGGAAAGGAGCATATTCTGGCTGTTGAAGGGGTTGTCATTGCCGAGGTGATCGATCTTTTTCAGATCGCTGCTCACCATATAGCCGATGGAAAGGGCGTTCGGGTTCTGATAAATGCCGATCGTTGTGGGCGGTTTGTCCGAACCGTCGGAATTTTTCCCCGTGTAGGAGTACTCCCCGACCTTTGGATAAGTGCTGTGCAGCAGAGAACGCTTGCGGGAATCCACACGCTCCAGATCATCGCCTGCCTGCGGTGTGGCGTTGCCGTCCTGATCGAGGACGTACTTGATGCCAAGCAGCGAATCTCCGATCTCTGTCGTGCCGTCATAGCGAGTGTAATAGCTGCGGGAATTGAAACCGAGCGTTTCGATAAAGGTGAGGATACGGGCATTCATGACAGAGCTGGAATGTGTCAGACCTTTCAGCCCGTAAGCCATATTGTCATTGATGCAGCGGGAGAATGTCTTTTCACTGCGGTACAGTCCGCTGTCGAGGCTTTCCATGACATCTACGGCTTTCCGTCCGTTTTCGATCACGGAATCGTAGGACGCCCCCGAAGAATAGAGTACTTCCTTGTCGATGGATTTCAGTGTCAGCACGCTGTTGAATACCAGCTCCGCCGACATCACGCACATCATCAGAACGGGGATGAGGATCTTTCTCTGATGCAGCTTATACGCATAGAGGAAGAGCAGATATGCACCTGCAAGCCCGATGGAAAGCCAGATGCTCTTCATGATGTCCAGATGCTCATAGCCCTGACTGTGAATGAAGAGAATGACTGCCATTTCCCCGAAGAACACGCCGCCGAGATGCCGTGCTTCCACGCCGTCGAGATGTTTCCACGCCTGCGCCGCCATACTCAGCAGAATAAACGACACGATGAACGAATAGCGGAACGGGAGCCAGTTGGGCATCTGTCCGCCGTGCCACTGCATATCCACGGGACGGATGCACATGGAGAAGAACATCACCGCCATCAGGAAACCGTAACCCAGCTTGCAGCGGAGGGAGAGTTTTTTGTTGAGGAAAAACAGCGGCAGAAGTACGACTGTCAGGATACCGCAGTAGATCTCCGGACTGCCCTGCACATTAACGGAGTCATACTGTGCCGTCAGGAGCTGTGCCAGAATCGTGACAGGTTCAAACTGCATCGCAAAGCTGCGGTCAGGTTCGCCCGAAAAGTCGAATTTACCGAGTTTCAGGGCGTTGTATACGGGCAGGAGCATAAAGGCTGCCAGCATGAGTGCCACCAGCGTTGCAATGCCGAATGTACAGCCTGTGTACAGATAATTCCGGATCCTGCCCCGTCCGCCGTCCTTGCCGAAGAACAGATAATAAATGAAATACACCGCGGAGAACAGTCCGATCATATAGCCGATATAGAAATTGGCAACGAAGATCAGCGCTGCGGGAATGATATAATTGAGCTTTCTGCCGTCGTCCACAAGATATTCGATACCGAGTGCCACCAGCGGAAGCAGTACCAGACCGTCCAGCCACATCGGGTCAATGGTCTGAATGACCATATACGCCATCAGGGAGTACAGCACTGCAAACATCGTCGCATGAAGCGGTTCCAGACCCTTGGATTTTTGCAGATAGTAACTGAATGTCACACTTGCCGTGCCGATCTTGCACAGGATCATGATGAGCAGGCTCGTCAGGATCATTTTTCGCGGCAGGAGCATGACGATCAGCGTAAACGGGCTTGCCAGATAATAGCCGATAATGCCCATCATACCGCCGGAGAGATTGCGCGCCCAGTTGTAGAAGATGCTGCCGTCCCCCCAGAAGGCATCCCGCAGCGCCTCGAAGTAATACACATACTGCGCATTCAGGTCGAGACACAGCACGGACTTGTCCCCGAAAGGCTCAATGCCGAAGATCACATAAGAAATATACATCAGCACCACAGGGATAAAAAAGGCGATGATGTAATAGCGGTTGCGGGATAACCAGCCCGGAAGATACCCTCCGATGCCGTTCCCGCCGGAAGCCGGCTTGACAGCCGCTTTTGCGTTTGCCATGTTTGTCCTCCTTCTCACTTTTGCCGGAAAATCCGAAATCGTTTTCGGAAGTTTTCCTCCTTCTATTTTCGTTCAGAATTTCTGAACGCAGACAAATTTATTATAACACGGAAATCCCTCTTTTGCAAGGGCTTTTCCGCTTTTTTCAGTGATTATGGGAAAACAGTATCCCATAGGAATCAATTTTCGTGGATATGCACAATTATTCGGAAAAATGCTGTGCAAAACGGGAACATTTCCTTGCGGGACTGGACAAATCCGCAAAAAAGTGGTATAATAGTACAGGAATTTTCGTACACGCAGACAGACTGCTGTACCGCACCAAAGGAGGTTTTTCACTATGAACAACGCAACGCAAATGATGCAGTGGGGCGGAATGCCCTGTATCCGACTTGATGCAGGCGGCTACACCGCACTCATCGCCCCCGAACTCGGCTCCAATGTCGTCCGTCTCTGTGATGTCAGGAACGGTATCGAGTTCTTCCGTTTCAAGGACGACAATACCTACGAGCAGCTTTTGCAGTCTGCCGAAGTATGGGGACTTCCCACGCTCTACCTGCCGAACCGCTTTGCAGACGGCAAGCTCCGCACCTCTGAAGCGACCTATCATCTCCCCGTCAACGAAAAAGAACCCTACAACAACCACATCCACGGCTTTCTCCACAAGCGCCGCCATACGATCATCGAAGCCAAGGCGGATGAGAACTGCGCATGGTGCCGAACAGAGTACCTTTATGACGAAAAGGACGAGTTCTTCCAGTATCTTCCGATCAAGTTCAAGGCGGAATTCTGCTTCACGCTCTCCGCATCGGGACTGGAATATGAATTCAAGCTGACCGATCTTTCCACCAAGCGTCTGCCCGTTTCCGTGGCAACGCACACCACGATCAATTCCCCGTTCGTCCTCAAGGCTGCCGAGGCGGACGAGCGTCTGATTGCCCCCATCGGCAAGCGCTGGATCCTCAACGACCGCTGCCTGCCGACCCTTGAAACCGTTGACCTCAGCCCGAAAGATCAGGAATACCGCAGCGGCACACGCTGCCCCGTTTTGCAGGTCATCGACAACGAGATGTACTTTGCCGAACACATGGAGCTTGACGGTCAGGACTTCTACGGCATCGTCGCAGAGGACAAGGCAAGCGGCAAGAAGATCGGCTACGAGATCAGCGAAAATTACAAATTCTGGATTTTCTGGAACGACCGCGGCTTCAACGGCTATTTCTGCCCCGAACCGATGAGCGCCATGATCGACGCACCGAATCTGAACATTCCCGAAGGGCTGTCCGGCTACCGTGAGCTTGCCCCGAATGAGTCTGTTGTATTCAAGCAGAGGTTCTTTACGATCCTGTAATTCTTCCCTGTTTTACAAGATGACGGCTGCCGCACGCTGCGGCGGCTGTCATTTTTTTGACAATCTGCACAAAAATCCTCAAAAACCGCTTTGTCAAAGAATCGACAGCCATTTGTACACTCTGCATGATTTCGACTTGCATTTCTGTGCATAGTATCCAATCGACTTTTACCCTTCTGTTTGAAATGTAACCGGTCTGTCATTTTCCGATAGGAGTTTGTTAAGTTTTCAAACAAACGTTCTTGTTTTTGGCACAATCGTTTCCAAAAATTATGTGCAGATTATCCATGTTTGACAGGAAAATTCATCCGTCTCTTTGTCTATTACATCGAAGTTGTCCGAAAACCATTGCCTTTTCCGCAAATTTGTGCTATGATAGATGCAGTCCTTCGGAAGATGTTTCCATTCCTTCCGCATGGACAGACGCAAATCAGGAAAGGATTGAGTTGATGAGAAAAGCCAAAGTCGCAGCGATCGTGTGCGGTATGATCGCCTCCTGCCTGTTCGGAGGATTCGCTGTTGTAGAAGCAGCTACCATAACATTAGACGACAGTTCCGCTGATCTCGTGGTCTATGTTCAGCCGACCACCGGAGATTACGAACTCACGGAATCCGCAATCGCTGTAACAGTAACTTCTATCGAGACCACAGCCGAGCCGCGTACCACTACTGTCAACTATGCCGGCACATCTGCCGCAAAGGTCAATACAAAAAGAGAAGCACCCGCTGCCGCAGACAATGCGGTCGAGGCAGGCGAAAAGGTAGAAGCAGCAACAACAACTGCCGTGTCCGCACTCCATGAGTCCCCGATCACGACAGAAACCGAGGTTCGTGCGCCGAAGGAAAGCGCAGCCCGTACCACTACCGCAGTTACCACAACCACTACTGCTGTAACAACTACAACAACTGTAGCTGCTACAACAGCCGTTCAGGTAGAGACTGTACCGATCACTGAGGAAGTCAACATCCCGCAGATGCCCGCAGAACAGGCGGAAGCAGCATTTGCAGACGCTTTTGAATCCGGGATCGCCGTTTCCGTACAGCCCGCAGCAGAGCAGATCGCTGCCGAAATGCCTGTTACACCGCCTGCACCTGTCACGGTAGCCGATGTTATCGATACAAGTGCAATGGTGGATTTCGAGATTCCCGACCCCTCTATGCTGGTAGCACCGGAAGTACAGCCCTATGAGGCTCCCACAGATGCACCCGCCGTTCAGCCGGACAGCAATTCTGTTTCCGTGTCCCAGAGCGATTACGTTCTCCTCTGCAATGCCGTTGCACACGAGGCAGGTTCCAACAGCATTCCCGCTGAGGATAAGGCGAAAGTCGTTGAGGTCATCATGAACCGTGTAAATTCTTCCAAGTACCCTGATTCGATCTATGGCGTTCTGACCCAGAAGTATCAGTTCACCGGTTCTTCCACTTATGTAGATCTTGGTTCTTTCTCCGGAAAGGTAACCGATCTGGTAAAGGAAGCTGTTGATATGTATCTTTCGGATCCGACCAGATTTGATCACGGCTACCTGAATTTCTACGGCGATGGTTCCCGCAACCATTTCAGCTAATCGTTACATTAATATTTCAAAAATCAGAGCATCGAAAACGATGCTCTTTTTTCATGCATCGCACAGAATGCGCTCTGCGCAGCGCACAGCGGCTTCTGCGCCGTCTGTGCGGATAGCACGTCTGAACGGACAAAAGCGCATACAGCGGCATTCAAGCGGCTCTGAGCGCATCTGGAAAAGCCATCCGTCAGAACCACTTTTTGAATGACATAAAAACCCCTGCATCTGTCCATGCTACTAATGTGCATGATCTCATGCACAGAAAGCAGGTGACAGATGAAATGCAGCTTGAATAAACGCTCCGGCATACTGCGGACATTACAGCACCGCCTGACTGTCACAGCCGCTGTCATGGTGCTGCTGCCGTCTGCGGCATCGCTGTTTTACGCCCTGCGGCTTCCCGATGTCTACCGTGTCCGCACAGGCGAGACGCTGCACATCGCAAGTGCAGTACCCATCAGCGCCGTTCCCGCCGAACCGACTGCACAGGCGGCACAGTACGGTGTCATGCCACAGACAGTCTCTCTGCGCCTTTTAGGGGTATTTCCAATCAAGACCGTCCGCACACAGCCAACGGAAGAGGTCATGCTTGTTCCCTGCGGACAGCCGTTCGGCGTGCGTATGCTCATGGGCGGGGTCATGGTGATCGGATTCGGAGAAGTTGCCTCCGGAAAGGGGCATTGCTGTCCCGCCGCCGAAGCAGGTCTGGAGATCGGAGACATCATCCTCGAAGCCGATCACACAGAAGTGCATTCAACAGGTGATCTCCGTGAGGCAGCCGCTGACGGTTCTGCACTCGAACTGACTGTCATGCGGGGCAGTACCCTGCTCGATCTGACATTGACTCCCGTGTATTCCCTGACGGCAAGGTGCTGTCAGACGGGGCTGTGGGTGCGTGACAGTGCCGCAGGCATCGGCACACTCACTTACTACGACCCGCATACGCACGGATTCGGCGGTCTTGGACACCCGATCTGCGACCCCGACACGGGGGAACAGATACCGCTTGGATGCGGTGAGGCGGACGCTGTGACCATCAGCGGTGTTCTGCGGGGGCAGGCAGGACTTCCGGGGCAGTTGCAGGGTTATTTCTCAGCCGATGCCCCCATGGGCACGCTGTCGTGCAATGCGGGCGCAGGCGTATTCGGCACGCTGGACAAGCCGCCGCAGGGCGAAGCCGTCCCGATGGCGCTGCAACAGGAAATTGTGACGGGCGAAGCAGTGATCCTGTCCACGATCCGTGACGGTCCGCCGGAAGCCTTCCGTGCGGAGATCGTTTCGCTGGATTATAAAAACAGCACACAAAACATGATCGTCAGAGTGACAGACAAGCGGCTGCTGCAAGAGACAGGCGGGATTGTGCAGGGCATGAGTGGTTCTCCGATCTTGCAGGGCGGAAAACTGGTCGGTGCGGTCACGCACGTCTTTGTCAGCGACCCATCACAAGGGTACGGCATTTTTGCGGAAAATATGTATGCCTATACACGTTCCGAAGCGAAGATCGACTCCTGAAACAGAAAAGGCGCTGCCATTCAAGGCAGCGCCGATTTTCTTCAGGGTCTGATTTTATCTGTTGTCATCGCTGAAGCCGCTTTCTACCAGCTCAACCAGAGCCTCAACAGCAGCCTGCTCGTCAGAGCCGTCAGCAATGATACGGATATCCGTACCGCCGACAATACCCAGAGAAAGGATACCGAGCAGAGACTTTGCATTGACTCTGCGCTCCTTCTTCTCGATCCAGATCGAGGACTTATATTCATTTGCCTTCTGGATAAAGAAAGTAGCAGGTCTTGCGTGAAGACCAACCTGATTCTGAACAGTTACATCTTTTACAAACATAATCAAACTCTCCCATCTTTGCAATGTAATTGTATTTGTACTGCTTACCTTTGCATAATGTTATTATACATGGAAAAAACGAAAACGTCAACAGGTTTTCGGCATATCTGAACGTTTTTCAAAGAAATTCTACGCTTTGACAAAAACGGCGATATGCAGATACATTGGTATTTGTGTAGTATCACAATAAAATTTTTTGTGAAATACACTATCCGTATAGACTAAATTTCAACCTCATATTTTGTATACAGTGCTGTAAATTTTGTCAACTTGACAGAAAAGCAGTCAACAGCTTTGGACGGATTTCATCTGTCTTTCCCCTACGCAAAAAGCGGAGTACTGCCCCCGTTTTCACTCGTGACCGGAAATCTGCTCCAGCAGATCAGGACGTTTCTCCCGTGTGACACGCAGGCTTTCCTCTTTGCGCCATGCGGCAATATTCCTGTGATGCCCCGACAGCAGAACTTCCGGAACGGACATATCCTCCCAGACTTCCGGGCGGGTGTACTGCGGATACTCCAGCAGACCGGAGAAATGGCTCTCCTCCTCGAAGGCGATTGCCGCAGGCAGCACGCCGCTGCACATTCTTGCAATGCAATCTGTCAGCACCAGTGCGGGCAGTTCCCCGCCCGTCAGGACATAATCCCCGATGGAAATTTCCTCATCAACGATCTTGTCCAGCACCCGCTGATCGACACCTTCGTAATGTCCGCACAGCAGAAACAATGCGCTTTCCTGCGACAATTCGACAGCTCTGCGCTGTGTCAGCGTTTTCCCCTGCGGAGAGAGATAGATCGTGTGCGGGCGTTCTCCGATCTGTGCGCAGACCGCCTGCCAGCAGCGATAGATCGGCTCTGCCTGCATCACCATACCCATGCCGCCGCCGAAGGGCTTGTCGTCCACACGGCGGTGCTTATCCAACGTATAATCACGGATATTGTGACAGTGTACCTCGATCGCCCCCGACCTGCGGGCACGTCCGATGATGCTTTCGGACAGATAGCTTTCGCACATCTCCGGAAACAGCGTAGCAATTTCAATCCGCATCGAACAGCCCCTCCAGCGGGCGAATGGTCATAGTCCCCGCCTCGATATTGGTTTCGAGTACCACATCGGGAATCGCAGGTGCGAGATATTCCCGCTGTTCCTGTGCGTTCCAGATGCTGTAGACATCGTTGGCACCTGTCTGCATGACATCCCGTATTCTGCCCCAGACTCTGCCCGTATCGGCATCAATGACTTCCAGTCCGATAAGATCCTGCACGAAATAGCAATCTTCTTTCAGCTCGACATCTTCCCTGTCCATATAGAGGATAGTTCCGCGGAGTTTTTCCGCCGCCTCACGGCTTGCCACGTCTGCGAGCTTCATAATGACCATATTCTGCTGAATGCGGGCGCGTTCCACAGTTACGGGGTGTTTTCCGTCCCGATCGGTGTACAGGACATCAAAGGAACACAAAAACGCCGCATCGTCGCACCAGGGATAGACCTTGACCTCCCCGGCAAGACCATGGACGTTTGTGATCTTACCTATTTCCAGATAACGTTTCTGTCCCATCAACCGATCTCCACAGCAATATTTTCCATGCCGTTTCTGGCTGCACCGGAGCGCATAATGGTGCGGATGGCTTTGGCAATCCTGCCCTGCTTGCCGATGACTCTGCCCATGTCGTCCTCTGCCACACGCAGATGGAACACGATCACGCCTTCCTCATTCGGCTCATCCTGTGTGATCTCAATGGCATCCTTGTCATCCACAAGACCTGCCGTGATAGCAAACAATAAATCTTTCATAATTTCCTCCGGAATGCGATGAAAGAGAGGGAAGCCAAGCGCTGAAAAGCGCCGTGCTTCAGCCTCCGTTCTCGCAGGGTCAGGACATTACTTTTCGATAATGCCCTCCTTCTTCAGGATGGTCTTTACGGTATCGGTCGGCTGTGCGCCCTTTGCGATCCACTCCTTAGCCTTGTCTGCGTCCACCTTGACAACGGACGGCTCCTTTGTGGGGTCGTAGTAACCGATCTCGTCGATGAAGCGGCCGTCTCTCGGATAGCGGGAGTCTGCAACAACAACACGATAGAACGGAGCCTTCTTAGCGCCTATTCTTCTCAGTCTGATCTTTACTGCCATTTTGTTTCACCTCCGTGATTCTCTGATATCTATATCCAGCGGGGAACCGCAAGATAGCTTATTTTTTCTTGGGACTGCCGGGCATTCCGGGCATATTGCTGAAGTCCATGCCTGCGAAGGCACGTTTTGCCTGACGCATCATTGCCTTGCCCTTTCTGCCGCCCTTACCGCCTCTGCCGCCGAGCTTTTTCATCATTTTCTGCATCTGCTCGAACTGTTTGAGCAGGCGGTTGACATCCTCCACCTTATTGCCGCTGCCCGCTGCGATTCTGCGCTTGCGGGAGGGGTTGATGATCGAGGGTTTTGCACGTTCCGCAGGGGTCATGGAGGTAATGAGTGCCTCCAGCCGGTTGAACTGCTTGTCATCGAGCATTTCATCCGGAATCTTGTCACCGCCGGGGAAGTACGACACGAGGGAGCGAAGCGGTCCCATCTTCCGCACCTGTTTGATCTGTTCCAGCAGATCATCGAGATCAAAATTGCCCTCTTCCGTGAGTTTGCGGGTCAGGCGTTCCGCATCGCCCTTGTCAATGACCTGTTCCGCGTGTTCGATCAGCGTAAGCACATCGCCCATGCCGAGAATGCGGGAAGCCATACGGGAGGGGTGGAATTTTTCAAAATCATCGAGCTTTTCGCCCATGCCCACGAATTTGATGGGCTTACCTGTGACGGCGAGAACGGAAAGTGCCGCACCGCCTCTGGTATCGGAGTCGAGCTTGGACATCAGTACGCTGTCGATGCCGATCGCATCATCGAACGCCTTTGCGACATTGACAGCATCCTGACCTGTCATGGCATCCACGACGAGCATGATCTCATCGGGTTCGGTAGCCGCCTTGATATTCTGGAGTTCCTACATCAGTTCGGTATCAATATTCAGCCGTCCTGCGGTATCGAGAAGCACATAGTCATGACCGTCGTCCTTTGCATAGTGGACAGCCTTCTTTACGCTGACAACAG
>JAILPP010000150.1 GCA_024699425.1 Oscillospiraceae bacterium | reverse complement strand
ACTGCATTTCTATTATAGCACACTGCCTCTCAAATTGCAAGATGCTGATGCATAAAAATTCTGCATAAACACACAGTACAAGCTTCAAAAAAAGTGCTATCACCAACCAAACCGCACAACTTTGCAGGGCATAGTAATCCTGTAAAACTAAAAACAAGTGGAATATGACCAATAACGCTTGGCTTTAGAATATTTCATGTTTCAGGCTTGACAATCCGAAGCGGATGTGCTATAATAAACTCATATTTCTGAGAGAGGTGAGAGGATGAGAAAATAACTCGCTTTTGAATGCATGAAACATAATACAGTGTGTGAAGTATGTGTGAAAGCATATGCTGTGTTTTAGTGCTGCCAAAAGTGGATTATGTTCTCATAACCTCTTTTTGCGTTGGACATTGTGATACGCCGGATGGTGCTGTCCGGTGCTCTGAGGTTATCTGTGACATAACGGAACTGTTTGGCAGCAAGCAGTTCCGTTTTTGTTTGCGGAACACGCAAAGGAGGAATGCTTATGTCACAAATCAGAGTGGATCACCTAACGTTCAGTTATGACGGTTCTGTGGAGCCGGTCTTTGAAGATGCCACTTTTGCACTGGATACTGACTGGAAACTCGGACTTATCGGCAGAAACGGCAAGGGGAAGACGACCTTTCTCCGTCTGCTGACGGGTGAGCTTTCCTCTCAGGGAACGCTGACCATTTCCGTCCCTGTCGCCTACTTTCCGTATGCCGTCACACCGGAACAGATGCAGAGATCAGCAGCAGAATTTGCGGACGAACTGCGTGAAAACGGTGAACTGTGGCGTGTGATCTGTGAGCTTGCAGAGCTTCACGAGGATGCGGAGATCCTGTACCGACCGTTCAATACACTCAGTCACGGGCAGAGCACGAAAGTCCTGCTGGCGATCCTGTTTTCAGGCGAAAATGACTTTCTGCTCATCGACGAACCGACCAATCATCTTGATGCACAGGCACGGGAGATCGTGCGCGAATATCTGTCCACGAAGAAAGGGTTTATCCTCGTTTCGCACGACCGCGATCTGCTCGATGCCTGTACGAATCACATCCTTGTGCTGAACAGAAAAACCATCATGGTGCAAAGCGGCAATTTCTCCTGCTGGCAGGAGAACCAGAAACGCCGCGATCAATTTGCAGAAGCGGAAAATGAGAAGCGTCGGAAGGAGCTCCGCAAGCTGCGGCAGGCAGCCAGACGCACCGCCGAGTGGGCTGACAAAAGCAAGCGCACCAAGATCGGATTCGATCCGATCAAGGAGACCGACCGTTCCATCAGCTCACGCTCTTATATCGGTGCAAAAACCAAGAAAATGCAGAGCCGTGTCAAAAATACGGAGCGTCGCATTGAACGGGAGATCTCCGAGCAGGAGGGATTGTTGCAGGATATCGAGGAAATCAAATCTCTGAAACTGTCACCGCTGAAGCATCACAAGGAAACGCTGGTCACTGTACGCGACTGCACGTTACAGTACAGCGGTGCTGCCGAGCCGGTCTGCACTGGGCTGACATTCAGCGTCAGACAGGGACAGAGAATTGCGCTGCATGGTACCAATGGCTGCGGAAAATCCACGCTGATGCGTGTGATCCTGCAAAAAGCCGGGGTACTCCCGGCGGATGAGAATCTGTCTGTCAGCGGCATCTGCGAGACAGCATCGGGACTTATTGTTTCCTATGTGCCGCAGGATGCGTCTTTCCTGCACGGCAGTATTCCAGCATTCTGTGAAGAACGCGGCCTTGACCGGAGTATTTTCTGTACTGTTCTGCGGCATCTTGATCTCAGCCGCGCACAGCTTGCAAAGGACATTTCGGACTACTCCGCAGGGCAGAAGAAAAAAGTCCTGCTTGCGGCAAGTCTGCTGACACCGGCGCATCTTTACATCTGGGATGAACCGCTGAATTTCATCGACATTTTTTCTCGGATGCAGATCGAGACACTGCTTGCGGACTATCGTCCGACCATGCTGTTCGCGGAGCATGATGTGCGGTTTCGGGAGAATATCGGGGCGGAAACGATCTGCTTCCAGTCATCAGACAGGCGGTAGGAACATGAATGAATTAAAATAGGCTTGCAACATGCAATGATTTGTGATATAATTCATATATCAAAATACTCCGCGTATCAGCGTTTTAATCCATATCTCACAGGAGGTTACGACAGTCCACATGAACAAAATTCAAACGAAACGCCCCTATATACTGTGCGTTTTTGTGTTCTTATTATGCAGCATTGCACGGTTTATCGAGTATTATCTCATCCGTACAGATGAAACAGTGATTGCTGAAAATGTGTTTCACAAGCTGTTTGGCATCTTCGTACTGTTGATTGCACTCAGGATGACAAATTTGAGTCTGAGTGACATAGGCTTCAAAACTGACCGTTTTCAACACATCGTGAAAGGTTTGCTGCTCGGTCTCATTTGCTTTGCGCTGTCCTATTCTCTGGAAATGGGAATACTGTTTCTGCAAGGCAAGCATTCGACACTCGACTTCTATGCATCGGGCTTTTCATTGCAAGGCGATGTGATTCAACAGAGGACAATTCGTGCGGTTCTGCTATGTCTTGTCTTCAACGTTGTCAACGTTGTGATGGAGGAAGGCATTTTTCGCGGTTTCAATCTTCGTGTCACAGAAGGCGTGTCCTCCTTTGCAAAAGCAAATCTGTTCACAGCATTTCTGTTCGGTATCTGGCACTGGGTGATGCCGCTGCGCAGCTTTACAGACGGCGAATCGTCATTGACAAATCTTCTTATCATGGGAATCGGATATGTCATACTCGCCGGAATTATGAGTATCAAATGGGGGCTGCTTTACAAGATGAGCGGGTGTCTATGGATCGGACTCGGCGATCACCTGTTCAACAATGTGATTGCAACAAATCTCGTCCATGTGGTCACGGAGAATGAGGCGGATTCCATGCAGATTGTTCGTATTATGGTCGCACAGCTGCTGTCATTTTTGGTTGTGCTCGGGGTTTATAGAATCCGACGTAAAGAGAAAATAGTGATTGAAGGAGGTCATATATGCTGAACCATACCGGCACGGAAACATTTACAACAGAACGCCTGATTTTGCGTAAGTTTGCGTATGCAGATGCGGAATCCATGCTCCGGAACTGGGCAGCGGATGCACAGGTGCAAGCCGATTACAAGGAGGACAACAATGGCATTTCAATTGAGCAGTGTGGTACCGTGGGGAAGAAC
>JAILPP010000121.1 GCA_024699425.1 Oscillospiraceae bacterium | reverse complement strand
GAAGATCAAGGCTGACCGCGCAGACTCGGAAAACAAGTATGAATACCAGGCAAATGTCAATACGCTGATCGGATCATTGAGAGACCGTCTGGCAGAGGCTGTCTTTAGCCGTAACCCGCTTCATCGGGAGTTGAAACTGCTCCGTATCATTACTGAGATCCAAAAATCTGTTGTTCCCATTCGTCCGGATGACGGTAAAACACCAAGATATGAGAATCCAAGAAAGTCCAAATTTCATCACAACAAAAAGTCAAATCTTTGATGGGCTTAAGTTGTGGATAGTGGTAGTAAAACGGTAGTAATTTGCGCTTTACACTACTACATTGCGCGGAATTGTTCCGATTCTACGCGGATTTAAGAAAATTTGCCCAAACTTTTTCCATGACATATAAACATGATTTTCATTTGTCCGATTTTCCTTTCTGAAATGCCCATCTCGGTCCCTCTTCGCCGATCACTCCATTAAGAGCAAACCCACATTTCTCAAGCACCCTTTTGGAAGCGATATTCTCAGGATCGGTCTCCGCTTCCACTACGTTCACCTCCAGATGTGAAAACGCCCATTCCAATATCGCTTTGACCGCTTCTGTCGCATACCCGTTATTCTGATATTCTTCGGAGATTCCGTATCCGATTTCCGCGATACCGTCCGCAGAAAGCCCCTTGAAGCAGAGTTCACCGATATGTGTGCCGTCTTTCCGTTCGATCATCCAGATCGCATACCATTCCCATTGATCCGGATGTTCAAGACAGCCGCGAAGCATTTCTGTGTAAGCGGTTTTCAGGACATCTAAAGTCTGTTTTTCAATGAAAGTTTCCATCGTCTCCTGAGATGCGGTGTATAGTTTTAATCTGCTTGTTTCAATCATTTCGCTTCACCTCTCAGATGCGTTTTGTAATATGCAGCCGGTACAGGTTCAGGAGAAATGCAGAGATCTCTGTCCGCTTTTGCCCAGATCATCCGCAGCGTATCCGTCATTTTCCGTGCATCGCAGCAGTAAACCAGCGCATTTCCGAGCATTGCATAGGTCACAGCCCCCGTGTATTCAAAAGCCTCTTTATAATTGGGGTAGTATTCTGAAACGCAGGTGTTTGCGGCGGCGGTATAGTGGGTATGAAACGGCGGAGAGGTCAGTGTGTTTCCGTGTTCATCTTTGATCGTGATGACAAAAGGATCCGGATTGAGTCTGTCCGGAATTTGCAGACGCTCGTCCACAGCATGAAGATAGGTGTTTTTGTCATGCCCCACGCCGATGAGCAGCACCTTTCCGTTCTCCTCATACAGTCTGCTGAGACATCCTCCGACAGGTGCGGGAGAAGCAGAGTGTTCCTCACCTTGAACGTACTCCGCTGCATTCTTACCGAACACGGCAACGGAATGCGTCGGATGCAGGGAACGAACAGCATCCGGTCGGAATGCCGCGACCTTCGCAAGTGTACCGATGCACGGCACCGTCGTCCGGACATCATAAAACGGATGTTCCCTGACGACAGTGTCCCATGTGTGGGTCGGGACGATGAACAGCCCGTCCGAAAGATAACTGCGAAATGCATCAATCAGACCATCCGCACCGTTTTCAACTTTTCCGATGGAACGCAGAGAACAATGGATGGTTACTTTATCATTCTGCCGGATACCGACATCCTGCAAAAATGTCAAGACATCATGTGTGGTTAGCAAAAATTCTCAACTCTTTTCTTACTTGAATATGGTTTACAAAAAATGTGTTTTTATAGTGCATTCTTCGGACAATTTCTGACACATTCCATGCAAAGAATGCATTCCGTACCGTTCTCCCGCTTTCTCGAATTGTCTGTCACATCCACATGCATGGGACAGACACGCTTACATTTGCCGCAGGAAACGCACTTGTCCTTGTCACATTTGATGCGGAGCAGTGAAAAATAGCTCATCGGTTTCAGAAATACCGTGATCGGGCAGATGTATTTGCAGAACGCCCGATTGTCCTTCAATGCATAGGCAAGAACGATACCGACAGCATAATACAGAACATTTCCGATGATAAACGCCCAGAACATGATCCGTTCGAGGCTCCCGACATGTGCCAGAAACAGTGCTGCTACAAAGACCAATGATGCGGCAAAGGTGACATATCGTATCCAACCGAGCTTTTTTCTGGGTGATTGCGGTACTTTGTAGGGAAGAAAGTCGAGTACCATCGCTGTCCAGCAGGCATAGCCGCACCAGCCTCTGCCAAATAGCAGCGGCCCGAAGATCTTTGCTACCGCATAATGGATGGTTGCGGCTTCAAAAACGCCTGTGAACAAATAGTACCAGAAGCCTTCGATCTGCATGTTTTCCTGACGGATCAAACCGAGATAGACAAGCATATACAGCCCGACAAGAAGCTGCACAACACGGCGGGCATACTTGTATTTCCGGATAAAGAGAAAAAGACCCGTGGAAATAGAAATGCCGATATAGCTGAAATTAAACAGATAGAACAGATTATCCTTTGTCAGCCAGAGCGTCACTGCCACTGTTTCAAAGACGACCAGCATGATAAGGGGCGTGATGTATTTTTTCATGATATTCCTCGCTTTTTAATGAATCCGGTTCACAATCCCAATGGAAATATACCGGTCAATGACATCCCGCATATCCGTCCCCGCCTCAGCTTCCTCACCGTACAGTCCGTCCACTTCCAGACGGATGCCGTCTTTCGGCAGGTCGGTGATTTTCCGGTAGCGGTCAGTGAAAAACATACTGCGGGAGACAGTTCTGTTCCGCAGAATTCCGCTGCACTCAGACAGCTTGCAGCCGGGAATATTGACATTCAGGATTTGGTCAGGCAGCAGCTCAGTTTCGAGCAGTTCGGCAAGCAGATCATGCAGACAGTGGTCGGTGACTTCGTGGCAGTTACAGTCCTGTTCGGAAATGGCGATACCCTTGCAGCCCTGAAATGCTGCTTCCAGTGCCGCGCCGACCGTTCCGGAATACTGGATGTCAGTCGCGGTGTTGTAGCCCTTATTAATGCCGGACAGGACAATATCCGGCTTCTGCGGCATCAGGTACAGACTCCCGACACGCACGCAGTCTGCCGGTGTCCCGCTGCACGTCCAAGCTTTGATGCCGTCCATAGGATACTCGTAGGGGAAGATGTCAATTGTTCCGTGCAGCGTGATGCTGTGGGATGCTGCGCTGCGCTGACTTTCCGGCGCGACAATGTAAACCTTTCCGAAGTGCTGGGCTTCTTTGGCAAGGCGGTACAGTCCGTCCGCTGTGATGCCATCATCGTTGGTGATGAGAATTGTACGCATAGTGCTTCCTGTTATGATTGTCATGCTGTATTTGTCTGTTGTGTAATCAGGCGGCGGAGCGCCGTTTCAAATGCGGTATCCTGCTCTGCTGTGCGCTTCCGATTTCCTTTCAGTCTGCCGCCGGATCTGCGGATTTTCTTGGAAACTGCTCGGAATTCGAGCAAGCCTGAGATGTTCTCCTCCGTATACTGCTTTCCGTCCTGATGCAGCACAATAGCTCCTTTGGAAAGGCACATTGCCGCCAGACCGTAATCCTGTGTAATGGCAATATCACCATTCTGTACCAGATTGACCAGCCGGAAATCCACACTCTCGGCACCTTGATCGACAGTCGTGGTTTTCACGCCGGGAATCGAAATGGTGTGTGCCGTATCACAAATGACGGTACATGGGATGCTGTACTCTGCCGCAAGCCGTGAAGCGATTTTGGTGACAGGACAGCCGTCGGCATCAATGATAATCTGCATCATGTTTCCTCCGTTTGATTTTTTGACATAGATAAAGGGTGTTGGAACAAACGGGATCAAGTGAGATTTGTATCAATGTAGGCGCGGACGCTGTCCCAGAATCTATCTGTGTCGTTGAACAGCACAAGACGATCGGCAAAGCTGTCGCATATTTTTTCATACTGTTCTTCATCTGTGTTCCAGAGTGTTTTTGCTTCGCGGAGAATGTCTGCTTCCTCCTGGAGTCCGCAATGCTCGAGAGCGGTTAGGATGGGTTCCAACTGCTCCTGTGAATTACCATAATCAGCGATGATGTCGCTCAGTCCGTCCATGTTCAGGGCA
>JAILPP010000076.1 GCA_024699425.1 Oscillospiraceae bacterium | reverse complement strand
GACGGAATGCGCAGGATATTTTGTCCTGTGCAAAGTGACTCGACCGCCGCAATACTTGGTGTATTGCAAGGAAGAGGCGCAAAGCACAGGGCAAAAGAGACAAGCAGAACGGCGCTTCGGAAGTTTCCGAGGAAGTCTAATGATAGCTCTGAAGCGGCAAGCCGGTATTGGGGCTGCCTGCCCTCCAACTCTCCAATACCATTACGCAAGCATGGAATGCAGTTCCTCCAGAAATTCCCTGCATTCCGCATCGGTCAGTTCGGCAATGTTCATTTGCCGCAGTTTGTCGGGAATGGCTGCTTCCTGCGCCGCACCGAAACTGAACTGCGTTTCGGACTGCTGCACAGAATCAGGATGTGACTGCTGTGCCTCCAGTTCCGCAAGAATGGCACGGGCGCGGCTTGTGACCTTGGGCGGGAGTCCTGCCAGTTTTGCGACATCAATGCCGTAGCTGTCATCGGTGCCGCCGGGGACGATCTTGCGCAGGAAACGAATACCGTCCTTGCCTTTTCTGACGGCAATGGAGCAGTTTTTCACGCCGGGCATTTCCTGTTCGAGTGCGATCAGTTCGTGGTAATGCGTGGCAAAGAGCGTCTTGCAGCCCATGCCCCGTCCCTGACAGATGTACTCCGCCACGGCTTTTGCGATGCTGATGCCGTCCACCGTGGACGTTCCCCGTCCGACTTCATCGAGAATGACAAGGCTGTCTTTGGTGGCATAACGGAGGATCTCGGCGACTTCCTTCATTTCGACCATGAATGTACTTTCTCCCGCTGCGAGGTCATCGGAAGCGCCCACACGGGTGAAGATACGGTCGCAGACGGAGATCTTTGCACTCTGCGCAGGTACGAAACTGCCCATCTGCGCCATGAGGACAATCAGCGCTGTCTGCCGCATAAATGTCGATTTACCCGACATATTCGGACCTGTGATGATCGTCAGGCGGGCATCTTCCGTATCCAGTGCGGCATCGTTGGGGACAAAGACATCTTCTTCGAGCATCTGTTCCACAACGGGGTGCCGCCCGTCCCGTATGTACAGGCTGCCGTCAATGGCAATGTCGGGCTTGCAGTAATTGTTTTTGGATGCCGTCTCCGCAAAGGAAAGCAGCACATCGAGTTCGGCGACTGCCGCCGCGGTTTCCTGCACCCGCACGAGAAGTCCTGCAAGGAAGTCCCGCACCTGTGCATAGAGTTCCTGTTCGAGTGTCAAAGCCTTGTCCTTTGCGCCGAGTACGGTATTTTCGGCATCTTTCAGCTCTTCGGTGATATAGCGTTCCGCATTGGCAAGGGTCTGCTTGCGGATGTAGTAATCGGGTACTTTGTCCAGATAGGAACGTGTGACTTCGATGTAATAGCCGAACACACGGTTAAAGCCGATCTTCAGGTTTTTGATTCCTGTTTTCTCCCGTTCCTGTTCGCCGATCTGTTCAATAATCTCACCGCCGCCGTTCATCACGCTGCGCAGGCGGTCAAGGTCGGGGTCGAAGCCCTTTTTGATGACACCGCCGTCCTTGATGAGTGCGGGCGGGTCTTCCACAATCGCCCTGTCAATAAGGTCGGCGATGTCGTGCAGGTCGTCGATTTTTGCATTCAGGCGGGCAAGGAGAACGCTGTCGGGAAGCTGTGCAAGTGCCGATTTGATGGCGGGAAGCTTCTGTGCGGTGGTACACAGCGCACGCAGGTCACGGGGGCTTGCCTGTTTGTAGAGAATGCGTGTCATGAGACGTTCCAGATCAAAGACCTGTCCGAGCTGTTCGCCGATGTCGAGGGCAGGGACGGTATGTTTCAGGAGCGTTTCGACGGCATCGAGGCGCTGTATGATTCTGGCAGGAGAGCGCAGGGGGCGTTCAATCCAGCTTTTGAGCATACGCTTTCCCATGGAAGTGCGTGTGGAGTCGAGTACCCAGAGGAGCGAACCTTTCTTCTCGCCTGTGCGCATGGTGCGGGTCAGTTCGAGATTGCGCAGAGCGTTGTGATCGAGGGTCATGTAGGCGGAAGCGTCGGTGAGTTCGAGTGTCGTAAAACGTCCGACAGAGGCTTTCTGTGTTTCGCTGATGTAGTCGAACAGTCCGCAGACGGCGGAAACGTCCGTGCCTTCGTCACGCAGACCCAGTTCTGCCAGTGCCTTGACGGAAAACTGTGTGCAGACGTTCTCCGCCTGTTTCTGCGGGTCAAAGCAGGCATCATCCCGCAGGGTGCAGGTGCATTTGAGACGGATCTTCACATATTCCCCGACTTCATGCAGATTCAGGAAACCGGAATTGAATATCAGTTCGGCGGGACTGTAGCGGGAGAGCAGATTGATGACTTCGTCCTCGGTATTGCGGAACGAAACGGGGTAGACCGCCGCTTCGCCCGTGGAGAGGTCGGCAAAGCAGAGTGCCGTGCCGTCCTCATTGGAAAAGATACTGCAAAGATAATTATTGGAAGCATCATCGAGCAGGTCTTTTTCAATGACGGTGCCGGGGGTGACGATGCGGATGACCTCACGTTCGACAAGTCCTTTTGCAAGGGCGGGGTCGGTCATCTGTTCGCAGATGGCGACACGGTAGCCGAGGTCGATCAGACGTTTGATATACAGTTCCGCACTGTGATAGGGAATGCCGCACATGGGGGCACGTTCTTCCAGACCGCAGTCCCGTCCTGTGAGAGTCAGCTCCAGATCACGGGAGACTTTCACGGCATCGTCAAAGAACATCTCGTAGAAATCTCCGAGACGGTAGAACAGCACGCAGCCGGGATATTTTTCTTTCATCTCGCAGTAGTGCCGCATCATCGGAGACAAATTTTCTTTGGAGATATCGGAAAGCAGCATGAAGTTGACCTCACTTTCTTGACAGGGGTTTCAGTGTGAACAGGCGGTCAGTGACATCCGCCGCAGGAAGAGCAGTTGCCGCCGCAGGAAGAAATTTCCAGATTGATCTGATCGGGATCCATGCCGTTGGCAGACATGGAAATGATCGTATTGATCTGACCGAGCAGTTCGTCCAGACCTTCTTTTGCTGCCTGATAGACTTTCATTTTGGGGTTGTCCATGATGGACTTGTAGCTGGACTTGATGACTTCATCGAGTTCCTGAATCTTGTCATCGTTCTTGTCCGCCTTGCCGACTTCCATCTGGAGCTGCATTCTCTTGAGGTTGAAGGCATTGATGAGGTTCTGAAGCTGTTCATCGTCATCATTTGCCTGTTTTGCGAGGGTGTAGGCGATGTAGCGGTCGTCCGCCTGAATTGCCTTGCCGAGTTCTCTTGTCATTTCGATGATATCCATGTTTTTCTCCTTTCAGTCTGTCAGCACGCCGCTGACCATACCGCTGTGACTATCTGTAATTTTAACGTTGACGAACTGCCCGATCTGTGCAGATGTGCCGGGAAATTCCACGAGCATATTTTCCGAACTTCTTCCTGTGAGCATTCCGGGGCGTTTCTTGCTTTCGCCGTCTGTCAGGACACGCAGAACTCTGCCGACAAAACGTCGGTTATTCTCCACGGCGATCTCTCTTTGCAGGGCAAGCAGTCTGCCCATGCGTTCCGATTTCTCTGCATCGGTGATGCTGTCGGGCATAACGGCAGCTTTTGTACCTGTACGCTTTGAGTAGATGAACGAATACATATTATCAAACCGCACCTTGCGCATCAGCTCCAGTGTTCCCTGAAAATCCGCCTCCGATTCGTCGGGAAAGCCGACGATCAGATCTGTGGTCAGTGAGAAGTCGGGACACTTTTCACGGATATACGCCACCTGTTCAAGATAGCGTTCCACGGTATAGCGGCGGTTCATGCGCTGCAAGACCGCATTGCTTCCCGACTGCACGGGCAGATGCAGATGTTTTGCCAGATGTTCACATTCCAGAACGGCGTCCATGAGCGCAGGCCCTGCGTCCTTCGGGTGCGAACTCATGAAGCGGATCCAATAATCGCCGGGGAGCTTGTCGATCTCTCGCAGAAGTGACGGGAAATCCATGTTCTGTTCCAGATCTTTCCCGTAGGAATTGACATTTTGTCCGAGCAGCATGATCTCCTTGTATCCGCTGTCGATCAGGCTGCGTACTTCTTCTAAGATTGCCTCCGGTTTGCGGGAACGTTCCCGCCCCCGTACATAGGGGACGATGCAGTAGGTGCAGAAATTGTTGCACCCGTACATGACCGGGACTGCCGCCTTGAATGTGCTTTCCCGTGCGGTGGGGACGTTTTCGGGAATGTCCGTGGAAACGTCAATATCCCATGCGAAGCGTTTTCCCTGAATATGATCGCAGAGCATTTCGGGGAGTTTCTGCACGGCGTTCGAGCCGAGGACGATATCCACATAGGGATAGGATTTCCTGAGCTTTTCGGCAACGGTCGGCTGCGCGGTCATACAGCCTGTCACGCAGAGGACAAGTGCGGGATTTTCGAGTTTCAGCTTCTTGATGCTGCCGAGTGTGCCAAAGACACGATCTTCTGCATTTTCCCGCACGGCGCAGGTGTTGTACAGGATCAGAGATGCCTGCTGTGTGCTGTCGGTCATGCCGTAGCCCATTTCCTGCAAAAGACCGCAGAGCTTCTCGCCGTCCGCCGCATTGAGCTGACAGCCGAAGGTATGGACATAGGCAAGCGGTTTCTGCGGGAGCGAATCTGTCCACGCACGAACCGTGCGGATGCAGTTCTCCATCTCTTTCATGTGACCCCTCCTTTCGTCGTTTTGCTGCACACTATATTATAGCACATTCTCCCGCAAAATGCAAGTGGCTGAAAAACAAAACAGGCAGATACCCGCAGGTACCTGCCTGATGTGCTTACTTGTGCAGAATTGCTTCAAAGACGGCTCTTCCCACAACAACGGAATGATCACCGTCGAGGTCAAAGCCGATTGCCTGTACAGCCGGGTCGGCAAGTGCCGTACTCAGAACGGTCTCCGCTGCAACGGGCATACAGATGAGCTTGCGTGTGTCCTGTTCTGCGAGCTTGCGGTGGAATTTACCCGCTTCTTCGGTGGACGTGTAGCAGAGCATCATGCGGTTGTTCTCCGGTCCGATGAAAAGCGGATGCACTTCATCGGCGTTGTCGGGGGCGGTGATGCCCATGGTGTAGATTTTCAGCTCCTCAGCGCAGCCCTCCAGAAAAGCGGCGGCAAATTCTGCGGTAGTCTGTGCATTCTGCTCCTTGGCAGTGATCGCTTGCAGATTTTTGAGAAATGCTTCATTTGTCATAGCGATTCATCCTCTCTTTCATCTTGGGATTCCTCTGCGGCGGATTCCGCAGGGGATGTATTTTCTTCGGGAGCAGATGCCGTTTCCGGCTGCTCCGCATCGGCGGGGGTATAGGTGATGTCCTGATCTGCCAGATTGTCCGTGATTTTCTCTAAGAACGACAGCACGCCCGTCGAACCGCTGAGTGCATTGCGGCGGACGGTCTGCCCGATGCATCTGCCGTCCACATATGCCCAGTAATTCAGCTCGTCAATGGGGACAAGTTCCAGCGTGCGCTGTGTGCCGTCATTAAGCGTATAGCGGAACACACAGGACGGAACAGGCGTTTCCGGAAGCTGCGGCTCTTCTGCCACATCCTCCGCCTGTATCTCCGAGACGGAGGCGTACAGATATTCAAAATTGGAATTGGTCGCCGAATCCAGACCCGAAAGGTCAATATCATCAAGTTGATAGCGGGAATTTTCGTGGTCGATCTGCAAGCGGAACTGCTTGCCGTCCACGGTGACATCCAGTGCGGAAGCTTCCGCAAAGGGAACACGCAGCACTGCCTTGTCCAGCAGATTCCGCCAGCTTTCGGTAAGATAGACCGTATCCCGTGAATGGATCGTGCCGATGGTGGCAGTTTCCGGACAGTACACATAGATCTCGCTGTCATTCTCCGTAAATTCGGGGAACAGGAATGTGAAGTTATCGTCCCCCGCATGGATGCTCAGTGTGTAGGACGTATTGTCCAGACCGTACTGTTTCAGTTCTGCCTTATCTTCCGTAATGCTCACAAAGCGGCTGTACTGGAGGCGAACCAGTTCCGTGACGATCGTCTTGACCTGTACGGAATTGATGCTTACGTTTTCCACGGGTGCATTGAGCTGCCATTGTCCGCTTGTATCCGTGGAGAGATCATAGGCAACGTCGCCATTGTGTTCCATGCGGAAACCTGTGATCGAAGTCTCACTGGCGTGCAGCAGATAGGGGTCATGCAGATAGCTGATGCCGCCGCAGAATGCCGCACCCGTGTCGTATTTGATGCCGTAGACGGTATCCGCCTGTGTCGAGGGAACGGAAACGTAATAATATTCTTTGGTCGCAGACGGATTGCCGATATACACGGTGTACGTCTCCCCGCCTGCGGTGCAGGTGATCTCGGTTCTGCCGCCGTCGGCGGGGGCGGTATCGAGTCCGCAATTGCTCTGTATTTCGGGATTCTTCTCAAACATCTGCTCTGCCGTCAGATGACTCATGGACGAGACAATGCTGTTGAGATAGAAACTGTTGACGGGGAAGGTCTGCGGATAGTCGGTTTCTGTCAGCACCCACTCGCCGTTTGCAAGTTCGGCATGGAATGTGCCGTCGGGATTGCAGATGTCCACGGCTGTGACCTGTTCCGTGTCGAAGCTGCACAGGTTCAGGGCGCTGCGCTTGTCCGCCTCTGCCTGTTCCGCCTGCTTCTTATTGTGATCGACAAGCACATAGCCGCCCACGGAAAGCCCCAGTATTGCCGCCATTGCGACCAGCAGAATGCGCATTTTCTTAGTACTCATGAATACCTCCGCCTAAGCCATACGCCGAGTCCGATCAGCCCGACCGCCGCAGGAACGGCAATGAACACGATATTCGTGGCATTGGCTGCCTGTTCGGAATTGAGCGTCATGGTGTCGTAGGTTCGCTCCTTGTCGTCAATGCCCATATCCAGTGCAAGATCGCTGTCGTACATCCACGAAATAACCGAGAGCATCAGGTTGACGGGGACGATCATATAATCCTGCTGTACATTCACATCGTCGATAAATTCCGCATTGCCCATGACCATGACTTTCGCATCTGCACGGAGCGAACTGGTCGAGAACATGGCAAGGTCGAGAATTTGTCCGCTGACTTCCGTGTTGGTGATGTCCGTGCCGCCGTAGGGTTCGCCGATTGCCGAAGCGGTGGGGTTGCCCATGGCATCTGTACCACTTTGCACGGTCTGGAGCAGAGAACCGATCTGGAGCGAAGTGTCCTCCGGTGTGAGCTGCTGGTAGAAGCTGCGGGTGTTCGACATGAACGGCACAATGCCTGCGTCAATATATTCCGCAATGCCGGAAGTCAGGTCGATGGAATTTTCATCGCCGGGGGCAACGACACTGCATCGGAATGTGTAGGGGTCGCCGCTGATGTGGAGCGAAGAATCGGTTTCCTTGACACGGTTGTAGTCCATGAGCAGTCCGAACGATTCAAGAATGGATTCGATGTTGGAATATCTGATTTCCTCCTTGTTCGGGGTCATCCAGAAGCAGACGTTGCCGCCGTTGTCGAGGTAGCCGGAGAGGAGACGCATTTCATCTCTGGAAATGTCGAACTGCGGACCTGCCACGATAATCATTGCCGCATCTTCGGGAACGGCATCTGCCGTGGTCAGGTCGAGGGGTTTCGAGAGATAGTTGCGGTTGGCAAGATTGCGGGCAAATGCGGTGTAATCTTCCGAAATGCTCTTTTCGCCGTGACCCGTCAGGAAATAGATCACGGTATCCGTGCCGCTGATCACGGACTGGATCGCACCCGTGATGTAATTCTCGCCCGTGAAGTACATAGAATCAATGAGATTGGTATTTTCTTCCACCGTGCTGCGGTACATGGATCTGCCCGGAATGTGACGGCTCTTCCCCTCGCACTCGATCACAATATCACCACGGGAGAGCTGATAGCCCAGCTCCTGAAGTTTCTCGGTCTGTGCGGGGTCGGCATCGGGTTCAAAGTCCACAAAATTGATGTTCGGGCAGGCACGGTACTCGTCCAGTGCGTGGTAGAGTGCCATGCTGTCGGTGTCCGTGGAAAGCACGTCCATGTCGAGCAGGAAGTAGAAATTGACCTTCTTGTCGAGCTGATTCAGGAAATCTCTGGACGTGTCGGTCAGTTTGTACATACCCGTGGGGGTCATATCCCAGATCACATTCAGACGGCTTGCAAGCAGGTTCAGCACGATGGCAATGGCAAGCGTCATGCCGAGCAGCATCAGTGCGAAAGCCGTAAATCCACGGCGTTTATCATTTTTTTTCTGTTCCATGCGGTTCCCTCCTTAGCGATGGCTCCAGCGGCGCTTTTCGATGGAGACGACATTCAGCGTCAGCACCACGGCGGCGGCACTGAGGAAGAATACCAGATCCTCCAGACGGAACATACCCTGAGAGAAGAAAATAAAGCGGCGCTGCATGGAGAACCATGTAATCACGGAATTCAGATGCGGATAGACATCCACAAGACGGGTGGAAGCGAACCTGTCAAGGAAGAGCAGTACTTCCATGACGATCTCACCGATGATCGCCGCAATGATGGCGTTGCCCGTCACGGACGAAAGCAGCATACCCAGCGTGATGCAGACAATGCCCCACAGGAAGAATCCCGAATAGGCACAGATCAGCGCCGACCAGATAACTTGTCCGGTGGCTGCCGCATAGATCGGGAAGAACAGCGACATTACGATCATGAACAGGAACACCGTCACGATCGCAAAGAACTTTGCCAGCACGATCTGCGTGACCGAAAGCGGACTGGAAAGCAGAAGCACTTCCGTTCCGCCCCGCCTCTCGTCCGCAAAGGAACGCATCGTCAGCAGCGGGATAATGAAAATAAAATAGAAAAAGTTGTTGTAGAAGAACTCCGAAAAGGAGAATTTCAGGACATTGGTGTCCAGATCGGCGATGGATGTCACAAAGCCGAGCGAAAAGATCAGCATGAACAATGCTGTCAGCACATAGGCGAACGGAGAATAGAAGAACGCCTGTAATTCCTTTTTATATAGTGCAAACATAGAGCGCCTCCTTATTCAGCGGCATCGTAGGGGTTGTCGGGCATATCGGGCGTTTCGTCGAGCAGATCCTGCAAACTTGTGCGCTTTTCGCTCTGTGCGGTCACACGCAGGAATACCTGTTCGAGGTCGAGCTTTGCCATATTCATTTCCACGATGCTGCAATTGTTGGCGACAAGGGAAGTCATGACAGCATTGCGGACTTTATCTTCCGTCAGTGTCAGACGGCAGCTCAGGCGGTTGTCGGTGCGTGTCACATTCTTGATCTCCTCCACGCCCCTGATGTCCTTGAGAACACGCATGATGGTCGCTTCGTCGCCCTCGATGGTGATGTCAAGCAGAGAACTTGCGGTCATGCTCTTTTCGAGGTTCTCGATCGTGTCGATTGCACGGATCTCGCCCTTGGTGATGATGACCACACGTTCACAGACGGCACTGATCTCCGAGAGGATATGCGAGCTGAATATGATCGAATGGCTCTGCCCCAGTTCCCGTATGAGGGAGCGCACTTCGGAGACCTGTGCGGGGTCAAGTCCGACGGTCGGTTCGTCAAGGATCAGCACTTTGGGATTGCCGAGCAGAGCCTGTGCGAATCCGACACGCTGTTTGTAGCCCTTGGAAAGATTGCGGATCAGACGGCGGCGCATATCGGTGATATGCAGCTTTTCCATTGCCGATTCGACTTCCTTTTTCGTATCGGCACGCCTGATGCCCTTGATGCCTGCGCAGAAGGTGAGGTATTCCTCCACACGCATATCCGGATAGACAGGCGGGATCTCCGGCAGATAGCCGATGCATTTCTTTGCTTCCCGTGCGTGTTCCGTGATGTCATACCCGTTGACCGAAACTGTCCCCGATGTGGACGGCAGGTATCCGGCGATAATGTTCATCGTGGTGGATTTTCCCACACCGTTCGGGCCGAGAAAGCCCAGTATTTCGTTATCCTCGATGGTAAAAGTGATTCCCCGCAAAGCGGGATTCTTACCGTAGTTTTTTCTCAGATTTCTGATTTCAACCATAGAAAAACTCCTTTCCTCAATTCCGCAGTACAGATGCCCGTACCCCTCCCGCACGGGCAGATACACTTAATTATTATCCCATATATTTATGAACGTGGCATATATAAAAGATGAACAAATGATGAAAACAGAAAAGAAATGCCGAAAGCATTCCGGCATGACAGAAAAGTATCGTGCAAAATCTTGAATGTACTGAAAAATACGGCAGTCCCGCCTGTGAGCGCAAAGTGACAAAAAAGGCAGAAGTACGCCTGATTTGTGAATAAATTGTGACTAAGTGAAGAAATTTCCTCGGCGAAATTGCTAAAAGGAGAGCCATGTTCCTATACAAAGCGCCGAAAAAAGCAAAAATGAGAATGATGCTTCACATAAACACTTGACAAAAAATTGATATTTGGGTATAATAAATTGTGAAAACTCATGGAGTCCCTGTACCCGGCACTGCGGAAAGGGGACACGGGCGTTTTCGGAATCAGTGTGAACGCAGACCGATGTCTGCAAAGTCCGGAACAGGTGCTTTCCTGTTCACAAAATTCAATTAACGAGAGGGGAAATTTCAATGCTTATGAAAAAGAGCAAGGCTGTGATCTCCGGCATTCTGACGGCTGCAATGGCTGCCAATGCCCTGACAGCAGGTGTGATCGGTGCTTCCGCTGCCGGTACCAGAACCAAGGAAGAGGCTTTCGGCGATTCTACTTATGCAGAGCGCTTCCTGTCCCTGTATGACGACGTTGTAACTCACGGTCAGGAGAACGGCTACCTGTCCAAGAACGACGGCGGCGCAGGTTCCTTCGGTATTCCGTACCACGCAGTAGAAGAAGTTATCATCGAGGCTCCTGACTACGGTCACGAGACCACATCCGAAGCTATGTCTTATCTGGTATGGGTTGCAGCTATGCACGACAAGCTCGCTACCGAGACCGGCAAGGGTTCCGCAGGCGATCTGGCAAAGGCATGGAAGACCATGGAAGTCATGATCCCGGACGTACAGGACAATTTCTGGACTGCCGGCAAGGTATCCGCACAGTACTGCGGTGAGTACGATACTCCCGAACAGTGCGCTGAGGAGTGGGGCTCTGAGCCTGACAAGACTGCTGAAAACCCGATCTATTCGCTCTTTACAAGTGTATACCAGGGCAAGGGCAAGGGCGGTCTGTACCTGATGCACTGGCTGGCTGACGTTGAGAACTGGTACGGCTATGGTCAGGGTACAAACTTTACCTTCATCAACACCTTCCAGCGCGGTGAGCAGGAGTCCTGCTGGGAAACTGTACCGCATCCCTGCGTTGAAGAGCTGAAGTTCGGTAATCCTCAGAAGGGTATGAAGGGCGTATTCAACCGTGATGCACAGGTAACTCCGCAGTATGCATACACCAATGCTCCTGACGCTGAGGATCGTGCAATTCAGGGTGTATTCGATGCAATCAAGTGGGGCGTTGGCGATGCTTCCGTTTCTGCCAAGGCTTCCGAGATGGGTGACGAACTCCGTAACAATATGTACGATAAGTACTATCAGGAGATCTCCGAGAACACCACATGGGCAAACGGCAATGCAGGCGACAGATCCAAGCATTACCTGATGAACTGGTATACTTCCTGGGGCGGCGCTCTGGCTTCCTCCGGTCAGAACTGGTGCTGGCAGATCGGCTGCTCTCATGCACATGAATTCTATCAGAACCCGCTGGCTGCTTATGCTCTGATTACCGAGCTGAAGAGCGGCATGAAGGCTGAGGGTGCTGCTAAGGACTATGAGACTTCTCTGACCAGACAGATGGAATTCTATCAGTGGCTCCAGTCCTCCAACGGTCCGATCGCAGGTGGTGCAACCAACTCCTATAAGGGTCGTTATGAGGCATATCCGTCCGGTTCTTCCACCTTCTATGGTATGTGCTATACTCCTCACCCCGTATACGCTGACCCGGGTTCCAACCACTGGATCGGTAACCAGGTATGGGCTGTTCAGCGTCTGGCTGAGCTGTTCTACTGGGAGAGAGTGGACAAGAATCAGTCCATCGTTTCGCCCGGCGGCGTAAGCCTGGATGAGGCTCTGGAGACCATCCTCGACAAGTGGGTAGCATGGTTCGTAAACAACTCCGTTCTGACCACTGACGGCGAGTGCTATATGCCTTCCAACCTCGACTGGAAGGGTCAGCCTGATACATGGGCTAACAAGCAGTCCGCTAATACCGGTCTGACCTGCGAGATCACCGGCTACGGCAACGGCGATACCGGTTGCCTGTCCTCCCTGTCCAATACTCTGATCTACTACGCAAAGGCTAAGGGCGTTAAGGGCGCTGACATTGCAAAGTATGATGAGACTGCTGTCGGCGGCGATTACAAGAGCGGTATCGACGGCGTATCTCCTGTTGCAGGTGCTAAGACCTACAGCGTAGGCGATGCTGAAGTTCCGGCAGTTGGTCTGTACCTCGCACAGCAGATCATGGATCGTACATGGGCTAACGCTCGTGACGACATCGGTCTGTCCAGAGTAGATCACAACGGTTCTCTGGCTCGTATGTTCAGCCAGCCCGTACACGTTCAGTCCACATACTCCGGCACAATGCCGAACGGCGACAAGGTAGAGCCGAACGCAACCTTCCTGAGCCTGCGTTCTATGTACCTCAGCGCTGACAACTGTAAGGGCGTTAAGACCTCCGATGAAGCACTGGCTCTCGTTCAGAAGCTCCAGGCTGCTTATGACAAGGACGTTGCCGCCGGTGCATCCTGGTCCGGTCCTCTCTCCGCTTCCAGCGCAGAAGGTAAGGCAGAGCTTGAGAAGTTCAAGAACGTTGGCGAAGTTGAGCTGAAGTATCACAGATTCTGGCACATGGGCGATGTTATGATGGCTCTCGGTACGCTGGCAAATCTGTACGGCGATGAGCTGACTCCGGATTCCAAGGAGCCTGCAACACAGGAAGAGACCCCGACTTCTGCACAGGAAGAAACCCCGACTGCTGAACAGGGCGAGTCCGGCGATCCTTCCAAGATCCTCTGGGGTGATGCTGACGTGAGTGGCGCTGTTGACATCATGGATGTTATCAGAGTCAACAAGGTTCTCGTTGGTGCTGCAAAGCTTGAGGGTCAGGGTCTGCTGAATGCTGATGTAAACCAGTCCGGTGACATTGATTCTCCCGACTCCCTGAATATTCTGAAGCTTGCTCTGGGTATTCTCAAGCAGTCCGATATGCCGGTTAAGGGTTAATTCGCGATTCACACTGATACAGCAAAGCTGCGGGAAACCGCAGCTTTGTTTTGTTTGCAGAAAAACTCCCCGCTGACTGCGGGGAGCAATTTTATGTAATGTTCAGATATTCTTTCAGCTTTTCAATGTAGGTCAGTCCGACTTCACTGAGTATCATGTTTTTGCGCGTGATATAGCCGATTTCCATTGTACCGCTGCCGCTGCGGATCGGGATTGCCGCATATTCCGAACCGTTGAGATCGTTGCAGATGATGCCCGAACAGAACGTGTACCCGTTCAGCCCCTTCATGAGATTCAGCATGGTCGAACGGTCACACGCCTTTATCACATGGGGAAGCTCCTGTGTGCTGTAGATCTCCTCCGCGAGAAAGAAGGAACTTTTATCGCCCTGTTCAAACGTCAGGCAGGGATACGGCTCCAGCTCCTCAAAACTAACGGATTCCTGCGAGGCAAGCGGATTGCCCTTCCAGACATACGCATAGACTCCGCACTCGATCAGGTGCGTGAATTGCAGTTGATTCGCCTGAAAGAGTTTCGTCATGGTCTGGCGGTTGGAATCGCTGAGATACAGAATGCCGATTTCACTGCGCAGGGTGGCAACGTCCTCAATGACTTCTGCGGTCTGCGTTTCCCGGACTGCAAATTCATAATCACAAGTGCCGAATTTCCTGACCATCTCGATGAACGCCTGCACCGCAAAGGAATAATGCTGCGCCGAAACGCCGAACTTTTTTTTGATTGTACCGCCAAGATATTTTTGCATCAGTGTTTCGTACTGCTGGTAGACCTGTCTGGCATAGACGATGAACTCCGTGCCGTCCGCTGTCAGGGAAACGCCCTTTCCGGATCGGTTGAAAATCGTGATTCCCGTTTCCCGTTCCAGTTCCTTGATCGCACTGGTCAGCGAAGGCTGCGCAATATAGAGCATTTCGGCGGCTTTGTTCATAGAGCCTTGTTCTGAGATCACGATTGCATAATGCAGTTGCTGTAACGTCATGATAAACCCTCCTGTCAGGTTAATTATAGCACATTTTCTGGAAAAAGTCAATCCGATTTTGCCTATTTAATTTGTAGGAATGTAAGATCACTGACGTGTGCGGAATATCATGTTCAAATCGAAAATCAGCGCTGAATGTTCAGAATTCTGAAAGAAACAACTTGATTTTGAAGCAGAATTATGCTATAATACTGATATACGCAGAAAGGAGCAGGGTTAAAACAATGTAACAGCATGGATGATATCGGTTCGGAGCAGACTAAAAATCATAAGGAGTATAAGAATGCCAAAGAAAATTACCATTACAGAATTGAAAAAGCATCTTTTGCATCTTAATCAGCAAGAGATGGTGGATCTTGTTTGTCGAATACACAAGACCTGTCCGGATGCGGCGGGTATGTTGACAACGGAATTCGGAAGCGGAAATTATGAGGAAGAACTGTTTGAAGAGTGCAAAAAGAAAATACGCCAGCAGTTCTTTCCTGAACGTGGCATGGGACGGCTTTCTCTTGTCACAGCGAAGAAAGCAATTACTGAGTACAAAAAAGTCAATAAATCTCCTGAAAAACTTCTTGAGCTTCAGGTGTATTATACGGAATGCTGCACGGAATTTCTGGATGCCTATGGGGACGGTCCGGAGTCGCTTTACAATAGCACTTCAAGTATGTTTGAAACGGTGGTTAAGAGCTTGAATAAGGCAAACAACACGGAGTTGTTTCAGCAGTATTATCCAAGACTTGAAAAGATACTCGGCAATTTGAACGGGGTAGGCTATGGTCTGGAAGATGATATACGTTATATGCTGACGGATATGCTTGACTGGTCAGAAGAAAAGTGATGGAGCATGACAATTACGGAAGATATACCGGTCACCTGATCCTGCTCTTTCCGGATATAGCTGCGGATCGTCCAATCGTAGAAAAGTAAAAATGCAAACGGTGTATGGTAGTTCGGATATGCAACACCCACAACTACAAGTACACCGTTGAATTTACTGACACGATCGTTGACAAAACGAAGATCGAGTTTGCCCACAAGCCTGATGAGATAAAAGAATAAAGGACAAGTAAAGGGCAGAAGCCGTATCAGGGTAAAAGAAAAACTCTCAAATGACGCAATATCGTCATTTGAGAGCCTTGTGTGTGGTGACCCGTACGGGAATCGAAAATCTCGGCGCACTTTTTGCGGCTTGTCGTGATATGCAGAAAAGCCCGAAAATACGCCGTTTCAAAACAATTTACAAAAGTCCGTTTATACTGTTTTACGCTAAGTTTTTGCACCTTTAGCGGACAAATAGCGGACAAGAATATACTGACATACCCTTGTACTTATACGTTAAAATCAATGATGCAGATCATAACAGCGGACAAAATCACCTTGAAATTCTTCATGTTCCGCCTATGGATTTGCAGGTATAAGTAGGAGGATTTTTTTATGAGCAGATACAAAAGCGAACAGACAGCATATGATCCACTGAAAAAGAAATACGTTCCGATGTGGAGCTTGGACACCAACACAGTGACCGTTACCCACTTCAACACTGATACGCTCGCTGTCGAGAGCAAGACATACAGCACCGACTTCATCAGGTATCATCTTCACTATTCTGACAGCAAGCACCCTGACAGGCTTCGCAGGCTCGTCGATGATGGCAGGATAGAGCATTATCTTGATGATATGGAGCTGAAAGTCGGTGAAGCTATCACTCGCCAAGTGGGGCTTTGGAAACAGACTGATACTTGCTATCGAAAAGCTGTCCTCAGCGGTGATACCGAGAAAATGCTCGGTCTTGAAAACTGCTTCATCAATATGGCGAGAGAAGCGGTGTTTGAGTGTATGGTTTATATTTGATAATCAACGGCTGTGCCTTCGGGTGCAGCCGTTTTATCTTTAAGCCTCCTCGTCTTCTTCCATTATTACAGTTAAATCTTCAACCATTGCTAATTCAGCCAAAGATTTCGTATACTGTATAAGATAACTCTGCAAATCACTTAATTCGTTTCTGAAGAATAGGCACTCAGTCGGATCATCAAAAGCTCCTGCTAACTTTTTTCTATGCCATTTAGCAGTGAATGGTCTAATTTTTTGATTTAATACGACAATTGCTATTTTTGTGAAATTTTCTGCATTTCTGCCTTTGGATTTCAGTATTTCTCGTGTTATTCCGAATATGCTATACACACTTTCTAAGGCAGTTGCCTCGTCACCTTCGTCTTGAGCTAATGGTTGCGTTGTTATTCGTGTTATTAACTCAACATACATATCCCAAGCAGCCGTTTGATCATCTTCGGTGGGAGAAAATTCAAGTTCAGCA
>JAILPP010000070.1 GCA_024699425.1 Oscillospiraceae bacterium | reverse complement strand
GCTTGTGCTGCTCAAGAATTTCTATCTCTGCGGCGGCGTTCCGGAGATGCAGACGCCGAATCTCGCCCGCACACGCAGAACATGAGAAAAGACCCGGTTCCATACGGAATCGGGTCTGTTTGATTACATACGTCCTGACACACAAAAGCCCTCTGGGGTGAGAGGGGTCTTGTGCATGATATAGGGATTATTGGGGATCATAATAACGTCGGGGTAAAACGTTATTAGTGTGCGTAAGTCTATACAGACTACAATTGTATTTTACAAATTCTTTTTGAAAAGAAGGTGACAGAAATGTGAAAGATGTGTGAAACTATACTTTTGGAAGTTCAAACCAGAATACAGAACCTTCACCAAGCCTGGAATGCACGCCGAAACTGCAATTGTGGAGTTTCAGGATCGCCTTGACGATGGAAAGCCCCAGACCCGTGCCGACAACTTCACGCTTGTGGTTCTCGCTCCGATAGTACTTGTCAAAGATCTTCTGAATCTTGTCCTCTTCGATGCCCTGACCCGTGTCACGGACTTCGATGCGGACGGCAGATTCCGTATTGACCTGACTGACGAACACCTGCTTATCATCGCCCGTGTAATTGATGGCGTTGTTGATGAGGTTGCAGATCACACGTTCCATTTTGGCGGAGTCGCATTCCACGGTGCAGGTCGTATCGGGTGTGAAGCTGATATGGTAGCCCATCTGTTCCGATACGCCCTTATAGCGCTGGATAATATCCGAAAGCCACGCTGTCACGTCGATCTGCTGGATTTCCAGTTTCTGCGTGCCGTTCTCCAGTTTGGAGAGGTCGAGAATATCGTTGACCAGTGCGGCAAGGCGGTCTGTCTCGTCGATGATGATTTTCAGATGCGCCTCACGCTTGACGGGATTGTCACCCGACAGATCGCGGATCATTTCGGCATAGGCTTTGAGCATGGTCAGGGGCGTGCGCAGGTCGTGGGAGACATTTGCAATCAGATCACGCTGCATCATATCGGCTTTGGAGATCTCGTGTTCGGCATAGGTGAGGGATTTGGCAAGCTCATCGACTTCGAGACAGCTTCCGCCCTCGAATTTCGTTTCATAGTCGCCCTTTGCCATGCGGTTGGCGGATTCCGTGATGCGTGTGATCGGCACGGAAAGCAGCCGTGATACAATAAACGAAATGATAAAGCCGATAATCATCAGAATCAGGGAAGCGATGATGATAAGCTGTTTCTGCGCACGGGTATTTGCACCCGACTGTTCCAGTGCCGCATTCAGGAACAGGTAGCCGTCGGGATTTTCGGGGCTGCCGAGCATGATGCCGATGACGAGCATATCCATCTGAAGATCTTCGTCATAGACGGTCATGCTGATACTGCCGTCATCACTTTTGCGCAGTTCCTCGGAAAATTCCCGTACAAGGGAGTTGCCGCCGTGGAGCAGGCAGTGGTAATTCAGCACGCAGGTGTTGTAGACGAAGCGCCCGTTTTCCTTGTAGACAGAAATGCAGACGTGATTGTCGAGCGAAGCACGGTCGATCTCCTGCTTGAATGCCAGCACATCACGGGCGGCGAATGTCTCGTACAGATCAGAGGCGAGCTGCTGTGTTTCCCGTATCGTATTATTCTTATAGATGCGTGCGGGAAGCACGATCTGCATGACGAACAGGATACCCGCAAAGATCAGCGTGAAGATCACAAAGCAGAGCAGGATCTCTGCCTGTAACGGTGTCTGGCTCAGGCGTATGCGCAGTTTATTCCGCATTGACTTCAAACTTGTAGCCCATGCCGCGCAGGGTCACGATGAATTTGCGGTATTCCCCGAGCGAACCGCGGAGCATTTTGATGTGTGTATCCACTGTGCGGTCATCGCCGAAGAAGTCGTAACCCCAGACGGCTTCGAGCAGTTTGTCACGGGTCAGGGCAAGTCCCTTGTTGCGTACAAGATAGAACAGCAGGTCATATTCTTTGGGGGTCATGGAAGCCTTTTTGCCGTCCACATAGACTTCCCGTCCGGCAAGGTCGATTTCCAGACCCTCGAACACGAGACGGTTTGCGGCGGACTGTGCGGGTGTGGCAGCCTTGCTGCGCTGCAAAACCGCCTTGACCCGTGCCATCAGCTCCTTGGGGGAGAAGGGCTTGACCACGTAATCATCTGCGCCGATCTCGAAACCGAAGAGCTTGTCATATTCCTCGCTGCGGGCGGAGAGCATGATAATGGGGGTGTTCTTGCATTTATGGATCTCCTTGCTGGCGGAATAGCCGTCGAGCTTGGGCATCATCACGTCCATGATGATCAGGTCATAGTCATTGGCTCTTGCCTTCTCAACAGCTTCCATGCCGTTGGAAGCCTCGTCCACCTCGTAGTCCTCAAATTCGGCGTATTCCCGTACAACGGCACGGATATTGACCTCATCGTCCACAATCAGAAGTTTACTCATAGCAACGCACGTCCTTTCATATTCAGGTGTTTTATGCACTATCATTATAACAGATTTCCTGATGTTTTGCAAGCGTTCCACAGGAATTTCATTTTTTTCTTGCATTTTTCAGATAAGTGTGTTATACTTATACCGTATGCTTACTGAAGAAGCGCTTTGACCGGGCAGTGTGGCATCCGATCAGAAAGGAAGAGGAAATGAAATACAGATTCAGACAATGTGCCGTTCTGCTTGCGGCGCTGATGCTGCTGTCATCAGCCGGCTGCGGTGGAAAGGAAAAGACCGTTTCCGACGGCGATGAGAACCTTACGGTCATCGGCGTTTCGGAGGCAGAGAGTGCCGCCGTTTCCGAAACAGAACCGGAGACGGAACCACCGACAGAAGCCGAACAGCGTCTCAGTTTTGCGGCGGTCGGGGATAATCTCATTCACACGGCAGTGTACCGCACAGCGGCGGAACACGCAGAGAACGGGAAAGAATATGATTTCCACTACTGTTACAGCCATGTGGCGGACAAGATCAAAAATGCCGATCTTGCCTTTATCAATCAGGAGACAGTCATCTGCAACGGCGAATTTGAAGTCTCAGGCTCGAATCTGAATTTCAATTCCCCCATGGAGCTTGGCGATGATCTGATCGACATCGGCTTTGACATCATCAATATGGCAAACAACCACGTTCTTGATAAAGGCTCTTCGGGTATGCGTGCCTGTCTCGATTACTGGGACGCACAGTGCGAGAAGCACGACAATGTGCGTGTTCTCGGTGCGTACCGTGACTATCAGGATATGTACGATTACCGCATCACCGAAGCCAACGGCATCACGGTCGGCATTCTCGGCTATACCGAGCATACCAACGGCTATTCGCTCCCCGGCGATTCGCAGATGCGCATTCCCTATCTCTATGACCGGGAACTGATGGAAAAACAGGTGCGGGAACTGGATTCTCTTGTGGACTGCGTGGTCGTTTCCACCCACTGGGGCGTGGAGGATACCCATATCGTGACCGACGAGATGAAATCGCTTTCACAGGATCTGATCGACTGGGGCGCAGATGTCATCATCGGAACAGGTCCGCACACGCTCGAAAGCATGGAGTATCTGTCGAGAGGGGACGGAACACAGGGTTTTGTGTACTATTCGCTCGGCAATTTCATTTCGGGTCAGACGGACAATTTCAACATGGTCGGCGGTATGGCACTGTTTGACATCGTGAAGAAGGACGGCGTGACGAGCATCGAAAACCCGAAGCTCACGCCCTTGATTAACCAGTACGAAACAGGCAAGCTCCGGGACGTGCGGGTCATTCCGTATTATGAATACACAGACGAACTTGTGCAGAGCCACGGCATTCCCGATTCCCCGATGGGCAGCGCCAAGAGCTGGAGCTGGGACGTTATCAATACTATTATCGAAAACAATGTCCCCGAAGAATACCGTCAGCTTGAAGAATAGTATCTGACTGCCGGTCAGTTTTCGTGCCTTCTGCCCAAAAGCAGGAGGCATTTTTCGCATAAAGTGCATGATTTTCTGTCACGGAAAGAGAAAAAAACATCCTCTTTTTGTGCAACCCTTACAAGTACAGAAAAATTCATTGGTGATAGTGATGATTTTTCAAAAAAAGTGTTTACTTTTTTTCGTGTCTGATATATAATAATACTGTAGGACAGGTTCACGGAAAGAAGGCGGAATCGGGTTTGATCGGTCTGAAGAAGAGGGAAGGGTCAATTGAGCTGTACAATGTGTACAAATCGAGATGCCTCTTTTTTACTATTCAAACAAAAAGTTCTAATTTCTATTGACTTCTGTGATATTTTGTCCTATAATAACAGTAAGTAGATTAGAGGGCGAGTTGTCACCCTCCGGTCTGCGGATGATATGAGGATATAATTTGAGGAAGTGCGGCTTCCTTTGGTTATATATCTTCTGTGTTACTTACAACCGAAACATATCAAAGGAGGAAAGACTAATGAAAGTAAGGAAAATCGTTGCTGGTCTGGCTGCTGTATCCATGCTGGCAGCATTTTCGGCACAGGCTGTTTTCGCAGCCGATGGCGTGGTCATTAAAGCGGGTGAGGCAAAGGCTGAGGCAGGGAAGGACTTCACACTGGAGATCTCTCTTGAAAACGTACCCGCAGCAGGCACGAATGCAGTAGAGTTTGCTGTGACCTATGATGCCAAAGTACTCTCGATCAGTAGCGTAACCGCAGGTAAGGTCGCTCAGACAGGTGTGAATGATGCCGAGAAGCTTGAAGGGGTAAACGGTTTCGAGGCTGGCTGGGATACTGCCGGTACGATCACAATCACTTATTCTACCGGTCTTACAGATGCAGCCTACGCAATGGGCGATGGCGTGTTTGCTGTGATTTCCGGTAAGGTGGCAGAGGGCACTGCCGATGGTGAATATCCGGTACAGATCACTGCGATCCCCCGTGAGTCCGTTCAGGGCAAGGGCGATGTCAATAAGGAAGTCAAGTCCGGTCTGATGAAGGCTGACGGCACCATCGAGAAGTATGCTACTTCCGGTGCTGACGGCAAGGTCATCGTTGGTACTGCGACGGTTGAAACCGATCTGCCTACCGAGACGGACAAGCCCACTGACCTGCCCACCGAAGAGCAGAAACCCGGCAATGTCAAGTACTGCGATGTAAACTGTGACGGTACAATTGATATCATGGACGTAATCAAGATCAATAAGTACCTCATCGGTTCCGCTGAACTGAATGACGAAGCAACTGCAAATGCTGACGTTGATGTCAGCGGCGATGTAAACTCTACAGATGCTTTGAACATTCTCAAGCGCGTCGTGGGTGCTTACACGGATGCAAACTTCCCGATCAAGAAGTAATTTAGCCTGAGCAAATCAAAACAAGGACATCTTATGACGTGACCCGAAGATCCGAAAACCGCAGGGAGCGACAAATCCCTGCAAAATCCCTCATAAAGAAAGGAATCAATAAGTTATGAAGAAGGTAATTTCTGCACTGACAGCGGCTGCAATGTGTGCAAGCATGTCCGCAAGCGTAATGTCCGTATTTGCAGTTGATGCGGCCAAAGCTGAGATCTACCTCAAGGCAGCGAGTGCAAGCGCTGGCACTCTCTCCGAGGACGGATCTACCCTCACTTTTGCTTCTGCTGCTGATGCAGCCGGCGCAAAAATCAACGTTCAGGCGTTCATCAAGGCTGATGCGACTGAGCCGAATCTCCAGCAGGTTATCACTGCTTTCTCGACCAGCAGCAAGTCCATCAAGCTCGGCGGCGGCGTAAGCCTGAACCAGCCGGTTGGCGATGCCAAGGATTATGACATCAACGGTACGACCGTAAACACTAATCTGTTTGTAAACTGCTTTGCACAGGCTAACAAGCGTGGCAAGCTGACCAATCCGAGCGACCAGACTCTCTGGGGTCACTCCGATGAGTTTACATTCGATTATGACGGTCCCGATATCTACAACTACATCTGGCAGTCTGCAAAGGGCGCAGCGTTCACCAACGGCAACTCTGAGTCTTATCCGTTCACACAGTTCGAGGCTACACTGGCTTCTGACATCAAGGATGGTACTTACACCATCGAGATCCCGGAAACATGGGAGAACCTGAACAAGAAGAATCCGACTACCAACGGTGCTATTATGGACATCGGTGACGGTGAAGTAAAGGTCGGCAAGACCACTCCTCTCACCATCGTTGTCGGCGATGCAGGCGCACAGACTGAGACTCCTGCTGCTGAGACACCCGCAGCCGAGACTCCTGCCGCTGAAACTCCTGCAGCCGAGACTCCTGCTGCTGAAACTCCCGCTGCCGAGACTCCCGAAAAGACAACCGACAAGCAGGAACAGGGCGGCACCACCAGCATGGATGACAAGAAGAATTCCAAGGACTGGACATGGTACGCTGATGAAGTCGTTTATGATCCGGCGGAGGATCCTGATCGCCTCGGCGTTGAGTACAAGATCTATGTAACCAAGGATCCCGGCACATACGGCTTCCAGTTCACTCCCAAGATCGACGGCAAGAGTCTGAAGGATGCAGGCTTCGAGTTCGAGGTTGAGCAGGCAGACGGCGGCTATGCTTTCGATACGTTCACTTACAACGAGGAGGACGGTGCTACCGGCGGTTCCAACGCTACAAAGGAAAACAAGACTGTTTCTGACGGTACTGCTGTTGTTACCTTCTATATCGTACCTCCGGCAGATGCAAAGCCCGGTACTGAGTATAAGTTCACCATTGAAGATCTGATCGTTGGCGACTTTGCTGAGAAGAAGTATAATCCTGCAACCATCGGCGGCACCATCAAGATCAAGGGTGAGTCCGATCCTGTGGAGCAGTCTGAGACTCCGACTTCTGCACAGCAAGAGACTCCCGCTGCATCCACCGACTGGCGCTGGGTAGCTGAGGACGTTACTTATAATCCTGCTGAGGATACGGAGAAGATGGGCGTTGCACTGAACATCTCTGTTGAGAATGACCCGGGTACTTACGGCTTCCAGTTCACTCCGAAGATCGACGGCAAGGGTCTGGACGTAGCAGGCTGGACCTTTGAGGTTGAGCAGGCTGACGGCGGTTACGCCTTCGATACCTTCACCTATAACGAGGCTGACGGTGCTACCGGCGGTTCCAACGCTACTAAGGAAAACAAGAAGGTTGCCAATGGTCAGTCTGTCGTAACATTCTATCTCGTGCCTCCGGAGGGAATCGCTCCCGGCAAGTACAGCTTCGACATCGAGGAACTGATTGTCGGCGACTTCGCTGAGAAGAAGTATAACCCGGCTACCAAGTCCGGTTCTATCACCATCGTTGGTGACACTCCGTCTGAGACCCCGACTTCTGCACAGCAGGAGACTCCGACTTCTGCACAGCAGGAAACTCCGACTTCTGCACAGCAGGAAACTCCCAGTGCCTCCACTGATAAGCCTCTGTACGGCGACGTAAATGTTGACGGCAAGGTTGAGCTGGTTGACGTTGTTAAGCTGAACCGTTACCTCTGCAACATCGACAAGGAACTGAAGGGCGTTGCAGTCATCAACGCTAACTGCTATCGTGCAAAGAATGAGTCTGATGCAGACACCACTGTTGCTGATCTGAGCGGTGAGGACTCCGTAGAGATCCTGAAGTATCTGATCAAGCTGGTTAAGGAGCTGCCGACCAAAGCAGGCTAATTCGTTTTCTGAATCACAGAGTCATGCTATGTTCAGCCGTTTTACGGCTGAACATAGTTCAGACATAATGAAATTTAACCCAGAAAGGATATATGCGCAATGAAGAGATTTTTATCTGCATTGACTGCGTTCTGCATGTGCGCATCCATGACTGTGTCTTCTCTGCCTGCTTCCGCCCTGAAAATGACGGATTCGGCTGTCATCAACGCCAAGGCCGGTGAAAATACCTGGTCGTTTACCGATGCAGTGTACAACCCCGGCGATGAGTATGTTGCTGTTCAGGCTGTTGTTTCCGGCGACCCCGGTACTTACGGCTATGAGTTCTCCCTCAAGATCGATGGTAAGTCCGTAAAGGATGCAGGTTTCGTAATTGATGACGATGAGCAGAGTGGTTACAACTTCGGATCGTATACTGTTAATAAAGACAATGGTCATGTAGCTGCTGCCAATACAGTTAAGGACGATGTGACTGTTCCCGACAATACTGCCGTTGTGACGTTTTATCTCGTTCCGCCCGCCAATGCAGCACCCGGTACGGAATACATTGTCAGCTATGATAATCTGATCGTTGGTAATTATCTGGAAGTCAAGAGAACTCCTGCTACCAAGACCGGTAAGATCACGATTGCAGGCGAAAAGGATACCGATAAGGAAACCAATAAGGATACCACACCGAGTAATCCCACGGATGCAACTCCCGCCAAGGAGACAGATCCCGTTGAGACCAGCGAAACCAAGGCTACTCCTTCCGAGTGGACATGGTCTGTTGATGACGTGACCTACAATCCGAAGGACGATCCGGACAGGCTCGGCGTTCCGGTAAATATCAGAGTACACAAGGATGCCGGTACTTACGGCTACCAGTTTACTCCTACCATCGACGGCAAGAGTCTGAAACAGTCCGGCTTTGAGTTCGATGTAGAGCAGACTGACGGAGGCTATGGTTTTGATACCTTTACCTTCAACGACGAGGACGGCAGCACCGGCGGCTCCAACGGCACTAAGGAAAATAAGACTGTTTCTGACGGTACTGCTGTTGTAACGTTCTATTTCGTTCCTCCGGCATCTGCCAAGGTAGGCGACAAGTTTATCATTGATCTGGATAATCTGCTTGTCGGCGATTTCAACGAGAAGCGCTACACTCCGGCTGTTCAGAAGGGTTCTATCACGATCGTTGGTGATTCCACTCCGACTGAAACCAAGGAAACCGTTAAGCCCACCGAAAAGCCTACCGAGAAGGTCACCGATCCGCCTGAACCTGATACACAGTCCGATTCCGGCTCCATGAGCAGGGAGGACAAGAAGAATGCCAAGGACTGGACATGGTATGCGGATGACGTTCTCTATGATCCGGCAAATGATCCGGACAGAATGGGCGTTGCACTCAACGTTTATGTCACCAAGGATCCCGGTACTTACGGCTACCAGTTTACTCCCAAGATCGACGGTAAGGGTCTGGATGCATTAGGCTGGGAGTTTGAGGTTGAGCAGGCTGAAGGCGGTTACGGCTTTGATACCTTCACCTACAACGAGGTCGATGGTGCTACCGGCGGTTCCAACGGCACTAAGGAAAACAAGAAAGTTTCTGACGGCACTGCTGTCGTTACATTCTATATCGTTCCTCCGGAAGATGCAAAGCCCGGTACTGTGTACAAGTTCAATATTGCTGATCTGATCGTTGGTGACTTCAACGAAGTGAAGTATAATCCGGCTACCATTGACGGCTCGATCACCATTGCAAATAAGACCTCGGAAGATACGGATACAAAGCCCACCGAAACCGAGACAAAGCCTACTGAAACAAAGCCCACTGAAACGGATACCAAGGCAACTGATCCGGTAGAGACTCCTACTGCTGCATCGACGGAAGCGACCGAGAAGCCTTCTGCTGCAACAGAAACCAATGCTCCCACCAAGGCAACCGAGACAAAGGAAGCTCCCACTGAGATTCCGAAGACCACAGATAAGGTGGAAGCTCCTTCTGAAGTGGATATGGTCTGGGATATCGAAGATGTTACCTGCTATGCGGGCGATACCGTGGAAGTTCCTGTTCTCGTAAAGGGCAATGTCGGCTTCAACAGCTACACTGTACAGATCAAGGCGGATGCAGGTCCGACAGCTTCCAAGGCATCTGACGGCAATCTCAACGGCATGGGCTCTGTATGGAGCAACGTTGCTGAACTGCGTTTCGGTGCAACAGATACTTCCACCGGTAAGAATGTTACCGGCGACGGCAATGTATTTGTCCTGAACTTCACCGTTCCGAAGGATGCAGTCGCAGGTACAAAGTATAATCTCAACTTTGCTGACCTGAAGGTCTACAACCTCGAAATGGTTCCGCTGGTTCCCAAGACAACGGCAGGTTCTATCACCATCGTTGCAAAGGAGCCTGAGGAGACAAAGTTCGTTGAGGAAACCAAGGACGTTGATGCTGAGTGGAAGATCGGCGAGACTGTTGTTGAACCCGGTGCAACCGTAAAACTCCCTGTAAGCGTTACCGGCGACACCACAGGTCTGAACAGCTATATCGCACAGATCAAGGCTGATCCGGCGCTGAAGACTAACGGCGCTGAGAACGGTTCTGCATACGATGGCATCAAGTTCGAGAATAATGTCAGCGATCTGGGCAGCCTGTATTTCGGCGGTACTTCCGTTGCAAAGAAGGATCTTGTACCTACCGGTGGTGCCGGCGATGTATTCTACATCGAGTTCAAGGTTCCGGATGATGCGATCGACGGTTCGATCTATCCTGTAGAGTGGACTGACCTGATCATCAACAGCGGCGATATGGAAAGACTGGTTCCGAAGAAGTCCAACGGCTTCATCAAGGTAAAGGCTCCCGAGCCGGATCAGCCGACTTCTGAAACCGATACCACGCCCGCTTCCGAGACCGATACCAAGCCCGTTTCTGAGACTCCGACTGCCACCAAGCCCGTTTCTGAGACTCCGACAGCTACCGAGCCCGCTTCTCAGACTCCAACTGCTACACAGGAAGAGACTCCTACACAGGAACCGACGCCTGAGTTTGTTGGTCCGACCAATCATGCAATTGAGCAGATCGATGCTGAGTGGATCATTGCTACCACTGAGGTTGCAGCAGGTGCGGTTGTTGATCTCCCGATTACCGTTAAGGGCGATAAGGCAGGTCTGAACTCCTACATCGCAGGTGTCAAGGTTGACGAAGGTCCTGTTGCTCAGGATGCAGATGCAGGTGATGCTTATGCACAGCTCCACTTCGAGAAGAATGTACCGGATATGCTCTTCGCAGGTACTCTCACTTCCAAGAAGGACGCTGATGCCGCTAAGGACAACAGCACTGTATTTACCGTGAAGTTCAAGGTTCCGGATGATGCAAAGCCCGGCACAAGATACAATGTGGTTTGGACTCGTCTGGACATTGAAAGCGGTGACATGGTAACTCTCGTTCCGAAGAAGGTTGACGGCTGGATTCAGATTCCGACTGAGCCTACTGAGGAAGAGACCCCGACTGAGACACAGGAGCCTACTCCGACCGAGACACAGGAGCCTACTCCGACCGAGACACAGGAGTCTACCCCGACTGAGACACAGGAGCCTACCCCGACCGAGACACAGGAGCCTACTCCGACTGAGACACAGGAGCCTACTCCAACCGAGTCCGATACTACACCCGGCGTTCCCGGCATGGATGATTACAACGCTGAGAACATGGAATGGGATATCAGCCAGGAAACCATCACCGCTAAGGCAAACGAGCACGCTAAGGTTACTGTACTCGTAAGCGTTGAGGGCGATGACGTTGGCATCAACAGCTACATCAACAAGCTCGCTGTTGTGGCTGATAATACCGATAATGCAGGTCACCTGCCTGTAGCAGTTGCTGCTGCAAAGGGCAAGGCATACGAGGCATTTGACTTCAATGCAAATCCTGCTGAGCTGATGTTCGCTGCTACAAACGCTGCAAATGCCAGCGTAAAGGCTGCGGCTGCTGATGTTTATACGATCGACTTTGAAGTTCCGCTTGCAGGTGACATCGTATATGACAAGGTAGACGCTACCGGTGCAAGATATGCTCTGTACAACGTAAACTGGGCAAGCGCACCTGAGCTGATGAACGCAGGCGATGCAGACAAGGCAGCGTTCAACGTAATCCCCGGCAAGTACCTGAACGGCTGGATCAGAGTTTATGCTCCCGATGAGTACAAGTACGAGCTGAATGGTAAGGATCTGTTCTGCTTTGCACACGATCCGAGACCGTTTACCGACGTATTTGCAACCGCAAAGCTCTACCGCAGAGTCAATGACACTGACGAGTGGGAAGAGATCACAGGCAAGGTTTCCGACTTTGCAGTTGCTATTGCTGACGGCGACTTCACCTGCCCGCTGGATGCTTACATTGCAAAGGGCAAGGATGCCTGCTATGTAGGTCTGCCGCTGAAGGCTACCTTCAAGGACGGCGACAAGGTAGTTTCTCTCGATGCAACTTCCGGATTTACCTCCAAGGTTTACATCGGTGTTAAGGGCGATACCAACCTCGACGGTATCTGCAACGCAAAGGACGGTACTGAAATCCTGAGATTTGCGGCTGCATTCGGTACCGGCAGAGTTGACGGTACTGCTTACGGTGCTGAGGACAGATTCCATCTGGGCGGCTACACCGGTGTTCAGGAAGTATTCTCCTTCTTCCTGTCCGATATTGATGCAGAGCATACTACATTCGGTCTGGAAAATGCCAATGAGGAGATCATCAACGTTGAGGATGTAATCACGAAGTTCATGTCTGAAGAGATCGTGAACGAAGATACGAGCGAGCCTCGTAAGAGAACGTCCTTCGTAAACGCATCTGACGCTGTTTCTACCTTCAGATTTGCTGCGAAGTCCGGTACAAATGCTCCTGCCGGTGAGGAAGGACACAAGTCCATGCCTGAACTCTGGAAGGATGTATTCGGCACTGCTGCGCTTCCGAAGTACAGCCAGGAAATCGACGACTATGTAACCGCACATCCTGAAACGGCTGAGAAGCAGTCTACGCTCGATGCTAAGATCAAGGATGATGCTGCGAAGTAAGCGAGATCCGAATTTCACGCAATCCAACAAGAACCGCACCCGATTCGTCGGGTGCGGCTTTTTTATGGCTGTATACAGGCAAAAAAGTCCCCTTCGGCAATTTGAAACCGAAGGGGATTTTTTCAGGATTCGTCATCATTTTCCGTGAGCAGTTCGACTTTCATGCCCGGCTGCACCAGTTCAAACCGAACGGATTCGAGATGCAGACCGCTTTGCGCAAAGAACAGGCGGAACGTTGTAAAATGCGAGAACATCGGGATTTTCTTGCGGAAACTTGTGGAAATTCCGTTCCCCCGCCATGTGAATGTACCGTTTGCCGTGCCCATGCTGAACATGGTCATCGGAACTTGTGCCAGTTCGCCGCCCTCCGCAGAACCGGTCAGCGTGACACGATACCAGCCGGGCTGGAGTACGGTAAGCCCGAACGCGTAGGTCATTCCCTTGTCCGTGCAGATGCCGTCCATCGGCAAAGTCAGATCATCCGTCAGGTCGCAGAATTGCACATCACCGACAGATTCGCTCTCCTCTTTCGGGCGGTTGAGAATTTCCACCTGTGCAGGATTGCCTGTTTTTCGCTCTGCTGCGTGGGTTTTCAGCACGAAGCGCAGGACATTCAGAGCGTTGCGCTGCAATTCCCCACGAATCAGAGTACCGTCTGCAAGTGCCGATGCGATATTGTCCGCCTCGGTCAGGCAGTCGGCGCAGACCATGTAGACATCATTCTGCGCCCGCACCATCGCCGCATGATTGGATCGGTCAGCCTCCTGTCCGCGGTCGTTGACGTGTGTCCACCAGTCCGTCATGAGGAAACCGTCAAATCCCCACTCATTGCGCAGGATCTCCGTGCAGAGGTCGGCATTTCCGGCAGTCCACAGCCCGTTCACAGCGCCGTAGGTTGTCATGATCGACTTTGCTCCGCCCTCCTTCACGGCAATTTCAAAGCCGTGCAGGTAGATTTCCCGCAGCGCACGTTCGGAAACGACAGAATCATAAAAATGTCGTCTTGTCTCCTGATTATTGCCGCAGCAGTGCTTGACCGTACCCTCCACGCCTGCCTGATGCAGACCCTGAAGTTCGGCGGCGGCGAGCTGTCCTGTCAGATAGGGGTCTTCGGAGAAATACTCGAAATTGCGCCCGTTCAGGGGGTGACGGTGGATATTCATGCCGGGTCCGAGCAGGCAGTCCACCTGATTGGCAGTCATTTCCATGCCCACGTCAAAGAAGAGTTCCCGCAGAAGCGGACGGTTGAATGTCGAGGCAAGCATCGTGCCGTTGGGCAGGCTGAATGCCTTGGTGCCGCAGTCGAGGCGCATTCCGGACGGACCGTCAGAACAGCAGCAGGCAGGAATGCCCCTGGCTTCGAGGGAATCGCAGACCCCGCCGAATGCCGATGCCGTGCCGGGTGTGACACGGGGCGAATTCATGCCCTCACCACGGGCGATGGCGCAGAGTTCGTCATCTGTGAAAGTGGAAACGAGTTCCTCCGCCGTTGCCCTGCCTTCGTAAACATCCGCAAACGTCACGGCACGCTCCGCAGGGGGCAGGGGAGAGGGCAGCGCTTCCAGACGGCGCTGCACTTCATCGACCGCATTCAGGGGCACGTCCTCATACTCGACACGGAATGCGTCCCCGTCCGCAGCGGGCTTGATACGGCGGAACGCTGTGACGGGAGCCATTGCCTGTCTGCATTGCCGTTCGATGCGGGTTTCGGGGAGATGATCTGTGGTGACATACACGGCGCTGCGGACATCACTTCCGACGTAAAGCTTATAGTCGCCGCTTTCGAGGACGTAGCAGAACCGATGCTCCGTCACGCCGCTGTCATCGTAGGAAAGCGGGAGCTTGTAGACGATGCGTAGCGTTTCGCTCTCGGCGGGGGCGAGGGTGCGGGTCTTGGCGAATCCGATCAGCACACGCAGGGGCTTGCCGAGTTTTCCCTGCGGGGCTTCGCAGTAGAGCTGTACGACTTCTTTTCCGTCATAATTTCCCGTGTTGGTGACGGTGACGGTCAGTTCGGACGGGGAAGCGGGTTCTGCCTGAATCGAAAACGTCGTGTAACTCAGACCAAACCCGAACGGATACAGGACTTTCTCCTTTGCGAATGTCTCAAAATAGCGATAGCCGACATAAATATCCTCGGCGTAGCAATTGCCGTCCCTGCCGCCGAAATTGGCGTGACTCGGATAATCCCTGATATGATGGGCAATGGTATCGGGCAGCTTGCCGCTTGGGGAGACTGCGCCTGTCAGCACCATGGCAGTTCCCGTGCCGCCGACCATGCCGCCCTGCCAGACGTAAAGCACGGCATCGGGGTGGTACTCTTCCACGAATGACATATCCATGATGTTGCCCGTATTGAGCAGCACCACGACACGCCCGAAATGCGCCCGTGTCAGGCGGAGCATCTCAGTTTCGGTCTGCGTGAGCAGGAACGAGCCTTCCTCCATGCGGTTGTCCTGTTCCTCGCCTGCGGTTCTGCCGATGATGACGAGAGCCGTGCGGGAACTTGCCGCCGCCTCTTTCACGATCTCTTCGGTGAGGGGCATTTCCTTCTGTGACCACGGTTCCGCACCCCAGCCCGTGCCGGTGTTAAAGGGGTTGGCAGCGTCCCACGCCTTGTAGATGTCGAGCAGTTTCTGATTGACAGGAACGCCCGCTTCGAGCAGTCCGTCAAGAATGCCCGTCACTTTGGACACGTTGACCATGCCGCCCGAACCTGTGCCGCTTTTGTAGTAGTGGAGCTGAATGCGCCCGAATACGGCGACTTCCTCATTTTTGGGGAGGGGAAGGGCGTGATTTTCGTTCCGCAGCATGACAATGCCCTCCGCAGCCGCCTGCGCCGCTGTGCGGAGGTAGTGATTCCAGTCAAGTGTGTAGTTCATGGGATTCCTCCTTGTGTGTATGACAGTTTATGTATAGTATATCATATTTTCCAACAAAAATCAAGCGTTTTTGGGAGCTGTATGTTTCGGGGAACATGATGTTCCCCGGAATCAGGGATGAATAATGGCTGTGTTGCGTGCTTTTTCATGCGTGGGGAACTGTGGAACATTTTTCGGAAATATGCATTGTGTATATAGAAAAATATTCTGAAACGGATTTCAGGGAAAAGTTTTTTCTGTATCATTGATATCTGTTTTTTGTTCCCCAGTTCCCCAAGGGTCAGAAAACGGCTATATACAGCCCTTAAATGCGGGGAACATGATGTTCCCCAATGTTCCCCATGTTCCCCACGAAAAAGATTTGTGAAGATTGTACCGTGCTGTGCAAAAAAGGCGCTTTTTTTCAACGGCTGTGACGGAGCATTCCGTACAACAAATCAGGAGGGATTCGTATGGCTTATATCGTATCCGATCAGAAGCACATTCAGTTCACGGACGGGACATCCAAAAAGATCGTGGAAGTCCGCTGTGATGCCGCCGCCGATCTTCCGACTGCGGACAGCAGTTGGCTGCCCGGTTCGGTCGCATGGGTGATCGCCACGGGGGATATTTACGGTCTGAACAGTTCCGGCACATGGGTCAGCCAGAACAGCGAAAGCGAGTAATTTCCCATAGTCAACCCATAAAGAAAGCCCCCGACCAATCTGGTCAGGGGCTTTTTTACGATCAATGCACATGGACTGTCAAAATGTACAAAAACATTGCGGGTGCAGGGCGGTCACCGCCCTACTCTGTATAAGCGACCAGCCGCGCTCGTTCCTCGCTGGCTGTCTGCTTATGCCGAGGGGGGTGGGGGCGAGTAGCCCCCCAATACCAGCCCGTCGCCTTGTATATTTTAGTCTGTTGCCTGAAATACGAAACGGCAGAAGTTGTACAGGTGCGCATGAATGGAGTTATCACCGTGATAGCCTGCCATGTAGTAATGCCAGATGTGCGGTACGCCGTTCTTCTCGAATTTCTCGTGGTAGGGCTTGGGGGTGTCGTAAACGGTCTGATCGTTGCCGCCTGCGGTAATCATGACCAGATACGGCTCTTTTCCGCTTTCAAACTTAAATTCGCCCTTGTAGGCATCTTCCACGCCCGGTGCGGGACACATTGCGCCGATGTAGCCGAACTTGTCGGGCAGATTCAGACCGATTTGCAGCGCCTCACGTCCGCCCATGGAGAAGCCTGTGATCGCCGTGTAGTCCTTGCCTGTCTTGACACTGTACGTCTTTTCGATGTGCGGCATCAGGTCAACGGTCAGGTCGTTGATGAAATTATCATACGCCGCATTGTTCGCCGCATCCATGCCGGAGCAGCCGTCCTGCGTGGCACTCGAATAGATGTAGGGGAATACCACGATCATTTCCTTTGCCTCACCCGCAGCGATGGCGTTGCCGATGATCTGACGGGTATACATCGTACCATTGCCCTTGATAATCATTCTGTCCTGATTCTCCCAGTAGCCATGCATACAGTAGAGAACAGGGTACTTCTTCGCAGGGTCATAGTTTGCGGGGAGCAGGATATTATAGGGCTTTTCACGGTTGCAGGTCGTGGAGAAGTACGTTCCCGATTTTACGGTACCGTACTGTACGCCTGCTTGTTCGGCACGGGCTTCGTCGGGTTCGTGATCTGCCATTTTCGCCTGACACTGTGCGGTAAATTCTTCCATGCTCATTGCCTTTGCGGGCTGCGGGGGTTCATCTGTCGGGGGTTCTGTCGGGGCAGGGGAGGTGCTGCTGTGATGAAGGAACTTGGTCATGCCGATCAGGTCAAGCAGGTCTGCCTTGCCGTCCTTGTTGAAATCGGCTGCCTTTTCGGCGGCTTTGTCCGTGAAGCCTTTCAGGACACCGTACTTGGCAAGTCCCAGATCGAATACATCTACCGAATCATCTGCATTGACATCACCGGGAGTGACTTCCATTTCAGGCTCAGTGGGGAGCGTGCCTGCGCCCTCGAATTTCCACCAGTCCACGTTGAACAGGTAGCTGTCGCCGCCGTTGAATACATAATAAACATCATGAATGCCCTTTGCGCCTGCGACATTGCCTTCCACTTCCGTCCATTCCTGCCAGTCGCCTGTCACGGGGACTTTGGCAGTACCGACAACGGGACCGTCCTTGGCATCAAGGTGAATTTCGATCATGCCGCCGCTGCCCGCAGAGGCAACGCTTGCAATGAACTTATCCGCACCCTCGCCGAAGTCCACGCCGCTGACCTTGACGTAATCGCCTTTCTGAATGAAACCGATCGCCAGTGTGCCCGCTTTGATCTTCTCGGTCTGGATGCCCTCTGACCAGCTCATCATTTCGGCTTCCATGCGTTCATAGGGATTGACGGTTTCAAGCTGTTTCGGACCCGTCTTGGTGGAAGCAATTTCGGGAATCGAACCGTCGGGGTTGAATGTGAACTCCTCACACGCCGCACTGCGGTTGAACACGCCGCCGCCGGGCAGACCGTTCATGTGGTAGAAGTAGTAGGAATGCTCCTTGAAATCCACAATGCCGCCGTGAATGGTGAAGCAGTTGGAGCCTTTCTGGATCTGACCCCGATACGTCCACGGACCTGTCGGGGAAGGACCTGTTGCATATGCCATGCTCTCGCCGTCATCCTTGCCGACAAACGCCGCATAGACCAGATAATACAGGTCGCCGTGCTTACAGATCCACGGTCCTTCACCGTAGGCGCAGGTTCTGCCTTCCTTGTAGCACGGACCGAAAGCATCGAAGTTCATGTTAAATTCTTTGATCTCGCCGTCAAGCGTGACCATGTCCTCTTTGAGCTTGACATAGTAGCAGGTGGGGTTGCCGAACATGAGCCACGCCTGCCCGTTATCGTCGATCATAACGGTCGGGTCGATGTAATTCCAGTTCGGACCGCAGAGGGGCTTGCCGAGGACATCTTCATACGGTCCTTCGGGGTGGT
>JAILPP010000025.1 GCA_024699425.1 Oscillospiraceae bacterium | reverse complement strand
CGGCGGAAGCCTTCAGGACGTGGATGAGAATATGAACGAAGCCGTTCCCAATCTCAACGACTATTACAAGGGACATTTCCAGTAACTCGTTTGTCAGAAAGCGATGAGATCGCAGGGACAGACTGACTATTATTGAAAATTATCATTATATAAGGAGTGATCGTATTGACCGCAGAGGAAAAACTCAAAGTCATCGTCCGCGCACTCGATGCCAAGCGCGGAGAAAATATCCGTGTGCTGAAAGTGACGGATCTGACCATTCTCGGTGACTATTTCGTCATCGCCAACGGCAACAGCACTACCCACACCAGAACCCTCGCAGAGGAAGCAGAGTTCCAGATGTCTCAGCAGGGTGAAGAACCGCATCACCGTGAGGGTATGCCCGGTTCCAACTGGTATATCCTTGACTATAACGATGTGATCGTTCATGTGTTCTATCAGGAAACACGCGATTTCTACCGCCTCGAACAGCTCTGGGCAGATGCACAGGAAGTAGACATCAGCGCCTACCTCGTCAAGGAAGGCGAGTAAGATGGAGAAAAACGGAAAGCAAATCATTCTCGTCATCTGCATCTATCTGCTTGCCAAGTCGGTTCTGAATCTCTTTCTGGGATTCGGTGCAGAGAGCGTTATGAATCTCATCGTCATGACAGTGCTGGCAGGCGTTCTGATCTGCCGTATTGTCAAGGGACGCTGGATCGTGGGTGCGGCACTCATCATCGTCTGCCTGTTCCACCTGAAAGACAATCTCCACGGTCTGCCCGGCACATGGATCTACCTTGCAGAGGGTATCCTCGATGTCGGTGCGGCGGCTGTCCTGTTTTGCAGCAAGGACGTGGAAGCCTACATGAACAGCAGTAAGGAACGGTGAACCTGCTGTCACGACTTGTGTATATTATTTGAAAGAAGGATCAGAAACCAATGAGTCAGAAGTATGATTACGCCAAGATCGAAGCCAAATGGCAGAAGTACTGGGAGGAACATAATACCTTCCATGCGGATAATGACTATTCCAAGCCGAAATTCTATGCGCTGGTAGAGTTCCCGTATCCGTCCGGTCAGGGTCTGCACATCGGACACCCCCGTCCGTATACGGCAATGGATATCGTCGCCAGAAAACGCCGTCTGGAAGGCTATAACGTCCTGTTCCCCATGGGATGGGATGCGTTTGGTCTGCCCACGGAAAATTTTGCCATCAAGAATAAGATCCACCCCGCACTGGTCACAGAGAAGAACGTTGCCCACTTCAAGGAACAGCTCAAAGCCATCGGTCTGTCTTTCGACTGGGACAGAGAAGTCAATACCACCGACCCGAATTACTTCAAGTGGACACAGTGGATCTTCCTCCAGCTCTTCAAGCACGGTCTTGCTTATAAGAAGGAAATGGCTGTCAACTGGTGTACGTCCTGTAAGGTCGTACTCGCCAACGAGGAAGTTGTCGGCGGCTGCTGCGAACGCTGCGGCGGTGAGGTCGTCCGCAAGGTCAAGAGCCAGTGGATGCTGAAAATCACCGAGTATGCACAGAAGCTCATTGACGATCTGGCAGAGGTGGACTATTTCGACCGCATCAAGACCACACAGATCAACTGGATCGGACGCTCCGAGGGCGCAGAAGTCGATTTTGAAACAACAACAGGTGACACCCTGACTGTCTATACCACACGTCCCGATACTCTCTTCGGTGCAACGTATATGGTCATTGCCCCTGAACATCCCATGATCGGCAAGTGGGCGGATCAGCTCACCAATATGGACGAGATCCGTGCATATCAGGAGAAGGCTGCCAAGAAGTCCGATTTCGACCGCACCGAGATGAACAAGGACAAGACAGGCGTGAAACTCGAAGGCGTGAAAGCCGTCAATCCCGTCAACGGACAGGAGATCCCGATCTTCATTTCCGATTATGTTCTGATGAGCTACGGTACCGGTGCGATCATGGCTGTTCCTGCTCACGATGAACGCGACTGGGAGTTCGCAAAAGTATTCGGCATTCCCATGGTCGAGGTCGTTGCGGGCGGCAACATAGAGGAAGCCGCTTTCACCGACTGCGCCACCGGCGTGATGGTCAATTCCGGTTTCCTGACAGGTCTTTCCGTGGAAGATGCCAAGGTGAAGATCAAGGACTGGCTGGAAGAGACAGGCAAGGGTCACAGAAAAGTCAACTTCAAGCTGCGTGACTGGGTGTTCTCCCGTCAGAGATACTGGGGCGAACCCATTCCGCTGGTCAACTGCGAGAAGTGCGGCTGGGTTGCAATTCCCGAAGAAGAGCTGCCGCTGACACTCCCTGAAGTTGAGAGCTATATGCCCACCGACAACGGCGAATCTCCGCTTTCCACACTGGAGAGCTTCATCAATACCACCTGCCCCTGCTGCGGCGGCCCTGCCAAGCGTGAAACGGATACGATGCCCCAGTGGGCGGGTTCTTCGTGGTACTTCCTGCGCTACTGCGATCCCCACAACGACAAGGAACTCGCTTCCAAAGAGGCTCTTAACTACTGGATGCCCGTAGACTGGTACAACGGCGGAATGGAGCATACCACGCTGCATCTGCTCTATTCCAGATTCTGGAATAAGTTCCTGTATGACATCGGCGCTGTGACCACGAAAGAACCCTATATGAAGCGTACCTCCCACGGTATGATTCTCGGCGAAAATGGTGAAAAAATGTCCAAGTCCCGCGGCAATGTCATCAACCCGGATGATATCATCCGGCAGTACGGCGCGGATACCCTGCGCATGTATGAAATGTTTGTCGGCGATTTTGAAAAAGCAGCACCGTGGAGTACCAATTCCATCAAGGGCTGCAAGCGCTTCCTCGACAGAGTATGGGCATTGCAGGATATGCTCACAAACGGCGATGCGTACCGTCCTGAGCTGGAATCTGCATTTCACAAGACCATCCGCAAAGTCTCCGAGGACATCGAGTCCCTGAAATTCAACACGGCAATCGCAGCGATGATGGCGCTTGTCAATGATATTTATGTCACCGGCAGCATCAACCGTGCCGAACTGCGCACGCTGACAGTTCTGCTCAACCCGTTCGCACCGCACCTCACCGAGGAGATCTACGAGGCAAACGGCTTCGGCGGCGTTCTCAACGAGCAGAAGTGGCCTGTCTATGACGAGGCGCTCTGCGTGGATGAGACTGTTGAGATCGTGGTGCAGATCTGCGGCAAGGTCAAGACGAAGCTGAATGTTCCCGCCGGCGCTGCACAGGCAGACGTGCTGGCACAGGCAAAGGCAGATCCCAAGATCGCTGCACTTCTCGAAGGAAAACAGCTCATCAAGGAGATTTATGTACAAAATAAGCTTGTTAATTTTGTCGTAAAATGACAAAATTGAGAACAATTACAAATTACTATTGACAAATCCGTTCCTTCATGCTATAATTGATTTATGCTTAATGTAAAGAATTTCGACAGCTTTACTGACAGCAATCTGTTTCCATGAAGGGTGCAGCTTTCTTTCCGAACGGGAAGTAAGTATAGACTATCCAAAGCGGGGACTGTCCGGGCGCTCTGCGCTCTGATAAACCGGGGATAGAACCTCTGTCTTGGTGACAAAGGGAGGGAAAATTTAAGTGGCAGAAGTACGTGTTGGCAAAAACGAGTCTCTCGACACCGCGCTCAAGCGTTTCAAGAGATCCTGCGCAAAGGACGGCGTGATCGCTGAGGTTCGTAAAAGAGAACACTACGAAAAGCCCTCGGTAAAGCGCAAGAAGAAGTCCGAGGCTGCTCGTAAGCGCAAGTATTAATAGCGTGACTGCAAGGACATACTTCGGTATGTCCTTTGCTTATTTACGGAGGTGGAATTTTGCTTCATCCGACAATTGCGCTCCGCAGCGTTTGCGACATCACGCCGGAGCTTCTCAAAAGCATGGGCATTCGGGGACTGATGCTTGACATCGACAATACCCTGACAACCCACGACAATCCCACGCCCGCCGCAGGTGTGCAGCAGTGGATCGCCGACATGAAGAAAAACGGCATTCGGATGCGCCTTGTGTCCAATAATCACCCGCCTCGGGTCGAACCGTTTTCCAGAGTGCTGGGCATCCGCTGCGTCTGCGATGCCAACAAGCCCCTGCGCAGCGGCTTTGCACAGGCGGCGGCGGAAATGCGGCTCTCAAAGCATGAGGTCTGCGCTGTGGGCGACCAGCTCTATACGGATATTCTCGGTGCGAATCTGTTCGGCTGCCGCAGCATCTATGTCGCTCCCATGGCGAAGGAGTCGTGGAAGAAGCAGACCTTTATCCGCATCAAACGCATTCTGGAACTGCCGTTCCTGCCAAAATCTTATTATAAGGAGAAATGATGATGGCTAAGAAAATTCTCATCATGCACGGTCCGAATCTGAATCTGCTCGGTGAACGTGAGCCGGGAATCTACGGCGATACGAACTTTGAGACACTCAATGCCCATCTGGTCGAATTTGCCGCTTCTCTCGGACTGGAGGCGGAAGTGTTCCAGTCAAATCATGAAGGCATACTCATCGACAAGCTCCATGCAAGCCGCACGGAATTTGCGGGCGTTGTCCTCAATGCAGGGGCGTATACGCATTACAGCTATGCCATTGCCGATGCGATCAAGGCAATCAGGATTCCCGTCATTGAAGTTCATATCAGCAATATTTTCGCACGGGATGCGTTCCGTTCCCATTCTGTGATCGCTCCCGTCTGCAAGGGGAGTATCTCCGGTTTCGGGCTGATGAGCTATGATCTGGGTATCCGTGCATTGGAGGAGATGACGAAATGAAAAGCCGTATTGAAAAACTGCAGGCAAAACTCGCAGGCAAAGCAGACTGCGCCCTCATCACGGACGACATCAACCGCCGCTATCTGACCGGCATGAAATCCTCGGCAGGCTTTGTTCTGGTCTTTCCCGAAGAGGCAGTTCTCGTCATCGACTCCCGCTACATCGAAGCGGCAAGACAGACCGTCAGACACTGCACCGTTATCGAACAGGAACAGGCATTATTCCGACAACTTTCCGAAATTTTCCGCTATCACAATGTCAGAACCTGCGCACTTGAATCCATGACACTCACGCTGGCACGGGCAGAGGGGTTCAGGAAAATCGGAAACGTGGAGTTCCTCACGGATAACACACTCAGTCAGGCGCTCTATGACCTGCGCACGGTCAAGTCACCCGACGAGATCGAAAAGCTCACGGCGGCACAGCGCATTGCAGAAGAAGCGCTTTCGGGACTGCTCTCCGTCCTCTCTCCCGGCATGAAGGAGCGTGACGCTGCCATTGATCTCGATTTCCGTATGCGCAGACTCGGTGCGGAAAATCTGTCCTTTGAAACCATTCTGCTGACAGGTGCGCACACTTCCATGCCGCACGGCGTTCCCGATGAACGGGTGATACAGAAAGGGGATTTCGTGCTGATGGACTTCGGCGCAACCGTGGACGGCTATCACAGCGATATGACCCGCACAGTCTGCATGGGGGAACCTTCCGAAGAGATGCGGCAGGTCTATGAGATTGTCAGAAAAGCACAGGATACCGCACGTTCGGCGGCAAGAGCAGGCATTACAGGCCGTCAGCTTGATTCGGCTGCCCGTGACGTGATCGCAGCGGCTGGCTACGGCGATGCCTTCGGCCATTCGCTGGGGCATGGCGTGGGACTGGAAATTCACGAATTTCCCGTCGCCGCACAGTCAAGGGAAACGCCGATGGAGGCGGGAAATGTCGTCACCATTGAGCCGGGAATCTACCTGCCGGGCAGGTTCGGCGTGCGCATTGAGGATTTTGTGGAGATCACGGAAACAGGCTGCCGCACGATCACGGGCATTGACAATACACTGCATTGCCTCTGACCGAAAAAAAGACTTGACAAATTCCGCCTTTTATGATAAAATATAATTGTGTTACCGTGTACATCCGTACACGACGGATAAAGACATTACGGAGGTTTATTTTATGATTACAGCAGGCGATTTCAGAAACGGTGTCACATTCGAGCTGGACGGTCAGGTCGTTCAGGTCGTGGAGTTCCAGCACGTAAAGCCCGGCAAGGGCGCTGCGTTCGTCCGCACCAAGTATAAGAACATCATCACAGGTTCCGTTGTGGAGCAGTCTTTCAACCCGACCGCAAAGTTCCCGACCGCTTACGTTGAGCGCAAGGATATGCAGTACAGCTATAATGACGGCAATCTGTATTACTTCATGGATCTGGAAACCTATGAGCAGATCCCGATCAGCGCTGACAAGCTCGGCGACAGCTTCAAGTTCGTCAAGGAAGAGATGATCTGCAAGGTGCTGTCCTATAAGGGCGATGTGTTCGGCGTTGAGCCGCCCAACTTCGTTGAGCTTCAGGTAACACAGACAGATCCCGGCTTCAAGGGCGATACCGCTACCAATGCAACCAAGCCCGCTACACTGGAAACAGGCGCAGAGATCCGTGTGCCGCTGTTCATCGACGAGGGCGAGATGATCCGCATCGACACCAGAACCGGCGAGTACATGGAGCGTGCATAAGTCCTTTTGAACGGAGGTTTCCCTATGGATAAGTTAGCATATCTGAAAGGTCTGCTTGATGGGCAGGACGTGGACAAAAATTCCAAGGACGGCAAAGTGCTGTATGCCATCTGCGATGCGATCGAAGCGCTTGTAAAGCGAAACGAGGAGCTGGAGGACAGAGTCGCAGAACTGGAAGAACTTTGCGATATTCTCGATGAGGATCTCGGCGATCTCGAAGAGACACTTCTTGACGACGAGGACGGCGAGGAAGGTTCCTGCCGTTTCGAGGATCTGTACGACGAGGAGGACGATGAGCAGTATGAGACAGTATGTCCCACCTGCGGCAAGTGCATCCTGCTTGATGAGCGTACCCTCGAAGAGGGCGAGACAGTCTGCCCGAACTGCGGCGAGGAGCTGGAATTCGATTTCGACGAGCGTGAGATCGAAGCACTGACTGCTGATCTCCCCACAGAGGAATAATTTCATGCAGCAGCGGTTCTGTCCGCTGCTGCTTTTGCATAGCATGGAAAAGAACGCAGAGGTCTGCTGTGATGAATCGGAAAGGATGATATCATATGGCATTTATCAGGAAATCTACCAGTGAACTGACCTGCAATCCGTTCACGACCATCGGAAAGGACTGGTTCCTGCTGACCGCAGGCACACCGGACAACTTCAATACCATGACCTGCTCATGGGGCGCTATGGGCGTGATCTGGAATGTGCCGTCCGTGACCGCATATGTCCGCACGTCCCGCCATACGTTCGGCTATCTGGAAGGCGGCAATTCCTTCACGATCAGCGTGTTTCCGGAAGAATACCGCAAGGCACTGAGCTTCTGCGGCAGCCATTCCGGACGGGATACCGATAAAATCGCAGAAACAGGACTGACTCCCGTGACCCTCGGCGGTGCGCCTGCGTTCGCAGAGGCAAAATTGGTTCTGGTCTGCGAGAAGATGTATTCCCAGATGCTCAGTGCCTCAGAATTTGCAGATGCGTCCGTTATCGACGCATTCTACAGCAAGGATGCCATGCACAAAATGTACATCGGCAGGGTGCTGGAGGCTTACGTTCAGGAATAATCCGTGAAAGACTGTGCAGCCTGCGCTGTACAGTCTTTCTGTCGCACAGCCCACTTGACAATTTGCGGAAATGTGCTATAATAGAGATATATGATTTCTCCGCAGAAGGGATAATTCTGCCTGTTTGCGGCATACTGCCTGTAGAGTACAGAAAAGGAGGAATCGGATATGGAAATTGATACCGGAGAGCCGCTGCCGCAGGAGGCAGGTGAGCCTGAGGAATTGTCCGATGATCTGCCCGTTGAACCGGAGATCATCGAAAAACCCGTCACCTGCGAGGCACAGGACGCAAAACACCTCATTCACTGCCTGACGGTGATCGGACAGATCGAGGGGCATTATGTCCTCAGCGCACGCAATAAAACAACCAAGTATGAGCATATCATTCCCGCACTGGTCGCTGTGGAACAGGACAGAAGCGTGGAAGGTCTGCTTATCATCCTCAATACGGTCGGCGGAGATGTCGAGGCGGGACTTGCCCTTGCCGAACTCATCGCAGGAATGCAGACTCCCACCGTTTCACTTGTTGTCGGCGGCGGGCATTCGATCGGCGTGCCGCTGTCTTGCAGTGCAAAGCGGTCTTTTATTGTGCCGTCTGCTTCCATGACGGTTCACCCCGTCCGCATGAACGGCATGATGCTCGGCGTGCCGCAAAGTCTGCACTATATTGACCGTATGCAGGACAGGATCATTTCCTTCGTCACACGCAATAGCCGCATGACGGAGGAAAAGCTGCGGGAACTCATGATGAATCCCCATGAGCTTGCAACCGATGTCGGGTCGGTGCTGTCCGGTGAGCAGGCGGTGAAACTCGGTCTGATTGATGCGATGGGAAGTCTCAGCGATGCGCTGGAGGCTCTCTATCAGCTCATCGAGTCGTCACCGGCACGGTATCCGGACAATCCGGAAAGCTGAACTACGGCGAGTGATCGCCGTTTACATAAACAGGACACAAGGAAGAACAGAAAGGAGATCCCCTTGGCAGAGAAAAAGAAAAACAGTAATTCTTCCGCAAAAAGTACATCAAAACCCGCAAAGAAAGATCCGCCCAAACAGTCTGCGCCGCCCCCCGCCGGGGTACCGGTAAATCAGACACGGGCGATCATTCTGTTTGCGATTGCCATTCTCGTGCTTCTGCTGGCATTTGTCAAGGGGAGCAGCGGGTGGCTGGCACTGCACAAAGCCCTGAAAGGGTTCTTCGGGCTGCCGCTTCTTCTGATCCCGCCGTCCCTCTGTTATATTGCCGTCCGTCTCGATAAGGACGAAACACCTTCCCGTATTCTGCGGCACAGCATTACGGTCGTGGTACTGACGGTTTTTCTGAGTGGTTTCATTGAGATCATGACCGGCAGGGGACGCTTGCAGGATCTCCCGCTGGACGAATCCATCCGTACACTGTATGAAGAAGGTCTGACATGGACAGGCGGCGGTATCGTCAGCATCGTGGCATATCCGCTGCAAAAGCTGTTCGGTGATGCGGGTTCTAAAATCATCATCTGTCTGCTCCTGTTTGTCAGCGTGATGCTGATGAGCAAGAAAACGCTTTCTCAGTTTTTATATATGGTCTCCACCCCTGCACGGCGTGTCCGTGATTATTTTCAGGAGAGCAGGGATGAACTGGAATTCATGGAGGAGATGGAACAGGAGGAAGAGGATTTTGCCCAGCGCACCGAGCAGGAGGCAATCGCTATGACCCGACGACAGCCTAAAAAACTGCGCAAGGAAGAAAGCAAACCGCAGTTCCTGATCGATATTCCGATGGAGGAAGAGATCCTGCCTGCACCCCCGAAATCTGTTCCCGAACAGGATCTGTTCGACATTCCGCTGCCAGAACCGACTGCACCGCCCGTTCCTGAGCCGATTCCCGAACCTGAACCCGACCCGGAACTTGAGGAGATGATCCGTCAGGCAACCGCTGAGGAAGAACCGATCGCGGAAAAACCGTCCAGACAGAAAAAAGAACCTGCTCCCAAAAAGCGAACCAAGGAAGATGAACGCCTTGAAGCAATGCTGGAGATCGCAGGTGAAATCGCACAGCAGGCAGAACAGTCCCGCAGTACGGAACGCCCCTATCAGATGCCTGAGCTGGATTTTCTCAACCCCGGCAAGAGCCACGCCAATGACCCCGGTTCGGGTCAGGAACTGCGTGAGAAAGCCGATCTGCTTCAGGAAGTCCTCAAGAGCTTCAACGTCGATGCCCGCATTACCAATATCGCCCGTGGTCCGTCTGTTACCCGCTATGAGGTGCAGCCGGCTGCCGGGGTCAAGGTGTCCCGCATTACGAGCCTTTCCAATGATATTGCGCTGAATTTTGCGGTCGAAGGCGTTCGTATCGAAGCGCCCATTCCCGGCAAGCCCGCTGTCGGCATCGAAGTGCCAAACTCCCACAGAGATACCGTTTCCCTGCGTGAACTGCTCGAGTCCAAGAAGTTCAGCGAGAGCAAGAGCAAGCTGACATTCGGTGTCGGCAGGGATATTGCGGGCAACGTCATCATTGGCGATATTGCCAAGATGCCCCATATGATTATCGCCGGTGCGACAGGTTCCGGTAAATCCGTCTGCACCAACTCCATTATTATGAGTATCCTCTACCACGCAACACCCGATGAGGTCAAGCTCATTCTGATTGACCCGAAAATCGTAGAGTTCCGTGTGTATGACGGTATCCCGCATCTGCTCATTCCCGTTGTCACCGACCCGAAAAAGGCTGCCGGTGCGCTCAACTGGGCAGTACAGGAAATGCTCAAACGCTATGATATTTTCGCTGAAAACGGTGTGCGTAATCTCGGTGAGTTCAATACGCTTTGCAAAAAGAATCCCGAACTGACCAAGATGCCCCAGATCCTGATCTGTATTGATGAGCTTGCCGAGCTGATGATGACCGCTTCCAAGGAAGTCGAAGATGCCATCTGCCGTCTGGCACAGCTTGCCCGTGCTGCGGGAATGCACCTCATCATTGCCACACAGCGTCCGACCACGAACATCATCACAGGTCTGATTAAAGCGAATATTCCGAGCCGTATCGCACTTTCCGTCAAGGCACAGATCGACTCCCGTGTCATCCTCGATACGGGCGGCGCAGAAACGCTCCTCGGCAACGGCGATATGCTCTATCTTCCGAACGGACAGCCAAAGCCCCTGCGTGTACAGGGCTGCTATGTGTCCACGGAGGAGATCGAACGGGTGGTAAGTTTCATCAAGGAACAGTCCCAGAGCGAATACGACGAGAGCATTATTCAGGCTGTCGATCAGCTCACCGTGCAGACACCAGAGGAAAAATCCGGCGGCGGCGCTCCGCAGGAAGAGCCGGAAATCGACGAAGATGCCGATCTTATCGATCAGGCGATCGAAGTCGTTGTGGCTGCGGGACAGGCTTCTACCAGCAATTTGCAGCGCCGTCTGCGTCTCGGTTACGGACGTGCGGCACGCATTATGGATGAGCTGGAAAAAATGGGCGTGATCGGTCCCTACGAGGGCGCAAAGCCCCGCAAGGTCATGATTACCAAAGAGCAGCTTAATGAACGCAAGCTGCGTAAAATGAAATAAGAAGTATAAATGAGCATGAACTGTCAGAATGCATAAAAACGATGTGGGTGCAGGGCGATCACCGCCCTGCCGAGGGGGGCGAGCAGCCCCCAATACCAGCCCGCAACCTTGTATATTTTGACAATTTATAGTAAGGAGGCTTCCCGTGTTCGGACAGCCAAAGGGACGCAAGATCCCACAAGACCCCAAAGCAAAGAATAAACTGATCTACGGCATCGTTATTGCTCTGCTCATGGTCGCTGCGCTTGTCAGCGGCAGAATGCGCACCAAACAGCTTCAGTCAGTCGTCCGTTCAGATGCGCCGTTTCAGGTGCATATACTGGATGTGGGGCAGGGCGACAGCATTCTTGTCCTTGCGGACGGTCATGCCATGCTCATCGACAGCGGTGATGCTTCCGGCGGCAAGGCGGCTGCCAATGCCCTCGGTCTGCTCGGTGTCACCGATCTCGAATATGCGGTGACGACACATCTGCATTTTGACCACATCGGCGGCTTTGCGGAGGTCTGCAAGGCACGGAAAATTCTCAAGGTCGCAGAGCCGCAAACGCCCGAAACGCTGCTGCCTGACGATGTGGCATATCAGAGCTACACCAAAGCCGTACAGGATTCCGGCGCAGAACGCATCACACTGCACGACGGCGACAGCTTCACCCTCGGCAAGGCACAGGTGGAGGTGCTTGCCCCCGCTGAAACGGCAGCGCCTTCCGATCTGAACAATACTTCACTTGTGCTGCGGGTGCAGTATGAGTCAGCGGTCTGCCTGTTTACGGGCGATCTCGAAAAAGACGAGGAGGAAGCACTTCTCGAACGTCACCCCGAACTGAAAGCCGATCTGCTCAAGGTCGGACATCACGGCAGTCAGTACGCCACGGGGGAAGCCTTCCTGCAAGCGGTCAGTCCGCAGTTTGCGGCGATCTCCTGCGGGAAGAATAACGACTACGGTCATCCGTCACCCGAAACGCTCGAACGCCTCAAAGCGGCGGGAGCGCAGGTGCAGATCACCGCAGAACAGGGAAATCTTGCCTATCTCTATGAGAACGGCGCTTTGCACTGCGTACCGCAGAGACAGGAGGGGCAGTCATGAAAACGATCATTGTCGGCGGCGGGGCTGCCGGATGCTTTGCAGCGATACAGGCGGCAAGGCTGGGCGATTCGGTCACGGTCATCGAACGGAACGACCGCATCGGCAGAAAACTGCGCATCACCGGAAAGGGCAGATGCAATCTCACCAACAACTGCGACAGGGAAACACTTCTGGCAAATATCCCCCACGGCGGACGGTTTCTGTACAGTGCGTTTGCGACATTTTCTCCGCAGGATGTCATGGCGTTTTTTGAAGATCTCGGCGTTGCGCTCAAAACGGAACGGGGCAATCGTGTCTTTCCCGTGAGCGATCAGGCGGCGGAGATCGTGGAAACGCTGCACTGTGAAATGCAGCGCCTCGGCGTGGAGATCGTGCAGGGCAGAGTCGATTCCCTGACCGGAGATCCCGACGGGAACTGCAACGGTGTCCGTGCGGGCGATATGGTCTGTACGGGCGACCGTGTGATCCTTGCCACGGGCGGTGCGACTTACCCGCTGACAGGTTCGGAGGGGGACGGCTACGCACTCGTCAAAGCCCTTGGTCATACGGTCACGGAGATACGCCCGTCCCTTGTGCCGCTGGAAACCCTCGAACGGGACTGCGCCGAAATGATGGGCGTTTCTCTCAAAAATGTAACACTGACGCTGAAACGTGATGGCAAGTCCGTCTATACGGAGCTGGGAGAAATGCTGTTTACGCACTTCGGCGTGTCGGGACCTCTCGTGCTGAGTGCATCGGCACATATGGAACAAGCAGGGAATTACACGCTGCACATCGACCTGAAACCCGCCCTCACCCCCGAACAGCTCGACACAAGATTACAGCGGGAGATTTCAGCCGCACCCAATAAGGAACTGCCTTCACTTCTGCGGAAACTGCTGCCCGCAAGCATGGTCATGCCCATGATCGGACGGTGCAGTATTCCTGCCCGTGTCCGCGGCAATTCGCTGACAAAGGGTCAGCGGCTGCGCATCGTGCAGGAACTGAAAAATTTTGCCTTTTCCGTGCGGAGAACACGCCCGATCGCAGAGGGCATTATCACACGGGGCGGTGTCAGTCTCAAAGAGGTCAGCCCGAAAACAATGGAAAGCAGGATTGTGCCGGGACTGTACATCATCGGAGAACTGCTCGACTGTGATGCCTACACGGGCGGGTTCAATTTGCAGATCGCATGGAGTACAGCGTATGCGGCGGCTCATGCGGCGGAGAACCGAACATGAAACGCTCAGGGAAACATCCTGCCCGTTTTCTGGTCATAATTCCGATCATGGTGATTCTGGATATTGTGATTCTGTCTGTCGCTGCGTATCATGACAGTCATATTCCCCATGACCCGCAGAATCCGTTGAGATCACTTCCGTGGCTGTCACTGGCAGCGATCGGTTATCTTGTTCCCGCAAATGCAGCAGGTGCGCTGACCGCAGTGATACTGTCAGTCATTGCGGCAGTAACTGAAAAGAAAGAGAATCAAAAGGAGAAAATCATGAAAACAATCAATATCGCAATTGACGGCCCCGGAGGGGCGGGAAAGAGCAGTATTTCCAAAGCCATTGCTTCGGAGCTTGGATTTATCCATGTGGACACGGGCGCAATGTACAGAGCCATTGCCCTCTTTGCTGTCCGCAACCACTGCACCGCACCGGAGCAGATCAGAGAACGCCTTGACGAAATTGATGTCGAGCTGAAATTCATCGGCGGGGCACAGCGTGTCATGCTCTGCGGCGAGGACGTGACCGACTACATCCGCAGCCCCGAAGTGACAATGACGGCTTCCAAAGTCTCGGCAGTTCCCGAAGTGCGGGCGCATCTCTTTGATCTGCAAAAGAAGATCGCCGCCGAGAACAATATCATCATGGACGGTCGTGACATCGGCAGTGTCGTTCTGCCCCACGCCGATCTGAAAATCTTCCTGACCGCCTCCGCTGAGGAGCGTGCTTCACGGCGTTACCTCGAAATGCGGGAGAAGCCCGACTGCCCTTCCTATGAGGACATTCTGGAGGACATCAGAAAACGGGACTATGCCGATATGCATCGGGAGGTCGCTCCGCTGGTTCAGGCGGAAGATGCCGTGCTTGTCGATTCCACGAATATGGGATTCAATGAAGTGGTCGAACATATCACCGGTCTGATCCGTACAAAGACCGATCTGAGGTGAGCTGATGTATTACATCGTTGTGGCGCTTGTGCGCATTGCAATGCACCTCTGGTTCAGCCTGAAAATCGAGGGAAAGGAGAATATCCCCAAGGGAAAGGCGTTTGTCTATGCCTCGAATCATCGGAGCAACGCCGATCCTGTGCTGGTCACGCTTGCCGGCAGAGGCAGATTTTCCTTCATGGCAAAATCTGAATTATTCAAGAATAAATTTTTTGCATGGCTGATCCGTTCTCTCGGCGCATTCCCCGTGGAACGGGGAACAGGCGACACCGCCGCCATCGAAAAGGCGATCGACAACGTGAATCACGGCGTGAACCTGCTGATCTTTCCGGAAGGTACACGCAGCAAGGACGGACGGGTCGGCAAGGGCAAGACGGGCGTGGCACTCATCGCCGCACGTTCCCACGCCGATGTAGTGCCGGTGGGCATCAGCTTCGAGGGGAAACTCCACTTCCGCAGTAAGATCATCGTCCGTGTCGGGAAGCCCATTCCCGCAGGTTCGCTTGCGGTCGAGGAGGGACTTTCCGAACGGGAGCTGCTCCGCACACTGAAAAAGAACGTCATGCCGCCGATCATGGACGGTATCCGTGCGCTTGTGGATGAACCGCCTGCAATCTCCATGCAGGAACAGGAGGAAGAGTAATGGCTAAAATTACCGTTTCGGGTTCGGCAGGGTTCTGTTTCGGCGTGAACCGTGCTGTCAATCTCGTTTATGAGGCACTCTCACAGGGCAAGAAAGTCGCAACGCTCGGTCCGATCATTCATAATACAGACGTGGTAAACGACATGAGCAGACGGGGTGCAAGGATTATTTCGGACATTTCCGAACTTCTGCCTGATGAGTATGTGGTCATCCGTTCCCACGGGGTCGGCAGGGACGTGTATGATGCCATTGCAAAGCTCGGCAATCCCGTCATTGATGCAACGTGCCCCTTTGTGTCCCGCATTCACAGGATCGCTGCCGAAAAAACCGCAGAGGGATATTTTATTCTCATTGCAGGTGACGAAAATCATCCCGAAGTGCAGGGGATTGTTGGACATTGTAACAAAAATTGCTTTGTATTTAAAGACCAGTTTGTGCTGAATGACTTTTTTCAAAAGAATCATGAAAAAAAGCTTGCAATTATCTCACAAACAACGTATAATAATATAATATGGGGAGAGTGTTTAAAGGTTCTTCCTAAAGATGATCCGAATATCGTCGTCTATGACACAATCTGTACTGCAACAGAACAGCGGCAGACCGATTCAGCGGCTCTCGCAAAGAAGTCGGATCTCATGATCGTGATCGGCGGAAAACATAGTTCCAATACGGTCAAGCTGTATGACATCTGCTCACAGTATTGCAGGACGTATCATATAGAGAATGCGGACGAATTAGACACTTCAGACCTAACTAATGCTGATAAAATCGGCATTACGGCCGGTGCATCAACACCGGCGCATATAATTAAGGAGGTAGTTTCAACCATGGAAGAGAATCTGAACAAGGACAACAATCTGGAGGAGGATTTCGATTTTGCACAGGCAATCGATGAGTCTTTCAAGAAATTACATACGGGGGCAAGAGTAAAGGGCATCGTTATGGCTGTCAATAACAGCGAAGTCATCGTAGATCTCGGTGCAAAGCAGACTGGCAGCGTTCCGGCTTCCGAGCTGACAAACGATCCGTCCGCAAAGCCCACGGAGCTTGTCAAGGAAGGCGACGAGCTGGATCTGATCGTAATCAAGGTTTCCGATCAGGACGGCATTGCAACCCTCTCCAAGAAGCGTGTTGACGAGCAGGCAGGTGTGGACAAGGTTGTCAAGGCAAAGGAAGAGGGCACGGTTCTGGAGGCAACGGTTTCTGCGGTTGTCAAGGGCGGTGTGAACGTATTCTATGAGGGCGTTCGTATCTTCATCCCCGCTTCGCAGACAGGTCTGCCCCGTGAGGCATCTCTTGACGGTCTGAAGGGTCAGACTGTAAAGTTCATCGTGATCGAGGCTCCGGAGCGCCGCAAGAGCGCTGTTGGTTCCATCAAGCGTGTCAGCCAGAAGGAAAAGGACGCTGCAAAGGCTAAGTTCTGGGAGACTGCTGAGATCGGCAAGGAGTACGAGGGCGAGGTCAAGAGCCTGACTTCCTACGGCGCATTCGTTGATCTGGGCGGCATTGACGGTATGGTTCACATCTCCGAGCTGAGCTGGAACCGCATCAAGCACCCGAAGGACGTTGTTTCCGTCGGCGATATGCTCAAGGTTTACATCAAGGATCTCGATCAGGAGAACGACCGCATTTCTCTCGGCTACAAGCGCTCTGAGGACAATCCCTGGGAGAAGTTCAAGGCTGAGTTCAGTGTCGGCGACATCGTGGATGCCAAGATCGTTTCCATTACTTCTTTCGGTGCATTTGCACAGATCATCGACGGCGTTGACGGTCTGATCCACATTTCTCAGCTTGCTGACCGCCGTGTGGAGAATGTCAAGGACGTTGTTTCCGTCGGCGATGAGGTAACTGTCAAGATCACCAACATTGATATGGACAGCAAGCGCATTTCTCTTTCCATCAGAGAAGCACTTGACGAGGGCGATTACAGCGACGAGGACTGATTTTCGGTTCATTCTGCGCTGCTCCGGTGACGGGGCAGCGCTTTATTTTTCCGAAAAGACTTTACTTTTCGCACGGAATATGCTATACTAAATCTATATTGCATTTTTGGAGGCAGCATATGGATTCAAGTAAAATCAGAAATTTCTGCATTATTGCACATATTGACCACGGCAAATCGACCCTTGCCGACCGTATCCTCGAAAAGACCCAGACAGTGGCACAGCGGGATATGGAACAGCAGATTCTGGACAATATGGATCTGGAGCGTGAGCGCGGCATCACCATCAAAGCCCGCGCCGTGCGGCTCAATTACAAGGCGAAGGACGGGGAAACGTATGTGTTCAATCTCATCGACACCCCCGGACACGTCGATTTCAATTATGAGGTGAGCCGTTCGCTGGCAGCCTGTGAGGGGGCGATCCTGATCGTGGATGCCTCGCAGGGCATCGAAGCGCAGACCCTTGCCAATACGTATCTTGCCATTGAACATGATCTCGAAGTCGTTCCCGTCGTGAACAAGATCGACCTGCCGTCCGCACAGCCCGAAGCAGTCTGCAAGGAAGTGGAAGATGTCATCGGTATCCCCGCTATGGATGCGCCCCGCATTTCCGCCAAGCTCGGCACGAATGTCGAAGAGGTGCTGGAACGCATCGTCACGGATATTCCCGCACCGAAGGGCGACCCGCAGGCACCTGTGAAAGCACTCATTTTCGACAGCTATTACGACAGCTACAAGGGCGTTATCATCTATGTGCGTGTCAAGGACGGAACGGTCAGGGTCGGTGATACCATTCATCTGATGGCGACCGGCGCGGAATTTACCGTCGTGGAGACAGGTTACATGACGACAGATCAGCTCGTCAATACCGGAACGCTCACGGCAGGCGAAGTCGGCTACATTGCGGCATCTATCAAGAGTATTGGCGACACGCAGGTGGGCGATACCGTCACGACCGTCGAAAATCCCTGTGATACCGCACTTCCCGGTTATCGGAAAGTCAACCCGATGGTATTCTCCGGTATTTATCCTGCGGACGGTGCCAAGTACGGTGACCTGCGGGATGCGCTGGAGAAATTACAGCTCAACGATGCGGCGCTGTCCTTCGAGCCTGAAACGTCCGTGGCGCTGGGCTTTGGGTTCCGCTGCGGATTTCTGGGACTGCTCCACATGGAGATCATTCAGGAGCGTCTGGAACGTGAATATAACCTCGACCTCATCACGACCGCACCGAGCGTTATCTACAAGGTCACACTCACGGACGGGTCAGTGCAGTTCATCGACAACCCGACCAACTACCCCGACCCTGCAACCCTCATGCAGGCGGAAGAACCGATGGTCAAAGCGGATATTCTTGTGCCGCAGGAGTATGTCGGCAATGTCATGGATCTGTGTCAGGACAGGCGGGGCACGTTCAAGGATATGCAGTACCTTGATGATACCCGTGTGACACTCAAATATGAACTGCCGCTGAATGAGATCGTCTATGACTTCTTCGATGCGCTCAAATCCCGTACCAAGGGCTATGCTTCGTTTGATTATGAGCTGATGGGCTATGCACCGTCGAAACTCGTCAAACTGGACATTCTGCTCAACGGTGAGATCGTCGATGCGCTCTCGTTCATCGTCCACACGGACAAAGCCTATGCAAGGGCACGCAGAATTGCTGAAAAGCTGAAAGAGAATATCCCTCGTCAGCTCTTTGAAGTGCCGATTCAGGCGGCGATCGGCGGAAAGATCATCGCCCGTGAGACTGTCAAGGCAATGCGCAAGGACGTGCTTGCCAAGTGCTACGGCGGCGACATCACCCGAAAGAAGAAGCTCCTCGAAAAGCAGAAGGAAGGCAAGAAACGTATGCGCCAGCTCGGTACAGTAGAAGTGCCGCAGGAGGCGTTCATGAGCGTGCTGAAACTCGATGAGTAAGAAAAATCCATACAGAAAGGGAAAGTCATGAAATTTGAATGTCCGCATTGTCATGAAAAAACGTTCAGCCCCCTGCAAAAAGCCCTCTGCGGTTCGTACAGGGGCATGGGCAAGCCCTGCCCGAAGTGCGGCA
>JAILPP010000022.1 GCA_024699425.1 Oscillospiraceae bacterium | reverse complement strand
CAGTTCTGATTTCGTTGCTTTCGGTAGAGGTGCAAGCTTTTGATGCTAAATGGCTCAAAAACCTTGCACCTCATATTTGAAAAGCATTAGAGAATTGACGAAATATAGCCGTTTACTACTTTTTGAGCAGGCACTAATTATCATTTTCAAGATGCAGCAATAGGAGAGAGTTCGTCTGATTTTTGCTACTATGATAACATCGAGGTACATGATATTTCTAAAATGGAAGTATTTTCCGATGCTAAGCGTCTGTCTTTTTCAACGGATATACGTTTGACTGCCGATGAACTGGATGTATTTCGCAGTTTCAGATGTTTGGAATATCTAAGATGCCCTAAATATTTTTCAGAAGATTCGATAGAGTATTTAAAAGGCATTCTTCCTGAGTGTGTGGTGACACAATAATGGGGGAATTGATGAAACGAATCACGCAATTCACATAAAGCAGCAAATGAAATGGAACCTGTCCATCGAGGCAGGTTCCTCATTTTTCCATTTGTAAGTTGAGTGTCCCCCGATACCAGCCCGCCCTCTTAAACACCAAATCCAAATTTTTCAAGAAAAGCTTGACATTTCAAACGTTTTATACTATAATAGTACTGTATGCCGCAATTTTTTGCGGTAAAAAAGAGAGATCCGCCCCTCATGGAATGGGCGCGGCGGCAGCAGGAGGTTAGAACGTGAACAAAAAAGTAGGAAAACCCGTCTTTTTCGTCGTTTTTGTAATCATCGCTCTGTTTGCGTACACCACGCTCATGGGTGTCCGCAGTTATTACGGCGATATTCCGAAGACGTACATCCACGGTCTGGAGGACATACGCCTCGGCATCGACATCAAAGGCGGTGTAGACGTGACCTTTGAACCGGCAGACGATACTGATGCCACGGAGGAGCAGATGAATGCGGCGATGGAAGTCATCAAGCTGCGACTGACCTCACTGGGCATCAACGACAGCGAAACGTATGTAGACTACAACAACAGCCGTATCATAGTACGGTTTCCGTGGCAGTCGGGCGAAGAGAACTTCGACCCTGCCAAAGCGGTTGACGAACTGGGACAGATGTCCGAGCTGACATTCCGCTACGGTTCCGATTACAGCGGCGAAGTGATTCTGACGGGATCGAGTGTCGATCAGGCATCACCGGGTTACAATCAGCAGGAATCCCAGTGGGTGGTACAGCTCCGCCTGAACGAATCGGGCAAGCAGGCATTTGCGACTGCAACACAGACACAGGCAGCAAACGGCGGTTCGATCTCGATCTGGATGGACGATGTCTGTGTTTCCAATGCGACCGTCAACGAAGCGATCAACAACGGTGAGGCAGTCATTTCGGGCAACTTCACCGCAGAAAGTGCGCAGGAACTTGCAGACCAGATCTCATCGGGAGCGCTGCCGTTCTCGTTAAAGGCGACCAGCACCAACACGCTTTCCCCGACACTCGGCACAGGTGCGCTGCGTGCGATGATACTCAGCGGACTGATTGCGCTGGCGTTCATTGCAGTATATATGCTGTTCCTCTATCGTATTCCGGGACTGATCGCCGTGATCGGACTGATCGGACAGGCAGCGGGAATGCTGGCAGCCGTATCGGGCTGGTTCGGATTCCAGCCGTCCTCGACGCTGACGATTCCGGGTATTGCGGGTATCATTCTTTCAATCGGTATGGGTGTTGACTGTAACATCATCACCGCCGAGCGTATCAAGGAAGAGCTTGCCAAGGGCAAATCTGTTGAGAAGTCGCTCAAGACAGGTTATGAGAACGCCTTCTCTGCAATTCTTGACGGTAACCTGACCCTTGCGATCGTAGCGATCATTCTGATGGGTGCATTCGGCACGAACACCAACCCGATCACCAAGTTCCTTGATGCAACGATCTTCCGTCCGTTCGGCGCAACAACAGAGGGCTTTATCTATTCCTTTGGTTTCACGCTGGTAGCGGGCGTTGTCCTGAACTTTGTCATGGGTGTCTTTGCGGCACGTCTGATGAATATGTCGCTGGCACGTTTCAAGGTATTCCAGAAGCCTTCCATGTACGGCTATGTAGAAAAGACCTACAAGCCTGTAAAGACCCTGCAATTCTCCGAAAACAAAAAGACCTTCTTTATCATTGCAGCCGTTCTGATTGTCCTTTCCGTCTGCACATCGTTCCTCGGTGTCGAGGTAGCGATTGACTTCAAGGGCGGTACGATCGTATCGTATTCTTACAGCGGTGATCTGAACGAAGCCGACTGCAAGGCGGGACTGGAAGAGATTCTCGGCACACCTGTGACGCTCCAGAAGGGCGAGAGCTTTGATGCCAACACGAACATTCTGAAAGTTTCCTTCTCCTATGACCAGAGCCTGACACTTGACCAGCAGGAACAGATGCTTGCCAAGGTACAGGAGATCTATCCCGACAACAACATGGCGACACTGGAAAGCACAGAAGTCAGCCCGTCTTCGGGACGTGAATTTTTCGGCAAGTGCATTGTAGCGGTGATCTTTGCAGCGATCCTGCTTATCATCTACATTGCGCTGCGATTCAAGAAGATTTCGGGCTGGTCAGCGGGTGTATTCACGATCTGTGCGCTGCTGCACGACATCATCATCACCTATGGCAGCTTTGTGCTGTGCAGATTCGAGATCAACTCCAACTTCATGGCAGTACTGCTGACGATCTTCGGTTACTCGATCAACAACACGATCGTTGTATATGACCGTATCCGTGAGAACCAGAACATCATGAGCAAGAGTACCCCGATCAGCGAACTGGTGAACGTATCCGCAAGCCAGACGCTGCGCCGTTCTCTGCGCACCTCTATCACAACGCTTTCCACAATGATTATCATTTCCGTTGTCGCATACATTTTCCACGTCAACAGCATCATCAGTTTCTCCGTGCCGATGGCATTCGGACTGCTGGCAGGAACCTTCTCGTCCCAGTGCATTGCACCGACCCTGTGGGTATGGTGGAACGAGAAGCGCGGTGCCAAGACCGTAGGCGACCATTCCAAGGCAGTAAAAGCATA
>JAILPP010000131.1 GCA_024699425.1 Oscillospiraceae bacterium | reverse complement strand
TCAACAATCTGGAGTGGACAAAGGCAATCCTGCTGACCGCGCAGGAGCTTCAGTCTCCGGTCATTCTCGGTGTATCTGAGGGTGCGGGTAAGTACATGGCTGGCTACAAGACAATCGTCGGCATGGTAAAGGGTATGATCGAGGAGCAGAATATCACTGTTCCGGTGGCACTGCATCTTGACCACGTTTCGTTCGAGGGCGCTAAGGCTTGCATCAATGCCGGCTTTTCTTCCATCATGTTCGACGGCTCTCACCTGCCGTTCGAGGAGAACGTTGAAAAGACTACCATCCTGAAGAATACCTGCGATGTGCTGGGTCTGTCCCTTGAGGCAGAGGTCGGCTCCATCGGCGGCGAAGAGGACGGCGTGATCGGCAAGGGCGAGTGCGCTGACCCCGAAGAGTGCAAGACCATCGCTGATCTCGGCGTTACCATGCTGGCTGCCGGTATCGGCAATATCCACGGCAAGTATCCCGACAACTGGGAAGGTCTGAGCTTTGAGACACTCGATGCGATCAACAAGCGTGTCAACGAAGGCAGAGAGACTCCCATGCCGCTGGTTCTGCACGGCGGTACAGGTATCCCCGCTGACCAGATCAAGAAGGCAATCTCCCTCGGCGTTGCAAAGATCAATGTCAATACCGAGTGCCAGTGGGCTTTCCAGAAGGCTACCCGTGAGTATGTGGAAGCCGGCAAGGATCTGCAGGGCAAGGGCTTTGACCCCAGAAAACTCCTCGCACCCGGCTTTGAGGCAATCAAGGCTACTGTCAAGGAGAAGATGGAACTGTTCGGTTCTGTTGGCAAAGCGTAAGCCGTATTGCAAAATACAGAGGTCTGTCATTGTGACAGACCTCTTTTTCGTTCAGAACCATCCCATATGTTCCACAAAGATCTTCACGCCGATGCCGATGAGAAGCAGTCCGCCTGCGATCTGCGCTTTGCTGCCAAGCAGCCGCCCCAACTGCCTGCCGAAACATACACCCGTCAGCGACACGGCAAACGTGATTCCCGCTATGAGAAGCGCCGCCGTCACGATCGGTACATCGGACAGCGCCGCAAAACTTACCCCGACTGCCAGCGCATCAATGCTCGTGGCTATCCCCTGCATGAGCGTCAGACGAAGCGTGAGACGGTCCGTTTCGGGTTCGTCTTTGGAAAAGAACGCCTCCCACAGCATCCGCCCGCCGATGTAACAGAGCAGAATCAGGGCGATCCAGTGGTCATAGGCGCAGATCACATCTTCAAAGAGCTTTCCGAGGAAAAAACCGATCATCGGCATCATTCCCTGAAACAGCCCGAAACAGACAGCCATTCCGACACGGTGCAGAGGGCGCATTCCCCGACAGCAAAGTCCGTTCGTCACAGAGACGGCAAACGCATCCATTGAAAGCCCGATTCCGGTCAGCAGCAGCAGCGGCATAACAATCCTCTCCCTTCCCTTTCATCCTATGCGGAGAGGGACGGAATCATACTTAATCTTCCGGTGCTTTTTTGGAGAGCAGCTCCGAATACTTTGCACGGAAATCCGCAAATGTTCCGCTGTCCAGTGCGTCCCGTATGCGCTCTGCCAGTGTGTTATAGAAATACAAATTGTGAATGACCGTCAGACGGCCTGCAAGCATCTCATTCGCCTTGAACAGATGACGGACGTAGGAACGGGAGAAATTACGACACGCCGGACAGTCACACTGTTCGTCCATCGGACGGGGGTCTGTCTCATAGGTCTTATTCTTCATGTGGCGCATTCCGTCCCATGTGAAGATCGTGCCGTGTCGGGCGTTCCGTGTCGGCATCACACAGTCAAACATATCAATGCCCCGTGCAACCGCTTCGATGATATTCGAGGGTGTTCCCACGCCCATCAGGTAGCGGGGTTTATGCACAGGCATATACGGCACAACAACGTCCAGAATACGATACATTTCTTCTGTCGGTTCGCCCACGGCAAGTCCGCCGACGGCATAGCCGTCAAGGTCAAGTTCCGCAATCGCCTGCATATGCTCCACACGCAGTTTCTCAAACGTACAGCCCTGATTGATACCGAACAGCATCTGCTTCGGATTGATCGTGTCGGGCAGGACGGCAAGACGCTCCATTTCGTTCTTGCAGCGCACAAGCCAGCGGGTCGTGCGCTCACAGGAACGTGCCGAATAATCATAGGGTGCGGGATTCTCCACGCATTCGTCAAATGCCATTGCAATCGTCGAGGCAAGGTGCGACTGGATGCGGATACTCTCCTCCGGTCCCATGAAAATACGCTTTCCGTCCAGATGCGACTGGAAATAAACGCCCTCTTCCTTGATCTTGCGCAGCTTTGCAAGCGAAAATACCTGAAATCCTCCGCTGTCGGTGAGAATGGGGCGCTGCCAGTTCATGAATTTGTGCAGTCCGCCCATTTTGTGAATCACTGCATCTCCCGGACGCAGGTGCAGATGATAGGTGTTGCACAGCTCCACCTGACATTTGAGATCTGCCAGCTCAGGCGAACTGATGCCACCCTTGATGGCTGCGGAAGTTCCCACATTCATAAAGCACGGGGTCTGAAACGTCCCGTGAACCGTGTCCACTTTTCCACGGCGGGCAAGTCCTTCTGTTTTCAGTAATGTATACATAGGTTTCTCCTGTTTTCAAAAATACTTTCTTTCATTATACCATAGTTTTTTCAGTTTGTCTATAATCCGGAATAAATTCTTTCCGGGGCGAGTGTGACAGTTTTCCGAAAATTTTTCATGCCCCTTGCATTTTTTGCCATTCCGTGCTATAATAAGTCTTGGCAGTTGATTCTGTGAAAATTAGAAAAGGAAGTGTCTGCTATGACAAAGATTACTATTTTCTCCGGTTTCCTCGGAGCCGGTAAAACGACCCTCATCAAGAAACTGATCGCTGAGGGCTACAAGAACGAAAAACTCGTTCTCATCGAGAATGAGTTCGGTCAGATCGGCATTGACGGCGGCTTTTTGCAGGATGCCGGCATTGAAGTGACCGAGATGAACTCCGGCTGCATCTGCTGCTCTCTGGTCGGTGATTTCGGTGAGGCACTCAAAAAAGTTCTCGACCAGTATCATCCGGACAGAATCCTGATCGAGCCGTCCGGTGTCGGCAAGCTCTCCGATGTGATCCGTGCCGTGCAGAATCTCGAAATGCACGATGTGGAGCTGGACGGTTTTACAACGGTTGTCGATGCCAAGAAATGCAAGATGTATCAGAAGAATTTCGGCGAGTTCTTCGATAACCAGATCACCTATGCATCCTGCCTGATCCTCTCCCATACACAGGGACTTTCACAGGAGAAACTCGATGATGTTATCAAGCGTCTGCGTGAAAAGAATCCCAAAGCGCCTATCGTTACCACCGACTGGGACGAGCTGACAGGCAAACAGCTCACCGATGCCATGACACAGAAAAATACCATTGATGATGAACTCGCCGCCCTGCTGGAAGAGGCTGCACATCACGATCATCACCACCATCATCATGACGACGATGAGGAGGAACATGAGCATCATCACCACGACCACGATGAGCATGAGCATCATCATCATGACCATGACGAACATGAGCATCATCATCACGACCACGAAGAACATGACGAGAACTGCACCTGCGGCTGCCACGACCATGACCACGAACATCATCATCACCATGCAGATGAAGTGTTCCAGAGCTGGGGCGCAGAGACGGCAAGACAGTATACCACCGACGAGATTCAGGCTGCACTCGAAGCGCTGGAGGATTCCGAAAAGTACGGCGATATTCTCCGTGCCAAGGGCATCGTTGCCGGAACGGACGGTCAGTGGATTCACTATGACTATGTACCCGGTACACCCGATGTCCGCCATGGCTGCGCTGCAACCATCGGCAGACTGTGCGTGATCGGTGCAGGGCTGAAGGAAGATGCGATTAAGGCACTGTTCCATGCCGAGTAATTCCGGAAAGGAGATCATACCCTATGCCTAACAATCAACCCGCCGAGGATATTCCGGTTTACCTGTTTGTCGGATTCTTAGAGGGCGGTAAGACGAAATTCATTCAGGAGACAATGGAGGACGAACGCTTCAACAACGGCGAACATACGCTGCTGCTGGTCTGCGAAGAGGGCATTGAGGAATTCGACCCGTCCCGTTTCCCGTCTAAGAATGTCGCGATCCGCACGATCGAGGAACAGGAGGACTTCAACGAGGAGAACCTGAAAGCCATTCTGAAAGAGTCCGGTGCGACCCGTGTCGTTCTGGAATACAACGGTATGTGGACGATTCAGGATTTGTTTGAAAATCTGCCTGTCGAGTGGGCTGTCTATCAGGCAATGTGCTTTGTTGATGCTTCCACGTTCCTGAATTATAACCAGAATATGCGCTCCCTTGTCGTCGATAAGATCAATGTCAGCGAACTGGTCGTATTCAACCGCTTTGATACCAAAACGATGGACAATGTGGAATTTCACAAGATCGTGCGGGGCATTTCGAGAAGAACCCAGATCGCCTATGAGACAACGGACGGTCAGGTCGCCTATGATGATATTCAGGATCCGCTGCCCTTCGACATCACCAAGGACGAATTTACCGTGAACGAACAGGATTACGCCCTCTTCTACCGTGATATCATGGAGGAACCGGATAAGTACAACGGCAAGACCGTGACCTTTCTCGGTGCGGCTGCCCGTGACCCGAAATTCCCCAAGGGCGTTTTTGCGGTCGGCAGACACGTCATGACCTGCTGCGTGGAGGATATCCAGTATTGCTGGCTCGTTGCCGAATGGGACAAGGCGGAAATGCTGGAAAATCGTCAGTGGGTGCGTGTGACGGGAAAAATCGCCATTCAGCGACACAAGCTCTACAAGGGCAAAGGTCCTGTGCTGAAGATCGAAGCGGTGGTTCTGTCCAATGCCCCCGCACAGGAAGTGGCAACGTTCTATTAAGGAGGAGTATACTATGCCGTTTATCAACGTTAAGACAAATGTGGCTGTTTCCAAGGAGAAGTGCGACAGAATCAAGTCTGCACTCGGTCAGGCGATCACGGCTCTGCCCGGCAAGTCTGAAACTTGGCTCATGGTCGGTATCGAACCCGAACAGATCCTGTATTTTCAGGGCAAGGATGCACCTGCCGCCATGGTTCAGGTGCAGACTTACGGAACAAGTGCCGCAGGTACGGATGTGCTGACCGGAAAAATCTGCGGAATCCTCGGTGAGGAACTCGGACTGCCGCAGAATCGTGTCTATGTCAGCTACTTCGGTACTGCCAACTGGGGCTGGAACGGTAATAATTTCTGAGAAAATAAAAAAGACAGATCACGCTGATCTGTCTTTTTTGTTCTGTTACGGCATGACGTTCATGTCTACATCCCCGTCAATGCCTGCGATCCTGCCTGTGTTGCTCGCCTGCCAGAGAACGTAGCTCCCCTCGTAGCTGGTGACGGGTTCGGAGGTGTAGTGCGCAAGCCAGATCATGCGCCCGCCTGTGTACCAGACACCGTTGCGCAGCGGGTTCAGCGACGAGTACAGCATACAGGAATAGCCGCTTTCCGCAAGTCGCGTGGCAAAGGCATCATAGCAGGCGTTCAGCTCCTGAAAACTGATGCCGTAGTCCTGAAAATGCGAGAAGCTCTCCCAGTCGAATGCGATCGGCAGTTCGGGTTTGATGCCGTTGAGTGTTCCCACGATCCAGTCTGCCTGTGTCCGTGCGGCTTCCGGTGTGGTCGCCGTGGAATAGTAATACACGCCCTTTTCCAGACCTGCATCAAACGTGCCGTTGAGGTTCTGTTCAAAATAAGCATCCATTTCACGGTCGCCGTAACCCATGCGCATCAGCACAAATTCGACACCTTCTTCCTTGAGCCGTCCGAAATCGACTGCACCCTGCCATTTGGAAATGTCCACACCGTAGCGGCTGCCGGGGTGCGTTTCCTTGAATTGTGCAAACGTTTCCGCCGGACGGGACGATGCGCCCGGCTCATCTCCCGAAACATTGACAGTGATGTTGCTGCGGGTGACATTTCCCGCAAAATCCGTGATAACTGCCGTTACAACATAACTGCCGGGGGTGTTGGTGTCCACAGCCCCTTCACAGGCAAGTGTCGGGTGCGGATCGTAGTCGTCACCGTAACCGATGAGTCGGTTCAGATCAAATGCCGCACCTGTCATGACATGAACCGTCTGACCTGAAAGCAGCACAGGCGGGCGGTCGCCCGGAATCGGCTCACGGGGCGGATCGGTTGCGGGCGGTTGTGTGGTCGCAGGTTCAGTGGTGGGCGGTTCGGTGGTCGGCGGTTCTGTCGTGGGGGCTTCGGTCGTGACGGGCTGCGTCGTCGCAGGCTGTGTGGTGGTTTGTCGGGTCGTTGCGGGTTCTGTCGTGGGCGGCTCTGTGATGGTGACCATATTGTCCAGATCGGCACGGTATTCCGGTGCCGCACCGCATCCGGTCAAAAGCGCTGCCGCTGTCAGAACGGCAAGAATACGGGGGGTGTTCATGGGTGAGTTTCTCCTTTTCTGCACACTTTCATTGGACTTATCCGAAAACTTCCGGGAAATAGTATTCTCCCTTTATCAAATTATCATACATCGGATTTCTGAGAATCCATGTTTATAGTATACCGCAGGCGGCGGAAATTGTCAAGTAAAAACGAAATATGTCCTCTTGACAAGGTTACGGGCATCATGCTATAATGTTGATGTGATACTCTGAAATCTATTTTCAGGGCTTCCCGATGTCATATCCCATGCACATGAAAGGAGATCCTATGCAGGTTTATACCGTTCCGCTTGGCGCACTTGCTGCCAATTGCTATGTTGTGATGTGCGGCGAAAATCGCTGCATTCTGATTGATGTCGGCGAAAATCCCGCCAGACTCGAAAGACTGCTCGCTGTAAAACAGCTCACGCCGGAAGCCGTTCTTCTCACCCACGGACATTATGACCATGTGGGCGGCGTGGAAGAAATCCGCAGCCGCTATGAAATCCCTGTCTATATCCACGAGGCAGATCAGAATATGCTCCGCAGCGGAGATGCCAATCTCTGCCGGCAGATCTCGGCGCAGACGTTTCAGCCCGTGCAGTCGTATCAGACCGTCCGGGACGGCGATACACTGCAAATCGGAGAACGGCTCGTCAGAGTGATGCACACCCCCGGTCATACGTCCGGCGGTGTCTGCTATTTTATCGAAGATGCGGTGTTTACAGGAGATACGCTTTTTGCGGGAAGTGTCGGGCGCACCGATCTCGGCGGCAATGTGCAGGAATTGCGGCAGTCCCTTGCGGCACTCGCTGCCATTGAAGAGGATTATCAGGTTTTTCCCGGTCATTTCCAGAGCAGTACACTCCGTTGGGAAAAAACACACAATCCCTGCATGGGAGGCGGTTTCTGATGTATACGGGAACGTATCGGACGGAATGCCGCTTTGACTGCGGCACGCTGCTCTCTTCCTATGAGATCCTCAATACGGTCAGAATCTTTCTCCCCGGCGGCAAGTGCTGTTCCGATCCTGAACAGGCGCAGAATGTGAGCGACTGCATTCTCGTCGGACAGCGGGCGGATGGTACGGTTTACGCAGAAGTCAGACTGGAGGACAGAACGGTCACACGCACAGCACCCGCCCCCGTTACACCCGATGAAGATGCGCTGGAATTTGCGGTCTGTTCTCTTTTGTACGAGGTTCTGCGGGAGATGACAGGCTATACACCCCCGTGGGGACTGATTACGGGAATCCGCCCCGTGCGCAAGGTCATTCAGCTTCTCGAAAACGGGAAAACCCCTGATGAAGCAGCGGCATTCCTGCGGCGGAAATATCATATCTCTGCTGAGAAAATGCAGCTTGCGCTGGATACGGCGCTTGTGCAGCAGCCCATTCTGCCGCACAGTCCGAAGGAGATCGGTTTCTATGTGTCGATCCCGTTCTGTCCGACACGGTGCAGCTATTGTTCGTTTGTGTCGCACTCGATGCAGAGCGCCTATAAGCTCATTCCCGATTATATCGCACGGCTTTGCGAGGAGATCGAAGTCTGCGGGCAGATCATACGGGAACACGGGCTGACGGTGCAGTCTGTTTACATCGGCGGCGGGACACCGACTTCCATTACAGCAGAACAGCTCCGTCAGGTCATGGAAACTGTCCGTAGTCATATCGACATCGGCAGCGCACGGGAATATACGGTGGAAGCAGGCCGTGCCGATACCATCACGGCGGAAAAGCTCCGTGTCATTCAGGAAGAGGGCGCAACACGCATTTCCGTCAATCCGCAGACCTTGCAGGACAACGTGTTACAGGCGATCGGAAGAGATCACACCGCACAGCAGGCGGTGGATGCGTTCCGTCTTGCACGTTCCATGGGGTTCGATGACATCAACATGGATCTGATCGCAGGACTGCCCTCGGATACCCTTACGGGATTTACTGACACGCTGGAAAAGATTCTCGCACTTGCGCCCGACAGCATCACCGTCCACACCCTGACACTCAAACGTGCGGCAGATCTGCACGGCAGTCTCGGCGGCAGAAGCAGCGGGGAACTTGCGGATGTCATGGAAATGGCGGCACTTTCGGCAAAGTCGCTCCCTGCACACGGCTACCGCCCCTATTACCTCTACCGTCAGAAAAATACCCTCGGCAATCTCGAAAATGTCGGCTATGCACGTCAGGGAAAGGAAAATCTCTATAATATCCTCATCATGGACGAGACACAGACTATCCTTGCCGCAGGATGCGCCGCTTCCACGAAAATCGTCAGCCCGTCAGGGGACATCAGCCGTATCATCAATCATAAGTTCCCTTATGAATATATCCATCGGTTCGATCAGATCTTACTGAAAAAACAGAAAACACGGGAGCTGCTTGCGTGCCTGTGAACCAAAACAGCCGCCCCGTATGCGGGACGGCTGCTTTGTCTGCGGAAAGCTCTCAGCCTGCCTGGGGTGCCTCAACAGGACATACACCTGCACAAGCACCGCAATCGAGACAGGCATCAGCGTCGATGACATACTTGTCATCACCCTGAGAGATCGCACTTGCGGGACATTCCTCTGCACACGCACCACAACTGATGCACGCATCGGTGATCTGATAAGCCATAATTACACCTCCAATGAGTATTTAAGGGAAAACCCTATATATACATTGTATCATATTTTCAGAAAAAATCAAGTGGTTTTTAAATTTTTGATGAGAAAAACAAGAAATCCATTGACATAAATTTATCAATATGGTAGAATAGAGATATGGACGCGTGCAATGGCGCTCACGTCAAAAAACGTATGCATGGCATCTGCCGCTGCGGATGCCGCATTTTTAGAACAGGAGAGATATCATGAGCAAAGAGAAAATGACTTCTGATGCGATTTTTGTCAACACAGTGGACGCACTGCGCACGAAACTCGGACAAATTCGTGCTGCACAGGCTAAATATGCAGTTTTTACACAGGAACAGGTCGATGCCATCTTCAAGGCTGCCGCACTCGCTGCCAATCATGCACGGATCCCGCTGGCAAAAATGGCGGTGGAAGAAACCGGCATGGGCATCGTTGAGGATAAGGTGATCAAGAATAACTATGCCGCAGAACATATCTACAACCACTACAAGAATGTGAAAACCTGCGGCGTGATCGAAGAGGACAAGGAATTCGGTATCGTGAAATTTGCCGAGCCGATCGGTGTGATCGCTGCGGTCATTCCCACGACCAACCCCACTTCCACGGCAATCTTCAAGTGCCTGCTGGCGCTCAAGACCCGCAACGGTATTATCATTTCGCCCCACCCCCGTGCAAAGGAATCTACCATTGCCGCCGCAAAACTCGTGATGGAAGCTGCGGAAAAGGCGGGTGCGCCCAAGAATCTCATCGGCTGGGTGGACGTTCCCTCCCTTGAACTGACCAACATGGTCATGAAGGAATCCGATATTATCCTTGCGACAGGCGGTCCCGGTATGGTCAAGGCGGCGTATTCTTCCGGCACACCTGCCATCGGTGTCGGTGCAGGCAACGCCTCCGCTGTCATCGACAAGAGCGCAGATATCTGCAATGCCGTCAATTCGATCATTCATTCCAAGACTTTCGACAACGGCATGATCTGTGCCACAGAACAGACCGTCATCGCACACAAGGACGTGTATGATGCTGTCAAGGCGGAATTTGCAAGACGGGGCTGCTATTTCCTCAATGAGGACGAAAAGGACAAGATTCGCAAGACCATGCTCATCAACGGCGCTCTCAATGCCAAGATCGTCGGTCAGCGCCCTGTTACGATCGCAAAACTGGCAGGATTTGAAGTGCCGGATACTACCAAAGTCCTGATCGGTGAGGTGGAGTCCACTTCCGTCGATGAGGCGTTCGCACATGAAAAACTGACGACCATTCTTGCAATGTACAAAGCAGAGAGCTTTGAAGATGCAATGGATAAGGCAGAACAGCTTCTGAACAATGCGGGCGGTCTCGGTCATACTTCCTCCCTCTGGATCGACAACGTGCATGAACGGGAAAAGCTCCTGCAATTTGCCGACAGAATGAAAACCTGCCGTGTTCTGGTCAATACGCCTTCCTCTCTCGGCGGTATCGGCGATCTGTACAACTTTAAGTTTACACCTTCCCTGACCCTCGGCTGCGGTTCGTGGGGCGGCAACTCCGTTTCGGAAAACGTCGGCGTAAAGCATCTGCTCAACATCAAGACCGTTGCCGAAAGACGGGAAAATATGCTCTGGTTCAGAACCCCGCAGAAGGTCTACTTCAAGAAAGGCTGCCTGCCTGTCGCACTCGATGAACTGCATACCGTTCTCGGCAAGAAGCGTGTGTTCCTCGTAACGGACAGCTTCCTGTATAAAAACGGCTTTACCAAAGTCATCACCGACAAGCTCACCGAAATGGGCATTGCCTATACGGTATTCTCTGACGTGGAACCTGACCCCACGCTGCTCTCCGCACAGAAGGGCGCAGAACAGATGCGCACGTTCGAGCCTGACTGCATCATCGCACTCGGCGGCGGCTCTGCTATGGATGCAGGTAAGATCATGTGGGTGCTGTATGAGCATCCCGAAGCAGACTTCCTCGATATGGCAATGCGCTTCATCGACATCCGCAAACGTGTGTACACCTTCCCGAAGATGGGCGAAAAGGCGTATTTCATCGCCATTCCGACTTCTTCCGGTACGGGTTCTGAGGTGACTCCGTTCGCTGTTATCACCGATCAGGAGACAGGTCACAAATATCCGCTTGCCGATTATGAACTGCTCCCAAATATGGCAATCGTGGACACCGATCTGATGATGAGTGCCCCCAAGGGTCTGACCGCCGCTTCCGGTTACGATGCAATGGTTCACGCCCTCGAAGCCTATGCATCTGTCATGGCGACCGATTACACGGACGGTCTGGCTGTACGGGCGATGCAGCTCATTTTCAGATACCTGCCGATTGCCTACAATGACGGCTCTGATGTGCAGGCTCGTGAGAAAATGGCATCGGCTGCCACGATGGCAGGTATGGCGTTTGCCAATGCGTTCCTCGGCGTTTGCCATTCGATGGCACATAAGCTCGGCGCATACCATCACCTGCCGCACGGCGTGGCAAATGCGCTCTTGCTGACCATTGTCATGCGCTTCAATGCAGACGATAAGCCCCGCAAGATGGGGACATTCTCCCAGTATCAGTATCCGCACGCATTGGAACGCTACTGCGAGTGCGCTCTGGCTTGCGGCGTGACCGGCAGGGACGATCAGGAGATCTTTGAGAAGTTCCTCAAAAAACTCGAAGACCTGCGTGATGTGGTCGGTATCAGAAAAACCATCCGTGATTACGGCATCGACGAACAGACATTCCTGAACAGCCTCGACAGAATGAGCGAGGATGCATTCGATGACCAGTGTACAGGTGCAAATCCGAGATACCCGCTGATCTCCGAGATCAGAGAGATGTACCTCGAAGCCTATTACGGTGAAAAACAGTGAGTATGCAGTCATTTCTTACACCCGACAAGCTCTATTTCAAGCAGGGCTGCCTGCCTGTTGCCCTGCGGGAGCTGAAGGATATTTATCATGCAAGCCGTGTCCTCCTCATCACAGACGAGGAAAAGCACCTGCAAACGAGCCTTGCCCTCGTGACAAATGCCCTGTATGAGCTTGGCATCGAATATGCCGTGAACCATGAGAACTTTTCGGCAGATGCCGTGATCGGGTTCGGATATGCAGACAGCCTTGAACGTGCGGCTGCGCTTGCAGGGGAGCGATATTATATCGCTGTTCCTGTCTCTGTGGGATGGCAGATGTCGGCTGCGGCATGGCGGAGGGCGGATATGTTCATTCTGGACGAGGACGTGTGCCGTCCTGCTCCGGAAAAGGACATCTGTGTACACATCGCACAGACCGCACGGGCAAGCCTTGTCGGTGCGAATCCGTCGGACTACACGCTCTCGCTGAGTGTGCAGGCGCTGCGCATCCTGTTTGGCAGCAGGCACACTGCCGCTTCTCTGCTCCATGCGGCAGCGATGGCGGAAATGGCTTACACCGCCGCACGTTCCGATGAATTTGCGGCGGATGCCCTGAATCTCTTCCCCGATGCAGCCGAGGCACTCGGCATGACGGCGGAGGAACTTGAAACGAAAATCAACTGCGCAGTCGATCCTGTGCAGTAAAGGAGGAAAATACATGGATATTCTGTTTCAGTGCCCGAACAAGGTCATTTATCGTGAGGGCGACTACGCCGTGAAGCAGTTCGATGAGAACTACTCCACATCCGATGTCCTGAATGAGGCTCTCAATCAGGCAAGAGTTGAGGAGACAGGTCTGCCGATCCCCAAGCTCGTAGAAGTACGCAAGAACGGCAGCAAATGGGAAATTGTCATGGACTATATCCCCGGCAAGACCATGAAGCAGCTCATCGAGGAAGACCCTTCCCGTGAGGAGGAACTGCTCAACCGCTTTGTGGATATTCAGCTTTCCATTCATGCCACCGCTGCGCCCGTTACCATGAATAAGCTCAAGGACAAGATGCAGCGCAAGATCTCCGAGTCGAAGCTGAACGCAACGACCCGCTATGAACTCCATACACGTCTGGAGTCCATGCCCAAGCACAAGAAAGTGTGCCACGGCGATCTGGGACTCGGCGATGTTATCATCACACCGGATGACAAGTATTTCATCATCGACTGGGCACACGCCACGCAGGGCAATGCTTCCGCAGATGCCGCAAGAACATTCTTGAAATTCTCCCTGACTTACGGCGAGGAGCGTGCCAACAAGTATCTGGATCTGTTCTGCCGCAAGAGCGATACCGCAAAGCAGTATGTACAGCGCTGGATGCCCATTGTTGCGGCTTCGCAGTCTGTCAAGGGTCATGAGGACGAAATGGAATTCCTGATGCGCTGGACAGATGTCGTGGAATACGAGTAATATGACGTTTCACGGCGGTCTGCTTACTGTATAAAAAGATCCCCGCAGTTCTAACGGAACTGCGGGGATTACTTGTGTCTGTGAAAAATCAGTTGTTGATGTGGACGGCTTCGTCATAGTCCGAACCTGCACCTGCTTCGACAATGGTCATTGCATTGGAGTCATACTGCAAGTCCAGAACAAAGCCGCAGAAACCGGGATTGTTTGCCAGATCAATCGTCACGGTCACGTTCTGACCCTGCTTCGCTGCCTGACTGTTGACCTTCAGGCTGAAATCCGTAGCGGACATATCTTCCTGCTCTGTAACGGGCGTGTTGACAGCGATCTCACCGTTGATGATCTGCGGATAATAGCGGACTTCCTCCCAGCTTGCAATGTCCGTCTTGGAAATGGTAAGCGGATAGTTGCCGTCAGGAATGTCGGCGTTGATCGCAAAGGTGAAGGTCAGAAATTCGCCGTTGAATGTGTAGTCGCCCGCCTTGGACATATCCAGCCAGTATGCCTTGCAGGTATCGTAAGCAGGGGTGTAATCGCTGGCAGTGCCTTCCTGCGGCAGAACTGTTTCTTCCTCAAAGGGCATATCTCCGCCGCCTGCGGGAGTGTTATTGCCGTCTGCTGCCGGTGTCGTTTCACCGTCTGCCGCTGCGGGAACCGTTGAAAGAGGTACTTCGATCACACGGGTGTCTACCACGGCAACGTCTGTGACGGCTTCACCTGCGGCATCGGTCACGCCATGACCTTCCGCATCGGTCACGTTTACGACCTGTGTGACTTCTTCCACCGTTGTTGCGGCAGTCTTATCGCTATTGTTTTCCGGTGCGGCAGCCTTGTCTGTACTTTCTGTGGTATCCTCGTCCTTCGGTTCTTCCTTGTTATCCTGTGCGAGTAATGTTTCGTTGACAACACCTGTCTTGAAATCAAAGGTCAGATCCTGCTTGGTCTGCTCCAGAGAGATCGTCTCCACGGGAAGTGCCGGCTCATTTTTACTGCATCCGAATGCAGACAGAGAGACTGCCGCAAGCAGACATACGATAAGAGCTTTCTGCATCGTATTCTTCATGATAACGCATCCTTTCAATATGACAGGTCAGAAAACGGACAGGTTCCGGATCTGACCGGTCGATTCAAACTACTCTAATTATACACGCTTTTCGTTCAATTGTCAAGTACAAATCGGTACCCATTGGTTAAAATCAGGTTACATATCAGCGAAAATCCGTAATTTCCGGCAGAAGTTCCACAAAATCTATTGACAATTTATACAATCCGTGGTATAATGAGTAGGTAATAACGTTGATAATATACAAAACAGGTATTCTGAGGAAATGCCCCATCACGTTGGAAGGAGTGAGGAATATGTCCATGTCACTGGATGAAAAGGCGGTCCTGAAAACGTATGTTTCCAGAAAACTGCGTACAATACCGTTCCTGATCCTCATGCTGTTTTCACTGCTTCCACTCTGTATGTTCTCGTTCCGCTGGGTGCGGGGACAGCTTGCATGGAATAAAACAGAAGCCGAGGTCGTTATGGTCAATCAGGACGGAGGCGGATTCTACAGGTATATCAATTCCAGAACCGAGGAAACCTTTTCGGGTACCTATTATCCGTATCGTATTCTCGTCCATTACCGGATCGGCAAGGCAATGCAGGTGCATGATACCATACGAATGGCTTATAATCCGGATAAACCGAGTGAACACGTCCTGTTCCCGAAGCTGGAAATCCAGATGCTGACATGGCTGATCGTCTTTGTGTTCTGCTTTGTGATCTATTTCTGGCTGGAATGGGTATTGAAAAAACGGGCAAAAATCAAAATAGCAGGCTGACCTGACGGCAAGTCTGCTGTGTATGGCGTGCAGAGACAGAAGCTGTGAATGAAATCGGATAGGATGATTCCCCTCCCTGAAACGGAGGGGGCTTGTTATGGGTAAATTATGGGAAAACACAGGAGGAAAATCCAATGCAAAAACTGATGCTCAACACCGTCTGGGAAATGCGGCGCTGCGGGGATACGCAGGCATATCACTGCACCGTACCGTGCAGCGTGTATGATACGCTCATGACACACGGTGCGATCGAAAGTCCTTATTACCGTGAAAATGAACGGGACGCTTTCACGATCTCCGAAGAGGATTACGTCTTTTCAACGACGTTTCCGAGTCCCGCAGAACCTGCGGAGTCCGTTGCACTCTGCTTTGACGGAATTGATACGATCGCAGATATTACCCTCAACGGCGAGCTGATCGGGCATACGGACAATATGCACCGCCGCTGGCGCTTTGATGTGTCCGGAAAGCTTGCAGAGGAAAATACACTCGAAGTCAGGCTGTATTCGCCGCTTGCCTATATCGCGGAAAAACAGAAGAAAAAGCCCCTCTGGGGGCAGAAGGACACGGTGGCGGGATTCCCGTATCTGCGGAAGGCACACTATATGTTCGGCTGGGATTGGGGTCCGAAACTCCCCGATCTGGGCATCTGGCGTGATGTCTACCTCGAACTCTGGGACGCAGGCAGGGTCGAATCCGTTCGCTATGTGCAGGAGCATATTGACGGCACGGTGGATCTGACCGTCCGCCCCGAATTTGATGCCGCACAGAAGGGAATGCAGTGGGCTTTTGCACTCTATGACCCCGACGGCGTGCGCATCATCAAAACCGAACTGATGCCCGCTTCCCGCAAGGCACTGACTGTCCGCATCGGTAATCCGCATCTCTGGTGGGCGCACGGCTATGGTTCTCCGTCACTGTATTCGGCGGTCGTCCTGCTGACAGACAAGGACGGCAATCCCGCCGACAGCCGCACGGAACGCATCGGTCTGCGGACAGTCACGATACGGCAGGAACCGGATAAGTACGGCGAGAGCTTCAACGTGTGTCTCAACGGCAAGGACATTTTTGCTATGGGTGCCAACTGGATTCCCGCAGATAATATCCTTCCGCGCTGCACCCCCGAAAAACAGCAGCAGATTCTGCAATCCTGCGTTGATGCAAATTTCAATATGATCCGTGTCTGGGGCGGCGGCTTCTATCCCGATGACGCTTTCCTCGATTTCTGTGATGAGAACGGTCTGCTTCTCTGGCAGGATTTCATGTTCGCCTGTGCCAATTACCCGTCGGACGATGCGTTCTGGAATACGACAGAGGCGGAACTGAAAGATAATATCCTGCGTCTGCGCAATCACGCTTGTCTGGCACTGTGGTGCGGCAATAACGAGATCGAAACTTCCTTTGAAACATGGGGACTGCCCGAACGTCCCGAAGCAAAGGCGGAGTATCTGGAAATGTTTGAAAAGCGCATTCCCGAAATCGTGAAGGAACTCGACCCCGAACATTTCTACTGGCGTTCTTCCCCCTCCACCAAGGGCGGCTGTGAGAATACCTGCGCTCCCGATGCGGGCGATATGCATTACTGGGACGTATGGCACGGCAGAGCGCCTGCCACGGATTTCCGCAAGAAATTCTTCCGCTTCTGCTCGGAGTACGGCTTTGAGTCCGTTCCCGATCTGCATACGCTGATGACCGTGTGCGATGAGGAAAAGGGCGATCTGAACCTCTTCTCGCCTGTGATGGAAATGCACCATAAGTGCGACGGCGGCTCGGAGAAGATGATGCACTATCTGGCACAGAATATGCGCTATCCTGAAAATTTTGAAGAGCTTGCCTGCGCCACACAGTATTTGCAGGCGGAGTATCTGCGTTCCAATGTGGAGCATATGCGCCGTCATCGGGGACATTGCATGGGTTCGCTGTACTGGCAGCTCAATGATTCCAACCCGTGCATCTCATGGTCTACGATCGACTACGAGGGAAAATGGAAAGCGGCACAGTACTACGCAAAGCGTTTCCATGCGCCCGTTCTGCTGAGTGCGGGAATGTACGGCGTGCCGAATTTCAACGTTTCCAATGAAACACTGAAAAACTTCAACGGTACGATCTTCTGGGAAATGCGGAAGTCGGATTCCACGATCGTTCACTGCGGCAATATCAAGGCGGAAGTCCCCGCACTGTCTGCGAAATTCTTCAAGCGGCTCGATGAGCTGGCAATCTATTATACAGAGGAGAACTGCCGCACGCATTATCTTTCCTATCGTCTGGAAAAGCCGGGCGGGGAAGTTGTTTCCTCCGGTGTGTCACTGCTTTGTCCGCCGAAGCTGTTCGAGTGTTCCAAGCCGGAACTGCGGCTTGAAATGCGCAAGCTGCCGGAACATTATATCATTACCGTTTCCAGTGATGTGTTTGTTCCTGCGGTTGTGCTTTCCGGCAAAACGATGGACATTCCGTTCTCGGACAACTGGTTCCCGCTGAATGCAGGGGAGTCCGTCAATGTCTATGTTCCCAAACGGCTTGACCTGAATCTGGATATTCTCCGTGCAGAAGTCACCGTCAGAAGCCGATAAAACAAAACAAGAAGCACCGGATCCCATGAGATCCGGTGCTTTGCTTTTGTCTGTGAGCCGTTATGCCGGCTGTTTTTTTTCTGTTGTGACCGCAGAGAGCTCCCCGGAGCCTTCCGACTCTTTGTCAGCCTTGCGCTTTTTGTTTTCAAGGATGATGGAGTAGATAAATGCATATCCGAAATAGATCACGAAGAGAAGCGCTTCAATAATCACAAGCGGTTCGACCGCAGAACGGATGATGCTCTTGGTAACGGTCAGTCCGGAAGAATTCGGAGGAACCAGAATGTTGTAGGAATTGGACAGATATACCGTGGAATAGTACTCGTTGGCGGTGGCATTGGTCTTGTTGATCAGCTCAGTGACCTTGGCGTTGAGTGCATCCATTTCCTTCGCAATGCGCTCTACCTGTACATTGGCGGCATCGGTCTGTGCTTTGAGCATATTCAGGCGTTTCTGATAATCCTTGAGACGTTCCTGCTTGGAAGAAAGCGTCGTTGTTGCGGAAACTTTTTTGTCAAACAGCTTGTCATACTCTTCCGAATTGGTGTTGTACTGTGCGCCGCCCTGTCCGCTTTCGCCGTAGATGATGACAGTCCCGAGCTGATAACTCTCAATTGCCTGATTGATCGCATTAAGCTCCGACTGCGCAACGGCGACTTCTCTTGTCAGTACTTCAATGCGGTGGGTGTAATAGTCTACCAGTGCAGGCTTGTTCTTGGTGACATTGTTCATCAGGATCTCAGAGGAAAGCATGGTCAGATCGGTATCACGGATTGTCTGGATCGCCTGCGAAAGGTCTGCAAATGTGTAGCCTGTTACAGTCGAACGGAATCGGGTCGAGTCACTCGATGCCAGTGAGCTGATATATCTTTGCATGGAATCCAGTGAGGTGTCGAACACGTCGATCTGCTCAGGATAGTCATAGGTCTGATAATCCAGCGCTGTGACGGCACTTCCGACGGCATCGTTGAACCCGTATGTCTCCAGAAAATCATCGCCGTAATATTTCAGAATGCTGTGGAATACCTCTACAGGCTGATTGCCTTCCAGTCCAGCAAGCGAGTAATCGAAGATAACACGGAACTGTGTGGGGTAGTAGGTGGTTTCAAGAATCGCATCCGCAGCCTTGATATTACCCTGATCGTAGGGGGATTTGTAGACTGTGATCCTGTCGATCGCATCGGAAGGCACAATGCCTTCAAATGTGATACCCTGACGGATTTCTTCCAGTGAAGTCAGGGGGATTCCGAGTTCCGTCAGCGCTTTTTTGATGACATTCGGGTTCTTGACGGCATTGATGTCAAATGCGCTGCCGTCCGGTGAAAGTCCCTTCTCGATGCCCGGATAATTGAAACTGATCAGCGCATCCAGCTTTTTGTGCTGGTCAGCGGTGAAAACAGCAAGAAACACCGGCACAAGTATTCCGATCAGCAGGGCAGCGGTCAGCCAGAAAATCAGAAACCGTTTGAGCTGCGTCACAAAGGCGGAGAAAGATATAATGACCTCTTCCTTATCGGATTCTTCCTGATTTTTCAGGATAATATTCACATTGCGTTCATCCATGTTTGACATTATGAAACCTCCATTACAGATTCAGACAGGTTTTTTGTCTCATGCCGTCGGAAAACCCACTGACGACTTTTATCATTATACACCATTTTTTTTTTTTTGTCAATACATAACAAATGGAAACACTGTTTTTTGTAGGAAGTTTTAAAATTCCGATACCGTCCGCAACGGATTATTGACAATGTGCAGAACGTCCGCAGACAGGAAAAGCGGACGTACCGCAGTACTTCCGCTTTTCGGAAATGAGCGTCAGAGTGTCAGCAGAAACCGTATCCATCTGCCCTGTTCACAAGTGACATGAAATTTGATCTTGTGTACGTCCATGATGCTTTTGGCGATCGCAAGCCCCAGACCGTAGCCGCTTTTTTCGGCAGAGGAACGGGCTTTGTCACCACGGTAGAAACGCTCGAAAATCTTCTGTGTTTCGTCCTGTGAGATCTCGCAGCCTGTGTTGTAAAACTCCAGGATCTGATGGTCGCCGCGGCGCAGGAGCGTGACTTTGATGACACCGTTTTCATTGGAATACTTGATCGCATTGTCGATGAAAATGGCGCAGAGCTGTCGGATATGCTGTTCACTGCCGCAGTAGCGCACATCGGGCTGTACGTCCATTTCGAGATTTCTGTGCTGTTCAAAGGCGGTGCTTTCAAAGGGGAGTGTCGTTGCCGCCACTGCCATACTCAGGTCAAAATCCTCGAACACATAGGTCTGTGCAGCGTTGTCCATGCGGGCAAGGCGCAGCAGATCGCCGACAAGCTGGTTCATGCGCCCGATCTGTTCCTGCATATAGATCAGCCACTTGTTTTCACCGATCTCATCCTGTAAAATATCGGCATTTGTCGTCAGGACGGCAAGCGGCGTTTTCAGTTCGTGTCCCGCATCGGAGACAAACTGCTTCTGACGGGTGAACGCCTGTTCCACGGGCTGTGTAATGCCCCGTGAAAGAAAGATCAGAATGACAAGCAGCACCAGCAGCATCAGG
>JAILPP010000090.1 GCA_024699425.1 Oscillospiraceae bacterium | reverse complement strand
GAAAAGTCCGGAAGAATGGATCGTAACTGTCGGAAAACACACACCGCTCATCAGCAGCAGTGACTGGATCGAAGTCCAATCCATTCTGGAACGCAACAGCTCCAAATCCTACCGGCAGCCCCGCAGCGGTGCGAATACGGCTCTGCTTTCCAGTCTGCTTCACTGTGCGCATTGCGGCGGATATATGCGCCCGCAGACCAGCAAGCGCATCAACAAACAAGGCGAACGCTCTTACCGCTACCTCTGTGAGCTGGCATACAAATCCAAGAAAGAACGCTGTCAATGCGTTTCCGTCAATGGAAACCTGCTGGACAAAATGGTGATGGATGAGATCCTGAAATTGTCCTCCGAAAAATCCACGCTGCTCGATGATCTGCAAGCCATGCTCCGGACCAATCAGAACGGAACGCTCCAGTCCCAGATCAAGGAGATCGAAAACCAGAATGCCAAGCTGAACAGAGAGATCAGGAAACTGGTTTCCAATATGGCGGCGATCGAGGATGCCGATATTCTAAAGGAGATCACACAGGCAATTGCAGAGCGCAGGCAAGCTATAGATGCCAATGACCAGAAGCTGGAAGAACTGAACCGGCTGGTCGCAACGCAGGATCAGGAATCCAAGTCCATTGACGAACTGATCCGGTATCTCACAGATTTCCCGACTTTGCTTGCAGAAGCGAACTTTAACCAGAAACGTGCGGCACTTCGCAAGATCATCCAATCCGTGTATTATGATTACGAGAAAAAAATGATTACGATCAACCTGATCGCTTCTAATTCTCCGGTGTCCGTATACTTACCCGAAAAGTATCAAATGAAATCCTCATGCATTTCCGTGCGAGGAAGAAACATTTGTCGGATGTCTCCATGAACGAACCGGCTTTGACGGATAAGGACGGCAACACCCTTACACTGATGGATACGCTTGAGGACGGCACCGATCTTGTAGAACAGGCGGAGCTTTCCATTCAGTCCAAGCAGCTCTACCGTTTTCTGCACGAATGCCTTGACGAAAGGGAATTGGAGATCCTGTCTCTGCGTTACGGTATCTGCGGACAGATGCCGCACACACAGATGGAAGTTGCCGACAAGCTTGGCATTTCCCGTTCCTATGTTTCACGGCTCGAAAAAAAGGCACTGTCCAGACTGCGGGAACAGTTTGAAACAGCGCCTTTCTGAAGTTATGATCGGGAGAGGGCTTCTTGCAGGGCGGCTTTCAGGTATTCGTAGCGTTCCCGTTTTTCCTGTCGGGCAAAATGCACTTCACGAAACTGTTCGGGGTTGTTCTCATAGCAGAGGATTTCCTCTCCGAACTGTTCGCTTGTCAGGTCAAATACCGCATCACCGATGACGTTATAACAGTGATAATTTCCGCCGGGGCGCAGAATGCCGTAAACTTTCCCGCCGAACAGATCCTGCACCAGAAATGCCGTGATCGAGCATTGTCCGAGTGTGGGATTTTCCGGACTCCACTTGTCCCGCAGACGGGGCGCACAGGTATACTGACACCAGATCTTACGAAGCATTTCATACATTTTCTGCGGTGTGGTGACGGCTTCCATTGTCCCGCTGATATTCGGGACGGTTGCCGTCTGCCAGCCGTAGAAACGGTACGGCATTTTTTTCACGATGCATTCCGTCACGGCGATCAGAACAGGCTGTCCGTTCTGATTGCAGGCGGTGATGGTAAGCTGTGCAAGTCCGTTTTTCGGACTGCGGTCGGTCAGAGCGGTGATTTCGGCAGTCCCGTTCAGAACATCGCCTGCAAAGACGGGCTTGTGCCATTCGACTTTCTGCGACACGCCGGCAAGCAGTTCTTCTCCGAAAAAATCCTGACGGAGATACGATGCCCAGATGAGCAGGAAACTCAGCATCCCCGGTGCGAGGAGCTGTCCGAAATGCGTTTGCTCTGCATAGGCTTCGTCGGTGTGAAGCGGTACATTGTCATAGCGTGCTGAGAAGCCGAGCATTTCTTCTTTCTGTACGGTCACAGGTGCGATCTGCACCTGCATTCCGGTTTTCAGTTCTTCAAAATACATAATACACTCCTTTGTGAAAGCAGAGAATATGATTTTCTGCATGGGATGAATTTATTCCGTGCTTTCCGGCATATGCCAGTAGTCATCGAGAAACGCAATGCGGGTGCGGAGCCAGCTTTCGAGCCATTCGGCGGCTTTCTTCTGTGTGCGGCAGGAGGCGGCACGGGAATTCAGTTCGTTTCTGACATCTTCGTTGCGCAGACTGTCCCAGCGTGCAAAATCCCGTGCGAATGCTTCCGAAAAGGTGTCCGCATCGTGCAGGATCTCCTGACACGCCTGCTCAAATATCCCCGCTTCATACGCTCTTGTCCATGTCTGACGGACGATCTTCTGAAACCATTCCTCATGCATCAGAACGGCAAGCCACGGATTGATCGTGTCGTACTGGTCATTCACATCGGGGACGATATTTGCCGCATAAAAGCCCGTTCCGTCTGCGCAGCGGTCTTTGTTGCCCATGGCGGAATCGAAATCCCACGGCGCTTCAAACCGCAGTCTGCCGTCACCGCCTTCTCCGAAATCCACGTCCATGAAGAAACTCGACCAGTAAATATCCGCATCACAAGCGATTTCCTGAATGAGATACATATCCGCAAGGGACTGCACATCAATTGCCTGTCGGACGGATTCTTCCGGTGAAATATCCGCTTTGGTGATCTCGGTATGTTCCGCATTGAATACCCATGCCTCATTCTGATACGCCGCACGGTAGAGGATCCTGTAGACATTGCTGACATAGGCGGCAATAAAATCATGCTGTTCCTGTGTGTAAATATCGCTTTTGATGGTGATGCCTGTGTCCTTGGTCAGATCATATCCGCCTGTGTTCAGCGGACGGATCATTCTGCCGCTGTCGTCATCGCCTTCAAAGGGGCGCAGGGGAGCATTGTCCTCATAGTCACAGAGAAAGGCGTGCAGATCGTCCTCGGTGTAATAATAACCGTCATATTCCAGAAAATAGCCGATATGCGTATCTGTGCTGTCGGCTTCGGGCTTTGTGACGGCGATGCGGTGCGGATTGACCTGCTGCTGTTCCGTTGCCAGATACACGCCCCAATATTCGCCGTTGATCTTGACTTCGGTCAGGGCGGCATCGGCGGCATACAGTCCGTCAGGTTCCAGAATGCCCCGTGCAATTGCAAGCGCCGTTTTGTTGCGCAGAAAAGAGGCATCTTTATATTCGGCAAGCAGTACCCAGTTTTTCAGCGGTTCACCGCCGTGCAGTCCCAGAAGATTCTGCTTTTCCGAAAATTTGATGCGGAGAGGTTTCTTCTCATAGAATGTTGTCCAGTTGCCCCGTACTTTCACATCTGCACTGACAGGCGGCAGCAGGGAAGTGCCGTCCGTATCGGTCAGGGTGACGGTGCAGGGGGCATAATACGGTTCAGGCGCAAGTCTCGCTCCCGGATTCCACGAAGCCCATTCCCGTGCAACGTGCGGCGCAACAGGTCGGGTCACAAAATCCAGCGCACGGTTTCCTTGTTCTTCCGTTTGCAGGGAAAGCACAGGCAGAACTGCTGTGAACGGCGGTTCTGTCGTCTCTGTGACGGCAATCGTTTCCGACGGGCGTGCTGTCTCTGCGGCTGGTGTTTCCGTGACGGGGACGGCAGTTGTTTCCGCTGCTTTTTGTATAGTGGGGGCGGCAGTCTCCGCTGTCGGCGCTTCGGGGGGCGGTGCAGATACACATCCCGCCGTCAGAACGGCAAGTCCGAGACAAAGTACGGTCAGTGGTGTTGATCTCATGTGATTCCTCCCAAACAAAATATCCTGCGGTCATACGGCATAGACAACGATTCCGCCGAGGATCAGGAAAAGTCCGAGCAGATGCTTCTTTCCCGGTATCTCCCGGAAAAACAGGTAACTTAAAACCGTGACGAAAATATATCCCGTTGCTTCAAGCAGTGGTGCCATTGACAGAGGGACAACTTTCAGCGCATACATGGTCAGAAACGTGCAGAGAAAGAAGATCGTGTAGGCAAGCAGGACGGGCGGGTTGAGATATTCCTGCCATTTGTGACGGTATGTCCTGCCTGCGGCTATTTTCAGAAGTACCTGCGAAAATGCCGAGATCAGGCTGCTCAGTATCATCAGCAATGCATATTTAGTCAGTTGTGTCATGTGTATCCTTTCCGGCGGATGAGATCACCAGCAGACCGACGATCACAAGCGCGCCGCCTGCCATTTGTTTCAGTGTCAGATGTTCTCCGAAAATGACCGCACCCCAGAGCATTCCCCAGATGACCGACACGGATTTGCAGGCGTAGGCGCGGTTTAGTTCGATGTGCCGCAGAAGCTGCTGCCATGCCAGTGCGTAAACCGCCAGCAGAAACAGCATCCCGCCATAGAACAGCAGCCAGCGCAGCGACAGAAACGATTCGGCAGCGGCAAATTTGGAGAGAACTCCGCTGAAGGAAAATACAAATAACAGCAGGTGCAGCAGAAGCAGCCAGCGGTTTGTTGTGTGTTTCATTGCGCCGTGTCCTGCTTTCTGCGTTTCTGTTTCAAGAGAAGATCAGCGGCTGTGTAAAGCAGCAGAATGCCCACACTGACAGCGGAGACAAGGACACCTGTCCGCAGTCCCGGCAGTTCATAGCGGAATTCAATGCTGTGATCGCCCTGCGGAACACAAACCGCACACAGCCCGCTGAATACCTTTTCGATTTCGACCGGATTGCCGTCTACACAGGCGGTAAAGCCGTCATTGTAGGGAACAGAGAAAAATACCAGATTTTTCTTCGGAAGAGCAATTCTTGCCGTGAAGCCCTTGGAATTTGGGGTGAATTCATAGCAGGCGCTTTCGGCTCTTGCCTTGCAGTCCTTGTAGTACGTTTCTACGGACGTATCTTCTGCGAGAGATTGCGGCAGTTCTTCGAGAAGGCTGCCGTATTTTTCAACCTGTTCTTCCGTGAGCCAGATGGCTTTCAGAAGCAGTTTCTGACGGCTTCCGGAATCTGTGGGAAGTTCGGGTTCATCACTGTCGCCCTTTGCCATGATGTTCAGATATTCGATCATTCTGTCCTGTTCGGAAACCGTTTCCGCCGTTTCTTTTTCACCGGTGCAGTAATAATAATCGAACGTGTACCCCATCGGGATATAAGCTGTGTTGCGCAGGGGAATGTAACGATGAAAAGCAGTTTCCTTTTCAAAGCCTTCAAAATCCAGTCGGACATCTTTCGGATTGACTTCGACTCCGCCCGGATTCGGCGTATTGAAGTACAGCTCATATTTGACAGAAAGAAAACTGCACAGTGCATAATCCGCATCGGACAGAATGGCATTCTGGCGGCATACAAGATCGAGCGAATCAAAAAAGTCTGCTGCTTCCGGCGGTATCATGGAATTAAAACAGCTCAGAGATGGATAGTCCCACCGCATACCGGAATTGAGCATCGGCTGAATACAGCTTGATGTCCTGTAAAATGTGTCACGTTCCAGCTCGACAGGCTCAAAATCGTTCCAGACGACAGAACGGATATTGGGAATGAATTCATAAATATTCTCTTCCGTCAGCATCCATGACTGCGCCAGAAACGGCAGGGTACAGAAAATACAGGTGATCTTCCCCAGATGGGCGGGCGAGATCTGTTTCAGCTTCGGGTAGGGGTGATACAGAAGATACAGCACACCCATTCCCGCCGCTGCAATGACCACCGCCATGAACCAGTAATGCTTCAGTTCGGAGAAGTGCATAGGTTCCTCGAAAAAGACGGAATACACACCGTACAAAATCCAGAATCCCAGAACGACCGAACAGCCGATCAGTTCCGGTTTGGGGTCGTGGGCGGAGAAATCATCAAGATACATACCCGTCATCAGGATCATGATGAGCAGCGGCAGGAAACACCAGCGGGCGTAATAGTTCAGATTGAACAGCGAAAAAATGCTGTTGAGCAGCGGAATGCTTCCGATCACTGCACAGGCGGTCAGCAGGACACTATACCATGCCATCTTGTTCCGTCTCCAGAGGTAGACCACGCACACGATGCCGAACAGCGGCAGATACAGCGTGGGCGGCGAAAGACTGAGCTGATCGTCCTTGAAATAAAATCCGCAGCGGCAGAGATCGGGCGGCAGGAACATGGACTGGATGATACGCAGGATCACACCCGGCGTTTCATAGGCAAGCAGGCTATGCCCGAAAATCGTGTTGGAGACTCTCGAATTATGGGACAGGATCATCATGCCCGGCAGCATTGTCATCGTACCGCCGCAGACACCGCAGACGGTTTCCAGTAATGCACGCAGGAAAAGCCGCAGCGTCAGTTTCGGAAAACTGCCTGTCACTGTCCGTATGATGTAGTAAAGCAGGATATTGACACAGAAGATCCAGCACAGATAGCAGCTCATCAGGCAGTTGTAGGCGATGAGCAGACCAAAGGCAAGGGGCTTTCGCCTGACAATGAGCTGATCGAAGGCGTAGAGCGTCAGCGGGAACAGAAAATAACGGTCGGAAAAATGATACACCATGTTGAAGAGCTGAAAGCTCGAAAGTGCATACAGTATCCCGCAGATAAAGGCACTGCGGTCTGTTCTGACGTACTGCCGGCAGTACAGATACGCCGCCGCACCCGCCGCACCGATCTTGATCGCCATGACAAATGTGGTCGCATACGGTACAATGCGGTACGGCAGCAGGTAGAGAATCCAGTTGAACGGCGAGAACAGAAATTCCGAATAGCCGGTCAGAAAATCCATGCCGAGAAAGGAATTCCAGTCGTAGGCGGGAAGTCCCTCACTGCTGTGCAGCATTCTGTGAATACGCTCCACAAAGGGAATGCTTTGAAAATTAAAGTCACCTGTCCAGAGAAATACCCCTTTGGACAGGATGAGCAGGGGAATCAGGGAAATCAGATACAGCATGGATGCCGTCAGAAAGACCTTGAGCATCGGATGCCGTATCTTGTTCTGTTCGATTACCATTGAAGTACGCCTCCGTTTTATTTTTGATGGATATACTGGACTTTCTCGGAAACTGGAGAAGTGTCAGATTCCGCAGGATATTTTGTGCCTGACAAAGAGACTCGACCGCAGGAATACTGTATGTATTGCAGGGGAGAGGCTCAAAGTCAGGCACAATAGAGACAAGGAAGATGACACTTCGTAAGTTTCTGAGAAAGTTTACTGCTTTTCATTATAACATAACAGCAGAGGGATTGTCAAGCAGTCTTTGCAACGCAAAAAAACGACTGCATCTTGACAGATGCATGGTTTTCATGTATAATAATAGGTGTAGCATTGAAGGCAGAGGAGGAATCGGTATGCCGAAGCTGTTCCGCAAACCCGATCTTTCCCGCCGTTCGGGACTGCTTGACAGTCTGCGGGGACTGACAGTACTCAATATGATACTGTTTCATGCGATGTATGACCTCGTGTTCATCTTCGGGGTCAGCGCACCGTGGTTTCTCGGTACGGGGGCATTTGTCTGGCAGCAGGCGATCTGCTGTACTTTTATCACGCTGTCCGGTTTCTGTGCAGCAATGGGAAAACATACACTGCGGCGGGGTGCTGTTGTGTTCGGCATCGGCGCAGCGGTCACGCTTGTGACACTGTTTTTTATGCCGGAAGAACTGATCGTGTTCGGCGTGCTGACCCTGATCGGCTCGTGTATGCTGCTGACGGGGGCGGCAAAGTCCGCTTTGCGGCGCATTCCTGCCGTGATCGGTCTGCCCGTGTGTTTTGCACTGTTCTCCTTTACAAGACCCGTCAACAGCGGGGGACTCGGCATCTTCTTCAGACAGCTCATTTCACTGCCGGAATGGCTGTATCATGACTATGTTACCGCCTATCTGGGATTTCCGCATCCCGGATTCCGTACAAGCGATTACTTTTCCCTCATCCCGTGGCTGTTTCTGTTTCTCAGCGGATTCTTTCTGCACGGGCTGTGCGGTAAGCAGATCCTGAACGTGACATGGAAGGGCATCGGTGTCCTGAATTTCATCGGCAGATATGCACTGGAGATCTATGTGCTGCACCAGCCGCTGATCTACGGACTTCTGCTGGCGTGGAATGCGTGGCTTCGCCCGCTGTTTTAATTTGGGAGGATTTATCATGGCACAGTTGATTCACTATCATTATACAGATTCATTCCATTATTCGGACATCAAGGCAATGGATTCGTCCGGTATCCTGTTTGTCAACGGACTGAGCATTTTCTTTGAGGAGTGTGCAAAGAATTTCGCCCGCAGCTATCCCGAAGAACGCGGAACCTGCATTGCTGAATGCAGTGCCTCTGCCGATCCGCCCTATTTTGAGTTCTTTACCTGCGGAAAATCTATGGTTCTTCTGTTTGACGGACTGGGACGGGATACACAGCAGACGTTCCGCCTGTTCCGTCAGAGACTCGAAAATTACGGCTATATTGCCTATAGCCTGAGCTGAGGTGTGTATGACTTCAAAAATTATTATCATCGAAGGACTGGACGGCTGCGGAAAAAGTACGCAGCTTGCCCTGCTGGAAGCCCGTTTCCGTGACTGTCGCTTCCTGACATTTCCCAATTACGATTCACCGGCAGGCGAGATCATCACGGAGTATCTCAGCGGAGAACTGTCGGAATCCGGTCCGCTGCACAGCGCCTATTCCGCAAGTACATTCTATGCCGCCGACCGCTATATCAGCTATCGGAAAGACTGGCGGGTGGACTGGCTTTCGGGACGGACGATCATTTCCGCACGTTACACAACGTCCAATGCCATCTACCAGATGACAAAACTTGACCGCAGCCAATGGGAAGACTATTGCAGATGGCTGTATGATTACGAATATGAAAAGCTCGGCATTCCCGCACCAGATGCGGTGATTTTTCTTGATGTGCCCGTGGAAGTCTCCCAAAAGCTCCTGACCGCACGCTATGCGGGCGATGAGGGCAGAAAGGATATTCATGAGGCGGATCCGGAGTATCTGAAACGCTGCCGTGAGGCAGTTCGCTATGCGGCAGGGCATGACCCCTATGCAAAGTGGTATATGCTCAACTGCTGCTATGACGGCGAACTCCGCACGCCGGAGAGCATTCACAAGGAGCTTGTGCGGATGATCGGGAATATTATCAACGGAGGTGAACAGACATGAAATAT
>JAILPP010000066.1 GCA_024699425.1 Oscillospiraceae bacterium | reverse complement strand
GCCGTTCTGCTTGTCTCTTTTGCCCTGTGCTTTGCGCCTCTTCCTTGCAATACACCAAGTATTGCGGCGGTCGAGTCACTTTGCACAGGACAAAATATCCTGCGCATTCCGGCACTTCTCCAGATTCCGAGGAAGTCTATTTATTCCATGCCTGCTTCCTTACGGGCGAGGTGCAGATCATGTTCCGCCATGATCGAACACAGTTCCTCATAGGAAGTTCTCAGCGGATTCCAGCCGAGTTTTGTCCGTGCCTTGGTGGGGTCGCCAAGCAGGTTGACAACGTCCGTGGGGCGGTACCATTTCGGATTCACACAGACGAGCATTTTTCCGGTTTTCTTGTCATAGCCTTTTTCGTCGATGCCCTCGCCGCACCATTCGAGTGCAATGCCGTCATGTGCGAAGGCAAGTGTGGTAAATTCCCGCACGGTATGCTGAACGCCGGTTGCAATGACGTAATCGTCAGGTGTATCCTGCTGGAGAATGCGCCACATACATTCCACATAATCCTTAGCATATCCCCAGTCACGGAGGGAATCGAGATTGCCGAGTTCCAGATGATCCTGCAAGCCGCAGGCGATGCGTCCGGCGGCAAGTGTGATTTTGCGGGTGACGAAATTTTCGCCCCGCCGTTCCGATTCGTGGTTGAACAGAATGCCGTTGCAGGCGAACATACCGTAGGCATCCCGATACTGACGAATCATCCAGTAGCCGTACTGCTTGGCAACGGCATAGGGGCTGTAGGGGTGGAACGGGGTATTTTCATTCTGCGGAACTTCCTCGACCCGTCCGTAAAGTTCGGAAGTACTTGCCTGATAGATGCGGCAGGTCTTGTCAAGTCCTGCGGTGTGGACGGCTTCGAGAATCCGCAGCACGCCGAGGGCATCGACATCGCCCGTATATTCGGCAGCTTCAAAGCTGACCTGTACATGACTCTGCGCAGCGAGATTATAGATCTCATCGGGCTGCACCTGCATCACCACACGGATGATCGCAGAAGAATCGGAGAGGTCGCCCTCATGAAGAATGAGCTTGTCCAGAATATGGTCAATGCGGGCGGTCGTGGAGACAGAGGCACGGCGCACGATGCCGTGTACCTCATAGCCTTTTTCCAGCAGCAGTTCCGCCAGATACGAACCGTCCTGACCGGTAATGCCTGTGATAAGTGCTTTTTTCATGTTTTTGCTCCTGTTCTGTTGAATTTGACATATTGCACAAATGCGATGTTTACGCCCTGCCTGCAAGTTCCAGAAGGCGTTTTTTCATGCCTTTGAGAATATTTTTCCTTGCTTCTGCTGCGGTTTCGGGGGAGGCGGGCGGTGTATCGGGCAGGGGATAGGGGATTGCAAGTTCCGCATACTTCCGTTTTCCCATGTCGTGATAGGGGAGACAGTCAAGTGCTTTGACCGTTTTCAGCCCGCCGAGAAAATAACCGAGTGCGGACTGTTCCTCGGCATTGTCAGTCAGTCCGGGAACGATCACATGACGGATCCACATGGGGACACCTGTTTCACTCAGATGTTCCGCAAATGCAAGAATATTCCGATTGGAATGTCCTGTCAGTTTCCGATGCTGTGCATCGTCGATATGCTTGATGTCCAGCATCACAAGGTCAGTGACTTGCAGCAGGGGAGCAAAGCGCTCTGTCTGTGACGGGTCAAAGCAGATACCCGAAGTATCCAGACAGGTATGGATACCGTGTTCCCGTGCCATTGCAAACAGTTCGGTCAGAAATCCGAGTTGCAGCATGGGTTCTCCGCCAGTCGCCGTGATGCCGCCGCTGCGGTAGAACGGGCGGTTACGTTCCAGCATTGTCAGAATCTGTGCGGCGGTCATTTCCGTACCGCCGGATACGTCCCATGTATCGGGGTTGTGGCAGTACAGGCAGCGCATGGGACACCCCTGAAAGAACACCACAAACCGCACACCGGGGCCGTCCACCGTCCCGAAGGATTCCGTTGAATGGATTCTTCCGTTCATAGCAACCCCCTTTCCGGGAAAACGCCGTCCGAAGAAGGACGGCGCTTGTTTCAGAACTTTTCGTGGAATGTCCGGCTGATGACATCATCCTGCTGTTCTTTGGTGAGCTTGATGAAGTTCACAGCGTAGCCGGAAACACGTACCGTGAGCTGCGGATATTTTTCAGGGTGAGCCTGTGCATCGAGCAGGGTTTCACGGGTGAATACATTGACGTTCAGATGATGACCGCCCTTCTGCACATAGCCGTCGAGAAGTTCTACCAGATTATCGACCTGCTGTTCATTGACATCTGCCATATTGATTACCTCCTTATTTTGCTCAGAGTTCCTCGTCGTTCTCATCGGGCGCACCGCCGAGATTGGGAACGGCGCAGGGACCGAGCTGCGGATTGCAGTCCGATCTGCTGACGGTCTGCACTTTGGTTTCTTCTCCGATCGTCAGATTGATATGCTGTGTACCGGATGCACAGAGCGAGTCGAGCAGTTCTACGAGTGCATCGGCATCCAGATCCGTATCATTCGGCTGCATCTTCATGGATTGCCTCCTGTGTCAGACGGTCAATATCCAGATCGCCTGTAAAGACCTGCATATTCTTGCCGAGTGCATCGGGAACGATGGAGAACGTGTTGGAAATGCCGTCCTGTGCATGGCGGAAGGGCAGTTTTGCCACGGAGGACAGCGAAGCGACAGCACCGTGCGTATCCCGTCCGTGCATCGGATTTGCACCGGGTGCCAGCGGAACGCCCTGTTTTCTGCCGTCAGGGGTATTGCCTGTCTTCTTGCCGTAAACCACATTGGAAGTGATGGTCAGAATGGACATGGTGGGCAGACTGTCACGGTAGGTGTGATGTTTGCGGATCTTGTCCATGAAGGTGCGCACGATATTGACAGCAATCTCGTCCACACGGTCATCATCGTTGCCGTATTTCGGGAAGTCACCCTCGATCTCGTAATCGACCACGACATTGCGGGCAACGTCCACGACTTCGCCGGCTTTGTTTTTGATCTCAATGTCCTTGCGGATGGGCTTTACCTTTGCGTAGCGGATGGCAGAGAGCGAGTCCGCAACAACGGAAAGCCCTGCAATACCCGTTGCAAAATAGCGCTTG
>JAILPP010000065.1 GCA_024699425.1 Oscillospiraceae bacterium | reverse complement strand
GCCGTTCTGCTTGTCTCTTTTGCCCTGTGCTTTGCGCCTCTTCCTTGCAATACACCAAGTATTGCGGCGGTCGAGTCACTTTGCACAGGACAAAATATCCTGCGCATTCCGTCACTTCTCCAGATTCCGAGGAAGTCTAATTATTCGGGAATGGCATACAGATTTGTCTCCCATGCGGGGAGATAGAGTTTATGACGGAGATACAGCCGATAGTGCGGATTGAGCCGCTTGACAAGCAGAGGCAGTTCAAACAGGTCTTCGTTCCGATGGTATACGGCAACTGCCAGTTTCGGGCTGTAATGCAGAATGGTTCTCGCAGCCCCCCAGAGGGCTTCCCGTTCAAATCCCTCCACGTCCATTTTGATGAAGCTGGCGGGCTTTCCCTGCAAGAGGGAATCCACGCTGCGGGCGGTCATTGTCTCACCGTTTGTGGAAAGGACGGACTGCCTGCCCGATTTGGAACTGAACGGAAGCTGTGTATCCTTGCACCACGCCGCACACTGAAAGGCATGAATGCGTGTCAGATGATTGCTTTCGATGAAATTGCACAGTTTCTTGTAATTCTTCTTGTCCGGCTCGACTGCGTGGACACTGCCGTAGGAATGGTGGGTAAAGCTCATCAGTTCCCGTATGGTGTCGCCGTTGTAAGCCCCCAGATCGACGAAATCTTCTACCCGTGAGGGACGCAGAATCCCACGGTAGATCTCCTCGTTCGTGGAAGTCACGCTGTCCAGATAATGAATCGAGCCGCTGATCTTGTACTGAATGACGTTCAGGAATACCCGACGGGATTCGTCATCCGCAAAGCTGCGAAAAACAGCGTTCAGCTCCGACAGATGCTCCATGCAGTATTCATAGTTGAACAGTCCGCCGCCGATCACGGGTACATCGGGAACATAGAGCGTATGCTTGCGGGCGAGAATATGAATGTACTCCACCAGCTCCGGATAACCTGCGGCAAAGGCAAGCACGATCACAAAATCGTCGATCCGGTCTTCAACTTCGGAGAGCTTGTGGACACGGTAGCCTGCAAAGGAATGCCCGCGGACAAATTCGTCACTGGCAAAGATGCCCGCAACGGGAATGCCGTACCGTTTGAACACGGTCATGATCTTGGCGGCACCGTCCCCCATGCCGTAGATGAAAATGGGACGGCGTTCGGCACGCAGACGTTCCCAGCAGGATTTTTTTTCGGTGATAAGGCTTTCCAGCCCTGCCCCCCTCATAGGAAATGCAATGCGGTTCATGAAATATAATCCTTTCAGATGAAGTCGTTATCGTCTTGATCGCTGTTTTCCTGCGGGTTCGGCACAACGCCGACACCGTAGAGATCACGTCCCCGTGTTCCGTAGCGGTCACGCTCCTGATTGATGTATTTATCGAGCAGCTCCATGACTTCACGGGGCTTCTTGATGCTGCGGATCTCCGTTTTCGGGTTGTCGATGTCACGGCTGAGAAGCTGTATCGTCCCGCACCCGACCAGGCGCTGTGCAAACGGCAGCAGGAGCTTTTTATCACCGATCTTGTAGAGGTCGATCTCGTCCTCCTCGATGTTGAAAAATCCCCTGCGCCTTATGAGCTTTGTCTCCGTCAGATAATACACGGTAAAAGACCACGGCAGTCCCAGAAAGGTACGTTTCCGGTCACGCCAGATATAATTCGGTTCATTCTTTGCCATTGAGGTACTCCCTTCTGTTAAAGTACTGCTTCTGAGACAGCTCCGCCCAGAACAGCACTGCCGCCGCCGTGAAGACGCACGGTAAAGGCCTTGTCGGTCGGGGTCGTGCGGACGAGGATGCTGCCGCCCTGCCGTCTTGCGGTAATGGTGATTTCCGGCTTTCCGCTGCTGTCACAGACAACGGTTTCTGCGGTTTTCCCCTCGGTAAGGGAATAAATGACCGCCTCGGCATTCTGCACATAGTCATAGACGGTATTCTGTCGGAAATCGCCGTAAACGATCACGGAATCCGGTGCCGCATAGATCGGCATTTGCAGGAAACTGCACGTCCGACGGTAAAATCTGCCGCCCTCGTACTGTTCGCCTGTGAGAATGTCCGTCCAGATCCCCGCAGGCAGGTATACATCTGCTGTCCCCTCTGCATTCATCACAGGGGCGCAGAGCAGCGAATCTCCGAGAAGATACTGCCTGTCAAGATACGGCACAGCGGGATCATCGGGATAACGCAGAACCATTGCCCGCATCATGGGTATGCCTGTTTCGTGGGTTCTGGCTGCCTGTGCGTAAAGATAGGGCATCAGGCGACCTTTCAGCTTTGTGAAGAAGCGAAGCACGGCGCAGGCGTTTTCGGGCTGATCGGGGGTGTCCTCTTCGTACAGCCACGGCACACGGTAGGAAGCCGACCCGTGCAGACGGGAATGCGAACTCATCAATCCGAATGCGCACCATCGTTTGTAGACATCTGCCACCGCAGTCTGTTCAAAGCCGCCGATGTCGTGTGAAAAGAATCCGAATCCGCACATACTCAGAGAAAGTCCGCCCCGCAGTGTTTCTGCCATGGAAGTATATTCCGCAGAACAGTCACCGCCCCAGTGGACGGGGAATTTCTGTCCGCCCGCCGTGGCACTCCTTGCGAAGAGGACGGCATTGCCCTTGCCTTTGACGGATTCAAGCGCTTCAAAAACGCACTGGTTGTACAGATAGGTGTAGAAGTTATGCATTCCGATCGGATCGGAGCCGTCGCAGTAGACCACATCGGTCGGGATACGCTCCCCGAAATCGGTCTTGACGGCATCCACGCCCATTCCGACCAGTTTTCTGATCTGCGCACCGAACCATTGATACGCTTCGGGATTGGTGAAATCTACAAGCGCCATACCCGGCTGCCACAGGTCGCACTGGAACACCGAACCGTCCCGCCGTTTCAGGAAATAACCCTTTGCAAGACATTCTTCAAAAATCTCCGCCCGCTGTGCGATGTACGGATTGACCCAGACACAGACACCGAGTCCACGTTCATGCAGATTCCGGAGCTGTTTTTCCGGGTCGGGGAACATATTCTCGTCCCAGACGAAACTCGTCCATGTAAATTCCCGCATCCAGAAACAGTCAAAATGGAACATGGAAAGCGGAATGTCCCGCTGTGCCATGCCGTCTGCAAAGCGGTTGACAGTCTCCTCGTTGTAGTCCGTTGTGAACGAAGTGGAGAGCCACAGACCAAAGGACTTTGCAGGCGGAAGGGCGGGTTTTCCGGTAAGATCGGTATAGCGGACAATGACATCTTCGGGTGTATCGCCGCCGAAGAGGTAATATTCCAGCTCTTCACCGGGCAGTGTCATGGAGAGCTTTGCCACGGTATCCGAACCAACTTCAAAGCTGACCCGTCCCGTGCTGTTGACAAAGATGCCGTATCCGCGGTTTGACAGGCAGAACGGAACGGATTTATAACTCTGCTCCGAACAAGTCCCGCCGTCGTCGTTCCAGATCTCCGCCGTCTGTCCGTTCTTGACAAAGGCTGTGAACTTCTCACCGAATCCGTATACACATTCGCCCACATCAAGGGAGAGCTGTTCTCTTGTGTAGCCTGTGCGGGGGTCGGCGGGGGCATTGAAAAAGCGGTCACCCGTCTGCAATTGCAGCCTTGCCTGTGCATGGAACGCCTCTTCTTCAATGTAGGAGGTACTGCGTGTACAGGCACCTGTCAGTTTTCTGCCGTTCCGCAGAAATTCAACCCGCCACTGAACGCCTCTGTAAATGCGCACAGAAGTTTTCCCTGCATGAAGTTCGATATATTCACCCGTATCGGTGATCTCTGCTGCATAACCGTCGGGTTCGTGCAGTACGAACTGCGGCATAGTATGCAGTGTTCCTTTATGGTGTACGATGCGGACTTTGATCGTATCGTCTGCCGTAGCCGTGTAAGTGATCTCCAGTGTCACGCCGCCGAGGGTCATGGCACGGTTGTAGATCGCCGATGATGTTGCCAGCACGGTCAGGGAATTGTCATGCGGCAGAATCTCGTATGCCTGTGATGCGTAATGTACCTGATAGCCGTTCTTTGTCAGCCAGAGTCCGTCTGAAAACCGCAAAGCGCTCACCTCCTGCAAAATTGTCCACTACCATTTTAACATAATTAGGATTGCTTGTCAATTGCTGTGTGCAGATTTTGTAATATCTACAAAGCTGTAAATGAGCATGGACTGTCAAAATGTAGAAAAGCGATGCGGGTGCAGGGCGGTCACCGCCCTGCCAAGGGGGTTTGGGGGGCGAGTAG
>JAILPP010000064.1 GCA_024699425.1 Oscillospiraceae bacterium | reverse complement strand
GGCGGTGACCGCCCTGCACCCGCATCGCTTGTGTATATTTTGACAGTCTGCGCTCATTTATAGTAAAAAGCACCCTTTCGGGTGCTTTTTTATTCCGGAAATGTATTGCTGCGGGATAATGTGAAATTGCTGTAACGCTTGTCGCCTGTTACATCGGACAGAATTTCAATCTGCGGGGGGAGCTGCACGGGCGTGTCAATGTCCGGCAGTTCGATTTCCAGTGTCGCAAGCGTTTCACTCATGGCGTAGATGTCCAGCTCGAAAAGCTGCTTCTCATAGACAAAACACCAGCGCACTTTCTGAATCGGGTGCATATCGGGGGCGGCTTCCTGTAACAGTGCTTCATACTGCGCCTGCGTGATCTCATCTTCCAGCTCGATTCGCTTGCCGAATCCGATCGTCTGCTTGCGGGTGTAGGTGTACTGCCAGTCCTTTGACAATGTGCCACGCTTCCGTACACGGCGCATCATGCCCGATTCGTCCGCTTTCAGATAGGTCTGCGTGATCTCCGTTGCATCTGCCTCCGGCAGACTTTGCAACAGCGACTCCGACGGGCGGCGGATCAGATATTTACGCTCTATTTCAAGTGGCGGCGACTGCATTTCCTGCCTCCAGCATTTTATCTGCCTTTTCCTGAAATTTTACCCAGTTTACCACCACTCTCTTGTGCGTTCCCGATGCGATCAGAGCGCAGGTGTCCTCGTCATAGGCGGTGCAGTGAAATACGATCTCACGCTTTGAAAACGTCTGCACATCTGCTTCGACACGGATCTTCTTGCCCACAGGCGATGGCGCAACGTGATCTATACTCATGGACGTGCCGACGGTCGTTTCACCGTCTTCCATAAAATAGGCAATCGCTTCACACGCCGCTTCTTCCATCAGCGCAACGACTGCCGGCGTTGCAAGTACCCGCAATGACCCGCTTTTCATCTGTCGGGCGGTCATATCTTCTGTGACTGTCCTCCGCAGTATGCCCTGACAGTGGAGATTGATTCCTTTCATGCTTACCTCCTGTGTTATTGCAGCATTCCTTCACGCTTTGCCGCTTCGATGATCTCTTCGCACAGTGCGCCGATCGTATCGCTGCCGTCGGAAACGATCGCACAATTGCGATTTCTCGCCTGCTCTTCCGTGATGCCGTGGCGTATCCACGAGATACCGCCCTTTTTGTAGTTGAGCAGCATCGGCTGGATACGGTCAAGGGCATTGGCAAATTTCGCTTCCGCCGTTTCCCGTGCTTCAAATTCGTCCCATAGACTGCGGTACTCCGCTGCCTGATCTTCCGGCAGCAGCGCAAAAATACGGTCGGCAGCTTTCAGCTCCCGTTCCCGCTTGTCTGCGTTGCCCGCAGCATCGTAGGCATAAGTGTCTCCTGCATCCACTTCTACGGCATCGTGAATGAGTACCATCTGCATGACGTGCTGCACGTTTACAGGCTCTTTTGCGTGTTCCGCAAGTACCGCTGCCATGAGCGCCAGGTGAAAACTATGCTCGGCATCGTTCTCCTGCCTGTCTTCATGCAGTACCATCGTCTGACGATACACGTTCTTGAGCTTGTCCAGCTCCAGCAGAAATGCAAGCTGCTGTTCCAGTCGCTGTTGTTCCATAAATTGCTCCGTATTGATGAGGGCAGGGGGCTTATTCCCCCTGCTCTTCCGTTTCTTCTTCGGTCGGGACTTCCTCTTTTTGCAGGATTCCCAGCTTCTTCTTTTCGTCCAGAATACGCTTGACACTGCGGTCAATCCGCTGTTCGGTGATCTTTCCGTCCTCAACGGCTTCCTGTACTGCGGCAACCGCTTCATTCAGGCTTTCGGGCATCAGGATCATGTCACAGCCCGCCTGAATCGCTTTGACTGCCGCTTCGCCTGCATCGTAATTCGCCGTGATCGCCTGCATCTGCATCGAATCGGTGATGATGATACCGTCAAAATGCAGCTCCTTGCGCAGAATGTCCGTGCAGACTTTTTCCGACAGACAAGACGGCAGTCCGTCACCGACTCCCGTTGTCGTGATGTGCGATACCATCACAAAATCTGCTCCCGCTTTGATGCCACGCTCAAAGGGGACAAACTCCGTGCCTCGCATCGTGTCAAGACTGCGCTTGATGACCACTTTGTCACTGTCGTGCGTGCTGGCATCGGCTGCGCCTATGCCCGGAAAATGTTTCAGCGTTGCCGCTACATTGTCCTTTTCCTGTATGCCCGTAACTACACCGTCAATCATGTTCGAGACAACTTCCGGACTTGTGCTGAAAATACGGTCGCCAAGTTCGTTGTCAGGGTTCAGGTTGACATCCGCAACGGGCGCAAAGTCCAGATTGAATCCCAGCAGATGCAGGACTCTGCCCAATGTCTGCCCCACTTCTACCGCTTCATCATGGCTGTTCCGTCCGCCGATCAGCTCCATGCTGTCCATCGGGGCTGCGCCGAGTTTCTGCCCGCAGCGGGCGACAGAACCGCCCTCTTCATCTACTGCAAGAAATAACCCGATGCCCCCGTCTTCCATCGCAATGTCCTGCGTGTTGTGCAGCAGGTCTTTCGTCTGGCTGATCGAACGCATATTCTCCGAAAAATAGACCAGTCCGCCTACATGATGCTCGTTCAGTGCGGCTCTTGTTGTGTCGCCCGCATACTGGACGTTCTTCTGCCCTGTCAGAAAATCCGGACTGACAATGAATAACTGATAGATCTTTTCTTCCAGCGTCAGGTCAATGTCCAGTTCGACGGGCGGTTCGGTCGGTTCTTCCGTGGTCGCCTCGGTCGGCGGTTCTGTCTCCGGCGGAGCTGTCGATTCTGTCATCACAACAATTGTCTCATCCGGTAAAGAAGTGACTGCCGCAGAACCGCAGCCCGTCAGGATCAGCGGTATCGTCAGCAGCATAGCCATTATTCTGCTCTTTCTCATAGCTTACTCCTTATCCTGTCATAAATCCTTCCGAAATCAGGCTCTTAGCTATAAATGAGCATTCTTAGCAAAATATACAAGGTAGCGGGCTGGTATTGGGGGGCTACTCGCCCCCCAAACCCCCCCCGCAGGGCGGGGACCGCCCCGCACCCCCCTCGCTTTTGTATATTTTGACAGTCAGCGCTCATTTATAGCTCTTAGTATGCCTTGCCCCACAGTACCATGCACTTCGCAGGCTTGCCGCAGCAGACACATTTGTCCGAAAGCTGCTTCTGTACCAGCGGAATGCAGCGGGAACCTGCGCCTGTCTGTGCCTTTACATCATCTTCGCAAGCCTCTTCTCCGCACCACATGGCTTCAATAAAGCCGTCACCGTTCTCGGTCAGCGCCTTGTTGATCTCGTCGATCGTCTGACACTGGTATGTGCGGCGTTCACGGTTGGCAAGGGCGTTTGCATACAGTCCGTCGTGTACTTCCTGCAATTTCGCCTGTACCGCTTCGGTCAGACCGTCCAGGGATACGCTCGTCTTTTCGCCGTTGTGACGGGTCGCAAGAACACACTGGTTCGCTGCAATGTCACGGGGTCCGATCTCCAGTCGCACCGGTACACCCTTCATTTCATATTCCGCAAATTTCCAGCCCGGTGAATTGTCCGTGTCGTCCAGCTTGACACGAATGCCCGCTGCCCTGAGCTGTGCATACAGCTCGTTTGCCTTCTCCAGTACGCCTTCCTTGTGCATCGCTGCCGGTACGATCACCACCTGAATCGGTGCCACTGCGGGCGGCAGTACCAGTCCGTTATTGTCACCGTGGGTCATGATGATCGCGCCGATCAGTCTTGTGGTCACGCCCCAGCTCGTCTGATGCGGGTATTTCAGAGTGTTGTCCTTGTCTGCATACTGAATGTCAAATGCATGGGCAAATCCGTCTCCGAAATAGTGGGACGTGCCTGCCTGCAATGCCTTGCCGTCATGCATCAGCGCTTCAATCGCATACGTCGAAACTGCTCCTGCAAATTTGTCGCTTTCCGTCTTTTTGCCCTGTACAACAGGCATTGCCAGCGCATATTCACAGAACTTCGTGTAGACGTTCAGCATCTTCTCTGTCTCTTCAATTGCCTCCTGTGCGGTGGCGTGAATGGTGTGACCCTCCTGCCACAGGAATTCACGGGAACGCAGGAAAGGACGGGTCGTCTTTTCCCAGCGTACTACGCTGACCCACTGGTTGTAGAGCTTCGGCAGATCACGGTAGGAATGCACAATGTCCTTGTAATGGTCGCAGAACAGCGTTTCCGAAGTCGGACGTACACAGAGGCGCTCCTCCAGCTTGTTGTTGCCGCCCATGGTGACCCATGCCACTTCCGGCGCAAAGCCCTCAACATGGTCTTTCTCCTTCTGGAGCAGGGACTCCGGTATGAACATGGGCATATTCACGTTCTCGTGTCCTGTCTCCTTGAACATCCCGTCAAGAATGCGCTGAATATTTTCCCAGATCGCATAGCCGTAAGGTCTGATGACCATGCAGCCCTTGACGGATGTATAGGCGATCAGCTCCGCCTTCTTTACAATGTCCGTGTACCACTGTGCGAAATCTTCGTCCATAGACGTGATCGCATCTACCATTTTCTTGTCATTCTTTGCCATGTGTTTTTGATTCCTTTCGTTGATATGTAATCAGATGTTACCGCATAAACCACGGGGTATCGCCGTCGTCCTCGCCATCCTCCGCTTCCCCGGAAAAATCATCAAAAAAGTCTTCGTCTTCCGAATCAAAGGGGATCAGCGGTTCGCCGATAAAGCTCTCAGCATCGTCGTCGTCCTCTTCGCCCGGACCGACATAGGCGCAGGGGTGCAATTTGCTGCCGAATGCAATGGAACTGAAATCCTGTTCCCCGATGTCGATCGGGATCGCCCGCTTGTAACGGACTTTCCAGAGCGTCAGATCATACGGCTTCTCTTCCAGCTTGTGAAAGCTGAACAGGTAAACAGGCTCTTCCGGCTTTTGGGAAATTTCAGGCTGCGGCGGCGCTTCCGGTTGTTCGTCCGACAGTTCTTCCGCATAATCTTCCGTCAGATCTTCTTCGGGTTCTTCCGGTTCCGGCTGCGGTTCGTTATCGAGAGAATATTCCTCGCCGTCAAACTCTTCGTCCTCTTCTTCCAGATCATAGTCGTCCTCGTATGCATCTTCTTTCAAAGAACTGCGCTTTCTCCGCGGCAGCTCGTAGATGGAACGTACACCATAATCTTCTTCTTCCTCCGACTCACGGTTTTTGCGTTTCTTTTCGATCCAGCTCTCCACGAGCTTTGCAAGCCTCGGCGTAATCAGCGCAAGAATAAAGATCAGAACAAATATGATGCTCAGGCGTATGGCGAATTTTACGAGAACATCCACATCTACAGGCGAAGTCATTAAGATGCCTCCTTTCAAAAGATGATTCAGTTATTATTATACCAGATTTTTCACAAAAAATCAACCGTTTCCCACAAATTTTTCTGATGCGTCAGGACGGAAAAGAAACTCCCCCTGAATCTGTTCAGGGGGAGTCTTTTTGTGCTTGTCTCAGTTCGTGCCCGACTGCACCAGCGTCATGATCCACGGGATCACAATGTTCATCGCAACGATGACAACAAACGCAATGATACCCAGAATCTTGGTCAGCTTTGCAAGCGCTGCCTCACGGGTGTTGCCCTCGTTCTGACCAAAATACGAATCATTGATGCCGCCGCCCAGTGCTGCGGTCATGCTGTCCTGTGCCTTGTCGTCCTGCATCAGACACAGAATGATGATCAGCAATGCCAGCAACAGTACAACTGCACCGCAGATGATCTCATAAATTTCCATGCTCTTTTACGCTCCTTATATTGCGGATTGATACGAATACCTTCATAGTATAGCACACTTTACCGAAAAAGTCAAGCATTTCTGCGGTCATGTGCCTAATTTTTTCTTGTTGCCGTGTTCGTCCATTACATAAGTATGCTCAAGCTGCTGTGTCAGATTCGCACGGAATGCGGCTCGGTAGGCATCACGGAGCTGCTGCTGTTCCGCCTTTTCGGCTTCGGTCAGTCCTTCGGATTTCGATTTGTGCGCAAGTTCGTTGATGCGGGCAATCATTTTTTCGTTCATAGCGGTTCTCCCTGTTCTCAGTGCAGTCGGGTCACGGTTTCCAGCGCAAGTTCCATCATTCTGCCAAAGCCCGTCTGACGTTCCTCTGCTGAAGTAAATTCCTGCCGCAGCGGACAGTCCGAAACGGTGCAGATGCACAGCGCTTCTTTCCCTGCGGCGGCGGCGTTCATGTACAGCGCCGCCGATTCCATCTCTACGCCCAGAACGCCCATTTTCTTCCAGTCGGCAAGCGAATCTGCGGCATCATAGAACATATCGCTCGAAAACAGATTGCCTACCCGCACACGCATGGCAAGCTGTTCCGCTGTCTCCGCTGCCGCTTTCAGCAGACGGAAAGAGGCGATCGGCGCATAGATGCCCGGCAGTCGGTACTGCGCTGCATAATTGCCGTTCGTACACGCCGCCTGCCCTAAAATTACATCACGGAGCTGCACGGAATCATCTATGCCCCCTGCCGTCCCGATGCGGATAATACTCTGCACGTCAAAGAAATGATACAGCTCATAGGAGTAAATTCCCATGGACGGCTGCCCCATACCGCTGCCCTGTACGGATACCGGTACGCCCTTGTATGTGCCTGTGTATCCGAGCATTCCACGGATTTCATTGACACATCTTGCGTCCTCCAGATACGTTTCCGCAATGTATTTCGCCCGCAGCGGATCGCCCGGCATCAGTACCGTTTTTGCGTAATCTCCCTTGTTTCCCTGTAAATGCGGTGTTCCCATGATCGTTACCTCCTTTTATTGACGGGCTTGCGCAGAAATTTGCCCGCGACTTTTCCGACGATGCGCATTACCATGCGGACGGCTTCAAAATTGTAAACAAGCATAAAGACCGCAAGCACCAGTTCACCGATATGATACCACACAGGTTCACGAATGGCAAGAATGCTCATGCCGAACAGTACGGCTAAATTGACATAAAACCGAATGTGATCGACTTCAAAATAAATCAGCCTGCGGGTGTCAATGATGCGGATGACATAACATACAAAATAACTCGCAAATGTCGCTACCACTGCACCCTGTACACCCCATTTGTAAATCAGGATCACATTTAAAATCAGATTCGTGCCCGCTGCGGCAAGCGCTGTCCACATACTGTGGCTCGTCTTTTGCGTGGCAACGTAGACACTTGACAAAAACTGGTTGAAACTCATCATCACAACCGCAATAATCAGGATCGGTGTGTACAGATAGCATCGCTCATACTCCGGATAGCGGCTGTAGTCGATGATGAACGCCGAAAGCGGCTTCACAAACACGATCATCGCCGCTGCACCTAAAAACATGAACGCCTGATATGCCTTGAAAATGTTGCGGTAAAATTCGCCCTTGTCACTCGAATTCTGCTCCGTGATGGCACTCATGTTCCACGCCTGAAAGAATATCGTCGAAACCATTGAGATCAGGTTCGGGACTTTCGAGGCATAGTCGTAAATGCCCGCCGCTGCATCACCTACGTCCGCACTGACCGAATATCCGTCCATATACCGCACGAACAGTCTGTCCGAAAAGCCCGTGATGATCCAGAGAACTGCTGTCGGAATCATGGGAATGGCAAACCGGAGCATGGTCTTGATGACATCGGGGTTGAAGGCGTGACGGAAGTCCAGATAACGCCAGTTCTTCGCCATGACCGTCAGGAAAATACCCGACAGCATATCCGCCAGCACTGACGCAAGCATGAACCCCTGCACCCCCATGTGCAGCTTCGAGATGAACAGCACGTTGAAAAAGAACAGCGAACACGTCGCAAGTATCCCGTCAAGCGCAAACAGTCTCGTCATGTCACGGGAACGCACAAACTGCGACGAGAGCTGCCGGAATGCTGAGGCAAGTATAAAGGCGATCAGATGCAGCAGAAATCCCTGCGTGTACGGAAGCAGACCCAGCAGGGGAGAACAGAGCAGAAGCAGCACCATGCCTGCAATCTCTATAATACAGGCGGATGTGAATACTTCCCGCTTGTCATATTCACGGTCGAGTCCGTAACGGATGACCGCTTCGTAAATGGAGAACGTCACGATCGGAATGATAAAGTTCGCCGTCTGCTCCAGAAGTGACTTCGTGGACGTGTCACCGGGGTTGATGTTGGCAGAATACAGCCTTGTCAGCAGAAGAAGCAGTATCTTCGAGCCAAAACTGCCTATGGCAAAAACAGCAGTATTCTGCGCCAGCTTTTTATATTTATTCAAGGGAACATTCCTTTCTTACTTTTATGCCCTTTGTGTCGGGACAGGGAGGTGAATTGCACTTTCACAGCCTGCCCTTTCTATTATACCAGATTATCAGGAAAAATGGAATAGGTTTTGCAAAAAAATTCTGCATAACCACTTGACAAATCATTCGGAACGTGCTATACTATAACTGTACTAACACGACTGATACACTTCATACACTATTCAGATAGTCGGAAAGTCAGAAAGGAGGAGGATCTATGTTTGACATTGATCTGATGAGCCGTGTTCCCATCTATGAGCAGCTCTACCGCAGAGTCACTCTGCTGGTCATGAAAGGCGTTCTCAAGGAGAATGACAAGCTCCCTTCCGTCCGTGCGCTTGCCACTGACCTCGGCGTGAATCCCAATACCGTTGCCAAAGCCTATACTTTGCTCGAACGTGACGGCTTTATCTGTACCCTCGCCGGAAGAGGCTGCTTCGTCGCAAAGCCCGATACGCTCCTTGCACAGGAACAGCTCCTGTCCGGCTTCGATGAGGCGGCAAACCGCGCACTCGATGCGGGAATCGGCAGGGATGTTCTGCATAAGCGCATTGACAGCATTTCAGATAACAAAGCGTCAAAGGAGGAGAAGAAATTATGATGCAGTTACAGCAGACAGTCAAGCAGTTCGGCGACTTCAAAGCCCTTGACTGCGTTGATCTGGAGATCAGAGAGGGCACTGCCTTCGGCTTGCTCGGCTCGAACGGTGCCGGTAAATCCACCATCCTGCGCCTGTTCAGCGGCATTTATTCCCCTGAAGGGGGAAAAGTGCTGATCGACGGCGAAAACGTTTACGATAATGTCGCCGCCAAACAGAAAGTCTTTTTCATCAACGATGAAACCATTCAGTTTGCGGGGTTTACCCTTGACCAGCTCAAAAAATTCTATATGCAGTTCTACCCGAACTTCTCCGATGCGATTTTTGAACGGCTCGAAAGTATGATCCAGCTCCCACGCAACCGCAGAATCAGTACGTATTCCAAAGGCATGAAGCGGCAGGCTATTATCATTACCGCAATCGCCTGCTGTACGCCCTATCTGCTCCTCGATGAAGCATTTGACGGCATTGACCCCACAATGCGTATCATCGTCAAGAGAATGCTCGTCGATGCCATGTGTGAACGTAATCTCACCGTCGTCATTTCGTCGCATAACCTCAAGGAGATCAACGAAATGTGCGATACGGCGGCTCTCCTGCATAAGGGCAAGATCATCTTCAACCGCCAGCTCGACAGCCTCAAAGGTGCTGTCCATAAAGTACAGGCTGTCTTTGCCGACAAGGAACGGGAATTTACGGCTGCCGATTTTCCCGGTCTGGAAATCCTGCACTTTGAAAAAACACAGAGTATCTATCACATCATTGCCAAGGGCGAAGAGGATACCATCCGTGCCGCACTTGCTCCGCAGAATCCCGTCGTTGCGGATATGGTGCCGCTGACTCTGGAGGAAATCTTTATTTACGAATTGGAGGGACTCGGCTATGACAGCAACGTCTTTGCATAAATCACTGCCCTTCCGCAATGCGCTGCGGGTGGTGAAACAGAATCAGAAAATGACCATTGTGACCTGCATTTTACAGCTCCTCGGTATCCCGCTCGGCGCGGCGGCGCTTATGTGGGAGCTGGTCACGGAATCTCATGACGGAAAAGAGGACTTTATTGATCTCATGGATACCGGTCACGGATATGAAATGTATATCGTGATCGCTGCGCTTTTCCTCGGCGTTGCCGTGTTTATGGGTATGTTCGCCGCAATCAATTCCTTTATCGAAACTCATAAGAAAACCAAAGTCGATATGCTCTATGCTCTGCCCCTCACGGGTACACAGCGCTTCTTCTCGGATTATGCGGGCGGGTGTATCATGTATATCGTGCCGTATATGATCGCCGTTCTGCTCGGCTGGGGCGTGATCTTCGGTCTGAGTCCGTTTGTCCTCTGGGAAAACGATCAGGAATTTGCATCGTTCGGCGAATTCATGGGCGAAATCGTCAAGATCTACGCCCTCGCAACGCTCGGTCTGTTCTTCCTCATGCTTCTCTATTACTCGCTGAGTGTACTCGTGACCGTCTGCTGCGGTACGCTCTTTGAAAGCATTTACACCAATATCCTCCTCAACGGTCTGATTCCCGGCACGGTCGCTCTCATCATTGCACTTGTTACCAATGACCTCAGCTTTGAATTTGAGTATACATGGCAGATCATCGGCTTTATGTCCCCCATCGGCGGTCTGATCTATCTGATGCTGCTCATCAGCGGTGAAATTACAGATACGATCAGCCCTTCAAGTTATCAGTTCGCTGCCGTGCAGACGACTTCCCATGATATGATCCCAAGCTATCTGCGCTGGATCTTCGCCATTTTCCTGCTCACCGCTGTGCTGACCGCCGGCGCATGGCTGCTCTATAAACGCCGCAAAGCAGAAGATGTCGGCAAGCCGTTCATCTATACCGCTGCATACTATGTGATGCTTACCCTTGCTACTGTTGCCGTTCTCTGCGCCATGCGTACAGGCGTTTTCGGTCCCGTCCTCATCGCTTCGGCAATCGGATACTTTATCATGGAAGTCATCCGCAAACGCGGTTTCAAACGCTTCTGGCTCTCTGTTATCACCTATGTGGCTACGGTCGGGCTGAGTATCGGCGGTTACTTCCTCCTCACGGCAACAGGCTGCTTCGGCAGGGTCAACTATGTTCCCGCTTCTGTCGGGGTCAGCTCCGTGCGTGTGGAATTCCATGCAGATGATAACATCTACCGCACTTATGACTACGTTCTCGAATATACCGACCGTGATGTGATCTCCGAAGTTACAAAATTCCACCGTGATCTGATCGGCTTCCAGAAGTCTGTGAAAAAAATGCACAGCCCCGGATTGTCCAATCGCCGGAATGAGTACAGTTCTAACTACTATGCGCTTCAGGATCCGCTGAGTGAGGAGATGCTGAAGGAACGCTATGCAAAACTGGTCTACACAACACAGGAATACGACAGCAATTATTATAACGAGTTCCCGTCCTATACGCTGCGCCTCCCCGTTGCCAATGTGGACGATGAAAGCGGCGAAAAAAGTGTCGGTGACTGGCTCGACCCGAAGAATCCTCTCCCCGATGAGGCAAAAGGTCATTATATCGACACCCATCAGGTGAGATTGACTTACTACACGCTCACGGGCAGCACCGTTCACCGTGTCTATGATCTCAATGCCGATTACTGGCGCAGATTTCTCGACATCGTACAGGGAACGGGACTCTATGCCGAGGCAACTTCCAAGGGTATGTCTTCCCGTATGACAGATCAGTATACGGAATATGTCAGCTACCTGAAAAAGAATATGATTCCCGGCAATCTCCGCCTGCAAATGACTGCTACGCCCAGAGATGCACAGGATACAGCGACACATTCTGCTTACATCAAGGACGCTCCGCAGAAGTTTGAACAGCTCTGGCAGGCGTACCGCTTCGATCTGGAAGCGATGACAGCCGAGGATTTCCGCACTTCCGAAATCAAAGGCTACCTCTCCGGTCTCCCCATGTACAGCAAATGCGCCAAGAGCTGGGAGCTGCTCAAGGAATGGGGCATCGAACCGTTCAATACCGCCGAATGGATCGGGTATGCCGATGCGACCTATGACAGCGCTTTCCATAATCAGTGGATGGGTATGCGCATCTATGCGCCCGATCAGTACCGCACCGCTTCCGTCGATTACCCGCACAGCACACTGACAACTAATTTCTTCAAGTACGGTGATCCTGCTTATGAGGATACGATCTACTTCTCTTATGACGACTCACTCGAAAAAACATACCCCGAACTGTATGCACTGCTGTCGGCTGCACGGAAAAATTATGTCACCGCCGAAAATTGCTACGTCATCAACTTCAACGGCACGGATTATATCATCCCCGAAAAGGATTCCGACCTCGCTGAGGCTGTGATCGCAAAGGGCAGCTTCTGTATGCTCGATTCTGTCATGAAAAATGATCCTTTCGTTACAGGCGGCGCTTCCGTGGACGATTCTCAATTCTTCTCCGATGCGGACGGGGCGTTTTCGGAACAGTATTTCGGTTGAGTGAACGAATCATCATGCGGGCAGGGAACTGTCCGTTCATAGCACAGACGGAAAAAATTTTTGAAAAAGTGTTGAATTTTCATTTCAGATGTGGTATAATATGTATATCTGAAGAAAAGCCGACACTCTGACCGCAGCAGACGGCAAATTTTTATCCTGCGGAGAAAAGAGGCATTTACCATGAACTGGAAGATTTTTGCAATCATTGCTGCGACCGCCATTGCAACTGCCGCTGCGGTTGTCTTCATTCTGCAAAAGCAGAACAGCAAGCGTAAGATGCGCTTCGATAGCTGCGAGTTTGACGATGATGACTTTTTGGACGATATTGCCTGCGGTGAGCAGTGCAATTACGCTGACGACAGCGTGGAGTTCGGAGAGACTGTGGAAAAAGTTGCCGATGCCGCTGAGGAAACTGTGGATAAGGCTGCCGATAAGGTTACCGATCTCGTTGAAAAGGCTGCCGATGCAGTGGAAGATGCCATTGATGACATCAAGGATGCTGTGGACGCTGACTGATCTGACTGCAAAATCAAAAACCCCCCGTGCCGCTTCGGGCATCGGGGGGTTTTTGTGTACCTTTTTTCGCATTTGCGGGGCTGTTTCTGTTATACAACATTTTCGATAAGTTTTGCAATAGAATTTATGACTTTTCTGTAAACTTTCGGCAAATCCTACTTGCTTTTTCAAGCAAAATAGATTAAAATAAGGATAGACGTGAATCATGCAAGGAAATCTCATCGGGGGATTCCGGGTTCACCGTTTCAAAGCCTGTGAACAGAAGCACAGCGCTTTCCTCTATATTTTTACAGAAAGGATGTTCCCTATGAACAGAATCAAAAGAATGGTTGCAGCGGCTGTCAGTGCAGTCATGCTTTGCAGTGCGGCGGCGATCCCTGCTCTCCCCGCTTCCGCTACCGACAGCATTGAGCAGAACTATGAGTGGGGTACGCTTCGCATCGGCGGCGGCGGCTTCGTTTCCGGCATCGTGACCGGTAAGGACGTGATGTATGCCCGTACCGATGTCGGCGGCGCTTACAAGTATAACTACGACACCGAAAGCTGGGAACAGCTCTTCGGCTTCCTCACCGAGGCGGACAGAGGTCTGCTCTCCGTCGATGCAATGGCAATCGACCCGACAGATGATGATACCGTCTACTTCCTCTGCGGCTGTGCTTACTTCTCTGCCGAGAAAACCGTCATCTTCAAGACAACCGACGGCGGCAAGACCTTCAAGGAGATCAATGTCACCAATCTGATTAAAGTCATGGGCAACGGTGACGGCAGACAGTTCGGTGAGGCAATCGCTGTTGACCCCGATAACCCCAAGGTCATCTATGCCGGCGGCGACGTTACCTGCGATACCAATTCCAAGTCTGCACTCATCAAGTCCACCGACGGCGGCGAAACATGGGAGCCTGTCATCGGTTACGATGACCTCGGTCTGTTCTCCGAAACTACCAAGTGGCCCACATGGACAGAGAATATCGCCCGCGCTGCAATGGACGGCGCTTATCAGACACAGAACGGCGTTGCCAATATCGTCGTTTCCGGCGGTAAGGTCTATGTCGGTACCTCCAAGAACGGCGTGGCAAATGTCCATGTCGCAAGCACCAAGGACGATAAGTTCGAGGTACTGTCCAAAGACCTCCCGACCGATGTGTTCCCGTCACGCCTCATGGCTGATGCCAACGGCAATATCATTATCACATATATGGCGGCGCTTGCGTTCGGCGGTATGTCCGGCGGCGCTTACCGCTATGATGTCAAGGCGGGAACGGTTACGGATATTTCTCCCTCCGGCAACGGCTTCGGTGAGATCTACCCCGATCCCAAAAACCCTGATCACCTCGTTGCGACAACCTGCGGCGTGTGGGCAGGTCAGATGTACTCCGCTGATGCGTGGGACAGAGATGCTGTGGCATGGGGCGACCAGTTCTTCCGTTCCGAGGACGGCGGCAAGACATGGAGAGGGATTACCCCCGGTAAGGAAATGGGCTGGCAAGGTCCGCTGGAAGCAGATTATATCCAGACAGGCGGCTATGACTGGATCAAGGATAAGGCGATCCACTGGGTCGGCTCTATGGTGCTTGACCCCCGTGACCCCAACAGGGCTTTCCTGACTTCCGGTAACGGTTCGTTCGTCTGCACCGATGTCTGGGGCGAAAAACCTGTCTACACGTTCCACCCCGACGGCATCGAAGAAGTCGTTTCCCTCGATTTCATCTCCACCCCCGACGGTCTTGATCTGTCTGCCATCGGCGACTATGACGGCTTCGTTCATGAACAGAATGACAAGATCGGCTTGCAGTATCAGCCGAATATGGGCTCGACTTCCGCAATTACCGTTTGCCCGCAGAATACCGATGTGTGGGCAAGAACCGCCAACGGCGACGGCAATAATACAGGCAGCGCCTTCTATACCCTCGACCGCGGCAAAACATGGACGGCGTTCAAGCCTGCCTGCACAGGCGGTAAACTCTCCATCACCGAACTCGAAAAAGGCAAGTACAGAATTATCAATACCAGCACGGGCGGCGCTGTGTCCTATTCCGATGATTTCGGTGAGACATGGAACAAGTCCGAGGGCATCAAGTCCTCCAAGGGCGTGTATACCCTCGTTGACCCCAAGGATCCCAGCATTATCTATGGTTCCAGTGTTACACACAATGATTACTGGGCTTCCGATATGACCAAGAAAGAACCGACTTTCGAGGAGTCACACTATTCGTTCGTCATCAGTACCGACTACGGTAAGACCTTCAAGGATATCCCCGTTGTCAAGTACGATATGTGCGACCATGCAGGTGACCCCGCTTATCTCGGTGACGGCACGATCATCATGGCAACAGGCTGGAACGGTCTGTACCGTATCTCCGATCAGGGCGAAAAAGTCGAGAAAATGGAGAATGTCTCCTATGCAAAGTGTGTCGGCTACGGCGCACCCGAAAAGAAGGACGGACTGAATACGCTCTTCATCTACGGCAAGCCCGCAGATTCTGACCCCGAAGGTATCTATCGTTCCACGGACGGCGGCAAGACATGGGTCTGCATCAATACCACACACCTCTACGGCGGTACGGGCAACGGTAACTATATCGTTGGTGATATGGACGAGTTCGGCAAGATGTATATGTCTACCGTAGGCTGCGGTATCGTTTACGGTCAGGTCGCAGGTTCGGAACCGTCCGTTCCCGTCGAGACAAAGCCCTCTACGGAGGAAACTACCGAAAAAACCATCGAAACCGACAAGACCACCGAAACCGATAAGACAACAGAGACGAAAACCGCTTCCTCTGCAAAGCTGTACGGCGATGCCAACTGTGACGATGAGGTCAATATCATGGACGTGATCCTTGCCAATAAGTTCCTCGTCGGCAGCAGCAAATTGTCCGAACAGGGTGCTGCAAATGCAGATATGGACGAAAGCGGTGAGGTGGATTCCGCCGACTCCCTGAATATCCTCAAACGTGCTTTGAATATTCTCAAGGATTCGGATCTGCCGATCAAAAAGTAAAACCAAAATAAAAAGCCTCCGCATGAACGGAGGCTTTTTGTTTTCAGATCATTTTGATTCAGCCGATCACACGGACACGGATTACACCGTCAATTGCCTTGAGCGCTTCTGCAGCGCCGTCTGCAAGAATCGTGTAGCCGAAGCCCTTCTTTGCACCTGTTGCCAGAACTGTGCCGGGGAGCTGTGCGCCTTCCTTGTGCAGTACGCATACCTTCTTGGCTGCATCGGCTGCTACGTTCGGGAAGTTGACAGAGTTCTTGATGTTGCCGTTCTCGATGTAGTCGATCAGCTCATCGGCTGCCATCATTGCGCAGTTATCCTCGGACTCCTCGGTGGAAGCGCCCAGATGCGGAATTGCAACTACGCCGTCCATCTTGACGGTCTTGGCATTCGGGAAGTCCGTTACATATGCGGATACCTTGCCGGATGCAATGGCTTTCTCCAGATCATCGTCATTGACCAGCTCGCCGCGGGCAAAGTTCAGAACTTTTACGCCGTCCTTGCACGCTGCAAATACATCGGCATTGAAAAAGCCCTTGGTGTCATTGTTGCAGGGAACGTGCAGGGTGATGTAGTCTGCCTCTGCATAGATCTCTTCCTTGGTGGCAACTACCTTGCAGGTGCCTTCCAGTTCCTTCGCTGCTGCTTCGGACAGGAACGGGTCTGTGCCGATCACGGTCATGCCCAGAGCCTTGGCTGCAAATGCAACCTTGCGGCCGATCGCTCCCAGACCGATGATGCCCAGTGTCTTGCCTGTGATCTCGCAGCCGCCGAAATTCGACTTGCCCTTTTCCACCTGCTTTGCAACGTTCATCTCGGCAGTATCTTCCAGCGTGGATGCCCACTGTACTGCCTTGGTGACTTTACGGGAAGCAAGGAACAGTCCTGCCAGAACCAGCTCCTTTACGGCGTTTGCGTTTGCGCCGGGGGTGTTGAATACAACAATACCTGCTTCGGCACACTTCTCAACGGGAATGTTGTTCACGCCTGCGCCTGCTCTGCCGATTGCCAGCAGATCTGCACCGAACTCCATGTCGTGCATGACTGCGGAACGTACCATGATACCCGTCGGATTCTCTACGGAATCACCAACGGTGTACTTTGCAGTGTCGAACTTGTCAGTACCGCACTTTGCGATCTTGTTCAGGGTCAGAATATTGTACATGGGAAATGACCTCCTATTCTATATGGGGATGCAGGGAGCTGTCTGCTCCCTGCACGGTTGCGTATTCGTCCGAAATGAATCAGGCGTTCTCCTGCTCGAACTTCTTCATGAATGCAACGAGCTTCTCAACACCCTCCAGCGGCATTGCGTTGTAGATAGATGCTCTCATACCGCCAACGGTTCTGTGTCCCTTGAGGTTCTCAAAACCTGCTGCCTTCGCCTCGGCTACGAATTTTGCATCGAGGTCAGCATTGCCTGTTACGAACGGTACGTTCATGATGGAACGATCCTTCTTCTCAACAGTGCCCTTGAACAGCTTGGACTCATCGAGGAAATCGTACAGGATCTTTGCCTTCTTCTCGTTGTGCGCCTTCATGCCCTCAAGACCGCCCATCTTCTTGATCCACTTGAAGACCTTGCCGCATACATAGATGCCGTAGCAGGGAGGTGTGTTGTAGAGGGAAGCATTGTCTGCCTGGATCTTCCAGTCGCACATGGTCGGGGTCTGCTTGAATGCGGGACCGTCTGCGATCAGGTCTTCACGGACAATGATGATCTGTACGCCGGCAGGTCCTACGTTCTTCTGTACACCGCCGTATACCACGCCGTACTTGGATACGTCGATCGGCTCGGACAGGAAGCAGGAAGATACATCGGATACCAGAATGTGTCCCTTTGTGTTCGGCAGTTCCCAGAACTTTGTGCCGTAGATGGTGTTGTTCTCGCAGATGTAAACATAGTCTGCATCTTCCGGAATGTCCAGATCGGAGCAGTCCGGAATGTAGGAGAAGGTCTTGTCAGCAGAGGATGCAACCTTGACAACCTCGCCGTACTTCTCAGCCTCGGCTGCTGCCTTCTTTGCCCACTGACCTGTGATGATGTAGGCTGCCTTGCCGTTCTTCATCAGGTTCATCGGAACTTCTGCGAATACCAGAGATGCGCCGCCCTGTACGAAGATCACTTTGTAGTTGTCCGGAATGTTCATCAGGTCACGAAGGTCAGCTTCTGCTTCCTTGATGATCTGATCGTATACCTTGGAACGGTGGGACATTTCCATAACGGACATACCGCAGCCCTTGTAATCCATCATCTCTGCTGCACATTCCTGAAGAACCTCTTCCGGCAGAACCGCCGGACCTGCGCTGAAATTGTAAACTCTGCTCATTGGTCGTTACCTCCACATTGTTTTTGTTTGCTATAAATGGGCATTCTTAGCAAAGTATACAAGGCTGCGGGCTGGTATTGGGGGGCTACTCGCCCCCCACCCACCCTCGGCAGGGCGGTGACCGCCCTGCACCCGCATCGCTTTTGTATATTCTGACAGTCTGCGCTCATTTATAGTTATTTGATCGGTCACGCTGACTTTGTGAAAAATTTCACATTCTCAGGCAAGCGTAACACCCAGTATCTATTATACTATGCTTTTTCGGATTCGTCAAGATGTAGAAAAGCATTTCGGAAAATTTTGTAAATATGCTGTAGTTTGACGGTCTGTTTTTGTTGATTTGGTGTATTTGGTGTGTGGACAGGTGTCCGTGACATAAAGAAGCGGGCGGGAGAATCCTCTCCTGCCCGCAGCGTTCAGACCGCATCCTTGATGCGGGCAATGGCGTTTTTCTCCAGACGGCTCACCTGCGCCTGCGAAATGCCGATCTCCTGCGCTACTTCCATCTGCGTTTTGCCGCACAGAAACCGCAGGTACAGAATGTTCTTTTCCCGCTGTCCGAGGGCTTTCATTGCATCACGCATCGAAAACTGCGCAATCCAGCTTTCCGCACTGTCCTTGTCACTGAGCTGATCCATGACGTAAAGCGTGTCGCCCGCATCGGAATACACAGGCTCGTACAGCGAGATCGGGTCGCTGATGCTCTCCAGCGCAATCACGATGTCGGCTCGCTTTTCTCCCACTTCTTCCGCAATTTCGTCCATGGTCGGTTCACGCCGCAGACGGTTGGTGAGCGCTTCCTTTGCCTGTATCGCCTTGTAGGCAAGGTCACGCAGGGAACGGCTTACTTTGATGTGGTTGTGGTCACGCAGATGCCGCCGCAGTTCGCCGGAAATCATCGGGACACAATACGTCGAAAATCGTACTTCCTTGCTCAGATCAAAGTTGTCGATCGCTTTCATCAGTCCGATCACGCCGATCTGGAACAGGTCGTCCGCATCTTCGCCACGCCCCGCAAACCGCTGCACGATACTCAGCACAAGACGCAGATTGCCCTTGATGAGCTTGTCCCGCACGGCTTTGCTCTTTGTTTCCTGATACTCCCGCAGAAGTGCGATCTTTTCCGCCTCCGTCAGCACGGTCAGCTCCGATGTGCTGATCCCTGCGATCGTGACCTTTTGATAGGACATACTTTCCACTCCCTTCCTGAAGGTTCGGGAATAGTATGCACGGGATATGGCGGGAATATACAGGGAAATCGTCCGCCTTTTGCACAGAGGCGCATTTTTTTCACAAAACCCCTTGCATTTTGCCAACGGATATGATACAATGTTTATAAGTGTATAGCACGAAGGCAAAACGGTCAGCCCCCACGGTTCAGACCGCTTTGCTTGAAAAATTCCCCGAAAAGGAGAGTCATCTTATGCAGTACGGCTACTTTGATCTCAAAAACAAGGAGTATGTTATCACTCGCCCCGACACACCTGCACCGTGGGTCAATTATCTCGGCTCGCCCGCTTATGGTGCGATCATTTCCAACAATGCCGCAGGTTACAGCTTTGTGCAGTCCGGCGCAAACGGCAGAATCGCACGCTTCCGCTTCAATTCCATGATGGCACTGCCCGGCAGATATATTTACCTGCGGGATATGCAAAGCGGCGACTACTGGTCGGCAACATGGCAGCCCGTCGGCAAGCCCCTCGATCAGTATAAGAGCGAGTGCCGCCACGGTACCGCCTATTCCGTCATGACTTCCGAATATGCGGGCATCGGTACGGAAACTACTTACTACGTTCCCGCCGGTCAGACTTATGAAGTGTGGCGCACGAAAGTCACCAACCTCGATGATAAGCCCCGCGTCCTGTCCGTGTACGGCTTTATTGAATTTACCAATGACTGCAATTATGAACAGGATCAGGTCAATTTGCAGTATACGCTCTTCATCTCCCGCACGGAGCGCATCGGCAATAAGATCTTGCAGCATATCAATGAGCATTCCGATAAGGACGAGACAGGTTCCAATCACCTCGAACGCTTCTTCGGTATGACGGGCGCAGATGTGTCTGACTGCTGCGGTTCACTCAAAAATTTCATCGGTCCGTACAGAACCTATTCCAATCCGATCATGGTCGAACAGGGCGCGTGCGACGATTCCATGAACTTCAACGAAAATTCCTGCGGTGCGCTTCGCACACAGATCATTCTCAAACCCGGCGAGACAAGAGAACTTACCTATCTGCTCGGTATGAAGAACGATGCCGAATCTGCGGAGATCATGAAACGCTACGAGATTGCCGGCGTTGTGGACAAGGAGCTGGAAGAGCTGAAAACCTTCTGGCATAAGAAACTCGAAAACTTTGAGGTCGAAACGCCTTCCGAAGAATTCAACAATATGATGAACGTATGGAACGCTTACCAGTGCTTTATTACATTCATCTGGTCCCGTGCCGCTTCTTTTGTTTACTGCGGTCTGCGCAACGGCTACGGCTATCGGGATACCGTTCAGGATATTCAGGGTATCATTCACCTTGACCCCGAAATGGCTGCCGAAAAAATCCGCTTCATGCTCTCGGCACAGGTGGACAACGGCGGCGGTCTGCCCCTCGTCAAGTTCAATCACAATGCAGGTCATGAGAATACCCCCGATGACCCCGAATATGTCAAGGAAACAGGTCATCCCTCTTATCGTGCGGACGACGCGCTCTGGCTGTTCCCGACTATCGTCAAGTATATCGGTGAGTCCGGCAATGCGGGCTTCCTCGATGAGAAAATCGTCTATGCCAACGGCGGCGAGGATACCGTCTATGAACATCTCAAGCGTGCGATCGACTTCTCCATGAATCATATGGGCAGTCACGATATGCCCGCAGGTCTGCACGCCGACTGGAACGACTGTCTCCGCCTCGGCGTAAAGGGCGAATCCACATTTGTGGCGTTCCAGCTCTATTACGCAATGAGCGTGATCCGTGATATGGCAAAGGAAAAGAAGGATACGGATTATATCAAGTATATCGACGACGTGCAGAAGAAACTCGGCAACTCCCTCGCTAAATGCTGGGATGAGGACAGATTTATCCGCGGTATCCGTGAGGACGGTGTGATCGTCGGCGCAAAACATGACCCCGAAGCCAATATGTGGCTCAATCCGCAAAGCTGGGCGGTCATCTCCAAGTTCGCATCGGGCGAACAGGCAGATACTGCTATGGAAAGCGTTCACAATATCCTCAATACTCCCTATGGTGCGAAACTCCTTGAACCGCCGTACAAGGATCACCATTTTGACGGTGCGCTCATGCAGGTGTTCAATCTCGATACCAAGGAAAACGGCGGTATCTTCTCGCAGTCACAGGGCTGGCTCATCCTTGCGGAAGGTCTGCTCGGTCACGGCGACAGAGCATTTGAATACTTCATGGAGTCCTCTCCTGCCGCTTTCAACGACAGGGCGGAAATCCGCTGCATGGAACCTTATGTTCACGGTCAGTTCACCGAATCCAAGGCTTCGCCGTTTGCGGGACGTTCCCACGTTCACTGGCTCACCGGTACGGCTTCCACCGTTATGGTCGGCTGTACGGAGGGTATCTGCGGCATTCGTCCCGATGCGGACAGCATTACCGTCAGCCCGTCGATTCCGCACGAGTGGGACGGCTTCAAAATGCGCAAGACGTTCCGCGGCAAACGCCTGAATATCGACGTACAGAATCCCAACCACGTTCAGAGTGGTGTCAAGTCTGTCACGCTCAACGGCAAGACCGTCAGAGAACCGTTCAGAATCAAGGCGGCTGACCTGCTCGATGTCAATGAGATCGTCGTTGTGATGGGATAATCTTGCACGAAATAAAACTGCAAAGATACAGAAAACCCCCTTCGCCGTCAGGCGTAAGGGGGTTTTTGTATTACTCTGCCATGCCGGCGGTGATGATCGCCATTGCATAAACTTCTTCTGCGTTGCAGCCGCGGGAAAGATCGTTAATCGGGGCGTTCAGACCCTGAAGAATCGGGCCGTATGCCGCATAGCCGCCCAGACGCTGCGCAATCTTGTAGCCGATGTTGCCTGCTTCGATCAGCGGGAAAATAAAGGTGTTTGCCTGTCCTGCTACCTTGGAATCCGGGCACTTGGTCTTGGCAACTTCCGCAGATACGGCGGCATCAAACTGAAATTCACCGTCAATGACCAGCTCAGGGTCGATCTTGCGGGCTTCAATGACTGCATCGTGAGAGAGCTGCACCGTGCCGCCCTTGCCCGAACCATACGTCGAAAAGCTCAGAACCGCTACCTTCGGATCAATGCCGAAAAATGCCGCTGTGCGGGCTGTCTCAACGGCAACTTCTGCCAGCTTCTGTGCGCCTGTCTGTACAACATTGCCTTCCTTGTCGAGCTTGTCCTCATAGCTCAGGTTGATCGCACAGTCGCCCATTGCGATCTTCTCCTCTGCGCCGTCCTTCTCACGGAACAGAATGAAGCTGGAGCTGACAAGCGTTGCACCTTTCTTGCACTTGATGATCTGGAGCGCAGGACGTACTGTGTCCGCTGTGGAATAGGTCGCACCGCCAAGAAGTGCGTCTGCCTTGCCCATCTTCACCAGCATCGTGCCGAAATAGTTGGACTTCGACAGCGCTGCACGGCACTCGTCCTCGGTCATCTTACCCTTGCGGAGTGCTGCCATCTCTGCTACCATTGCATCCATTTCCGCATAAGTTGCCGGGTCAAGTACGGTTGCCTTGTCTACATTGAAATTGCCTGCCTTTGCGGCTGCCTGTACTTCTTCTGCATTGCCGCAGAGAATGACATCCATCAGGTCTTCCGCAAGGAGCTTTGCCGCTGCATCAAGGATACGGGCATCTGTGCCCTCGGTGAATACGATCGTCTTTCTGCTTGCCTTGAGGTTCGCAAGCAGCTTGTCAAACATTGCCATAGGTATGACCTCCATTTTGTTATTTGCCCTGAAGGGCTTGGTAAGTTTATTATACCACATTCTTTCTTAAATTGCAATAGAGAAAAAATGTGGAAAACTTCCGCTGCGGCGGAAAGTTCTGTTTTCCACTTTTCACGCATACAATGTGGAAAAAGGAGGCTGACATCCATGCAGGAAGCCGCACAGAAACAGCATTCGCTGACTTTGGAAAACCGCGCATCTCTTGCCATCTCCGGCATTACCGACATTGACCGCTTCGATGAAAAGGAAATCGTCCTGTATACACAGCTCGGTGAACTTACCATTACCGGCAGGGAACTCCATATCCGTTCCATCAGCATCGAACAGGGCGAACTGATCGTGGACGGCGATATCTGGGGGCTGCTCTACGGCGATAAGGATAAACTCTCTCCCATCGGCTTCATCGGGAGGCTCTTCCGATGACGGCACAGCCCATTCCGGATACCTTCCGGACGGTTCAGCAGGAACTTGCATTGTTCGGCGGGTCGGTTCTGCTCGGCATTCCGTCGGGAATCTTCCTTGACGGTTTCCGACTGTTCCGCCGCTGCGTGCGGCATCCCGCACTTGCTGCCGCTGTCGAAGATGCACTCTGGCTGCTCGGTACTGCCGTTTTGCTCCTCTGCTACGCAAGTGCCTGCGCAAAAGGCGTGTTTCGTGTGTATTACGCCGTCGGCTGTCTGCTGGGACTCATCGTCTATGAACTGACGCTCGGCGAACCGACTGTCCGTCTGCTGTACGGATTGTGGAAAATCCTCTGCCTGCCGTTTCAGTTGCTCGGTCGGTGGTTTTCTCTTATTTTCACAAAAATCAACATCCGTTTTGCACGAATCAGCCAAAGTTGCAGCAAGAACAAAGAAAATATAGAAAATAACTTGCAGGCACATGGGAAAAAGGTGTATAATAAGTGTAGACATCAATGGAAAGGAAATGCACATGGCAAAAACAAAACGTCAGATCAATCGTCCACGCTCCGGAGCGCATCTGCTCCTGCGGGTAGCTCTGGTGCTGTTTATCGCCGCTTGTACCATTGCGTTCATCAGCACACAGAATGCGATCATCGAGAAAAAACAGGAGATGGCGGAACTCAAGGAAAGCATCGAGTCCGTCACCGCACAGAATGAAGAGCTTGCGGCTCTGATCAAATCCGATGACATCGGCAGGTATATGGAAAAACTCGCTGTCGAAAATAACGACTATGCCTATCCTGATGAGCGCCGTTATTACGATACTTCGCATAATTGATGCGGAAATGAATTTGTTATTATTAAGAAAGCAGGGGGCTTTTACACAATATGCAGTTGGAAATCGGAAAGATCTATGAGGGCAAGGTCAAGGGTATTACGAATTACGGCGCTTTTGTCGAAGTGCCTGTGGAGGGAAGCCGCCCCATTACGGGCATGGTGCATATCTCCGAGGTCGCCAATACCTACGTCAGCGACATCCATGACTTCCTGAGCGAAGGACAGAGCGTTACCGTTAAGGTGATGGCTGTCAATGAACAGGGCAAGATCAGTATGTCCATCAAAAAGGCACAGCCGGAGTCGGCTGCACCGCCGCAGCAGAGAAATCGTCCGCCCCGCCGTCAGGAACGTGACAAGGGTATCGTCTGGGAGCCGAAACCCCAGAAGCCGCAGTCCGAAATGACGTTCGAGGATATGATGAGCCGCTTCAAACAGCACAGCGAGGAGCGTATCAGCGACATCAAACGCAATACGGACAGGAAAAACAAATCCCGCAGAAAAAAATAAAATGCAGCACCGGATCAATTCTGTCCGGTGCTTTTTTTTGATTACAGTGCCGCTACATCGGCATAGTCCATCTGCGGGTGCAGCGCTAAGTTGATGCCGCAGGCGATCAGGTGCGCCGCCTGTGAGATCAGACGGTCTATGTCACGGGGCGTGACCATCATTTCTTCCCGCATGGGCAGAGGTCTGCGCCCCGTCAGGTCTTCTGCGATCGTGCGCATTCCGATCACGGTCGGAACGCCTACCGCAATTACAGGGATTCCCAGACTTTCCGCATTCAGGGCAAGCCTGTGATTCGCTACGCCGCTGCCCGGCGAAATGCCTGCATCGGAAATCTGTATCGTCGTCCCAAGTCGCTCCAGTGACGAACAGGCAAGCGCATCTACAGCGATTACGGCGGCGGGTCTGATGTGTTCCGCTGCGGCACGGATCAGTTCGGCGGATTCAATGCCCGTCTGCCCCAGAACACCTCCCGCAAGCGCCGCAACTGACCGCAGCGAACGCAGAAATGTCTCCTCTTCGCCAAGTTCCGCTTGCAGATGTCGGGTCGCAAGAATTTTCGGGATCACACGGGGTCCGAGCGCATCGGGCGTGATCTCCGCATTGCCAAGCCCCGTCACCAGCACACAGCCCTCCGCAGGCAGCAGCGGACGCAGTTCGCCTGCAAGTTCTTCTGCCATGCCTTCGTAATCGTCCGAAAATCGGGAAAGCGGCTGCCCTTCCAGCGTGATATACCGCCCTTTCGTCTTGCCAAGCGGCTGTCCTGCTTTGTCGTCTTTGATGTGTATTTCCGTGATGCGGAAATATCTGCCCCGCTTATGCTCCGTGATCCCCTCACGGGTTCGCACGGAAGCAAGCGATTCTACGGCAAGATCGGTACGGTACTGCATATGCAACATCTCCTTGGCAAATTTGCTGAAAAAGTGGAAAAATTCCTTTTCTTTTTTCGTGAAAAAACGGCTTGCTTTTTTGTGGAAATCATGGTATAATACAATGTAGGTATAGTAACGGCATACTATGCGCGGGCGACCGTATCGCCCGAAAGTAGCTGTGTCTCACTGCTTTCTTATTTTATGCCGATCAGGGTGGATTATTCATCCGTTAGTTTTTATCAAAGGAGGTGTCCGTAGAAATGCCGAATATCAAGTCCGCTAAGAAGAGAGTAAAGGTCAATAAGACCAAGGCTGAGGCAAACAAAGCCCGCAAGTCCAATCTCAAGACCATGATTAAAAAGGCTGAGCTGGCGGCTGCCAACAACGCATCCGATAAGGAGGTTGCAATCAAAACTGCAATCAAGCGTGTTGACCAGGCTTGCGCCCACAATCTGCTGCACAAGAACAACGCAGCAAGAAAGAAGGCTCATCTGGCGAAGCTCCTCAACAACTGAGCTTTTTCACAATAAAACGTCCCCGTTCCCATCTCACAGGAACGGGGATTTTTTTCTTAGCCGATGGCGTGCATCTGCTCACTCGTCTCCTCACCGATCCGGAAGAGCAGCGTCGAACACCACACCGCCGAGATCGCAACAAGGATATACACCATTCGGCTCAGAAGCGATTCCGCACCGCCGAACATCCACGCCACAAGGTCAAACCGGAACAGCCCTACAAGACCCCAGTTCAGACCGCCGATAATCAGAAGAGACAGAAAAATCTTGTCCCAGATATGGTTATGGTTCATCTGTTTCCCTCTTTTCTGTGAGTCTTTCACTCACGCAGATAGTATGCGGCATTCCGACTGCGTTATTTGTGGAAAATTTTGTCGGGTTTCTTTTGCCTTGCATTGTGGAAAAGTTTCACTGATGCATAAAATCACAGAATTATCACATACTTTGCGCAATATGACTATTGACTTTTCGCTACAAAAGGATTATAATAAGGAAGAGCCTTATCATAATGGAAAGGAATTGATTTGGAATGAAGAAGCTGACCCGTTTGCTGGCAGGTGTCCTGTGTCTCGCTATGCTGACAACAGCAGCCGGCTGCAATAAAGAAAAACATACCTCCCCTGACAGTTCAGCGACTGAAACCGCAGACGTATCTGCTGAGGTTTCACAGGAGACAGGCGAAACGGCTCTTACCATTGATCCAAATACGATCTATTGGGTCGCTGATTATGACCTCAATCCCGCTGCCGGTCAGGAACAGAGTACGGCGCTTGCCATGTTTGAAAAACAGTACAACGCCAAGGTCGAATGGATCCCCGCAACGGCGGAAAATAAATACGATATTCTCATGCAGCGTGTCAATACCAGCGAGCCTGTCGATATGTTCCCCTTTGATATCAATACAATGCCCGACGGCGTTTCCCGTGAGCTGTTTGACCCGCTTGATGATTATATGGATCTCAATGACTCCGTGTGGGACGGCGTGCGTGATGCCATTGATATGTTCGCCTACGCAGGAAAACACTATGTTGTCCCGTATTCCGTATCTGACCCCCTTGTTCTCACTTACAGCCGCAAACTCTGCAAGGAGAACGGCTTCGATGACCCCTATACCCTCTATCAGCAGGGGAAATGGGACTGGAATACCATGATGGATATGATGAAACAGTTCGCTGACAAGGAAAGCGGCAACTACGGCATCGCAGGCTGGTTTGCTTCCGGACTGCTCCATTCTTCCGGTCAGGCGGTCATCGGCTTCGACGGCAATCAGTTTACCAATAATATCGAACACGCCGAGATCGGTGCGGCTGAGGGCGTTCTTGCGGACATCGCAAAACAGGGGCTGTATGATGCCACATGGTATAACCATTATCCCACCAGCAATAAAGTCCTGTTCTATTCCATGGGCGACTGGGCACTCGGCGCTTCCAATGCCAAGAATCCCGATGCCGATATTATGGTCGTTCCGTTCCCCAAGTCCCCCAATATCAGCGAGTATTACTACTCCGGCGGCTATAATGCCAAGATGCTGGCGGCGGATTCCGAAAAGGGCGCACTGGTCGCTTCCTATATCCTCTGCGAACGCATGGCGGCTGTCAATGAGGAATATCAGAAAACCGCAAAACAAGAGGCACTCACTCCCGTTAAAAACAGCCTCGGTGAAACCGTCGGCGTTGTGACTGAAGAACAGTATGATGCCATTCAACAGTATCAGGATTCTGCCAAGCCGCTGTATGAGTTCGGTCTGGGCATGGGCGGTATGATGTATACCAACGGCGCATATACCTACGAGACAAGAGGTATTATGAATAATATCTTCGATGGTCTGCTTCTGTATCCCGATACGGGCGATACATGGGAGGATCTGCGGGATACCCTCTCTCCGCTGATTGATATGGAACTCGATGAGTATAATTTACAGTAGACTTCCTCGGAAACTTCCGAGGAAGTCCAGTGATAATCCTTCCCTCTGCTGCGGCAGAGGGATTTTTCGCTCCTTTTTTATTTAACACAGATTTAACATTACTCTTGTTTATATTTGATATTGCACTGTTATACTGAAACTGACAGAATTAAGGTGCTTTCAAGGTTTCCATGTTAGGATATACGGGAAAAGAAACGAAAGGCGGAATGTGTATGGAAGTCAAGGATATTGTTCTGGCGTGTATCATGGTCATCGGCGGTCTGGCGTTCTTTTTGTACGGCATGAATGTCATGTCCTCCGGTCTGGAGAAAATGGCAGGCGGCAAAATGGAGCAGGCTCTCAAAAAACTGACCTCCAACTGGTGGCTGAGTCTCATTCTCGGAACGGGTATCACCATTGTCTTGCAGTCATCCTCCTCTCTGACGGTCATGCTGGTCGGACTGGTCAACTGCGGCGTGATGGAAGTCTCACAGACGGTTGTGGTCATCATCGGTGCCAATATCGGCACAACCTTTACTACATGGCTCCTGTGTCTCATGGGTGTCGATACGGAAGGTTCGCTGTGGCTTTCCCTCCTCAATCCCGAATACTTTTCCCTCATCTTTGCCCTCGTCGGGGCGGTCATGATGATGTCCAAAAGCGAACCCAATAATAAAAAGCGTGACATCGGCTCGATCTTAGTCGGATTTGCAGTGCTGATGTACGGCATGGTTCTGATGAAGGATGCCGTAGCACCGCTGAAGGATTCTCCCGATTTTCAGGCACTCCTCACCAAGTTTGATAACCCCGTTCTCGGCGTGCTGGTCGGCACGGTCGTGACCGGTGTCATTCAGAGTTCTGCCGCTTCCATCGGTATCTTGCAGACACTTGCGGAAAATACCGGAACAATTACCTTCAGCATGGCGATTCCCATTATCATGGGACAGAATATCGGTACTTGTGTGACTGCACTGATCTCTTCCTTCGGTGTCAACCGCAATGCCAAGAAAATTGCCGTCATTCATATCGCATTCAACGTCATTGGTGCGGTCATCTTCCTGACAGTCTATGAAATTCTCGAAATGGCAATCGGATTTGCATTCTCCGGCTGGATCATCAATTCCGTGGGCATTGCGATTGTGCATACTGTCTTTAATGTCCTGACGACCATTCTTCTGCTCCCGTTTGCAAAGTGGCTGGAGAAAATTGCCAATATCGTACTCCCCGACAAGGCGGACGGCCAAGAGGAACAGCACAAGCACCACGCTCTCCTCGACAAACGCCTCCTGACAACACCCTCTGTTGCTGTCGCTGAATGTGAGAACGCTTCACAGAGAATGTCGCTCCTTGCAATGGAAACCGTTTTGATGAGCATTTCGCTCCTCACAAATTATGATGAGCGTGTGGTCAAAAAAGTCTACAAGAATGAGGAAAAACTCGACAGCTATGAGGACAGGATCGGTTCTTCTCTCGTTCAGCTCAGTACCAGAGCGCTTTCTGACCATGACAGCCAGGTGTCGTCCCGTGTGCTGCGTGCCATCGGCGATTTTGAACGGCTCGGCGACCATGCGATCAATCTCGCTGAAAGTGCAAAGGAGATCTTTGACAAGGATCTGCATTTTTCCGATATGGCACAGCAGGAAATGCAGGTGCTGACCGATGCCATTACCGAAATTCTGCAAAATATGCATGAGGTCTATAAGTCCCTTGATGAGAAAAAAGCCGTCAATATTGAACCGCTGGAACAGGTGATCGACTACCTGACCCGCGATATCAAGGCGAATCATGTCAAACGTTTGCAGAACGGCACCTGTACGATCAATACGGGCTTCGTGCTTGCGGATATTCTCTATAATTATGAGCGTATCTCCGATCATTGCTCCAATATCGCTGTGTCGGTCATCGAAACTTCTCATAATATGTTTGAGACGCATAATTATCTTTCCAAGGTGAAGTTCGGCAATAAGAATTTCAACGATAACTTTGAGCGTTACTCCGAAAAGTACAAGCTGCCCGGTATGGCATAATGTATAAAAACCGCATTGAAAAGTGTTATACTTTTTGATGCGGTTTTTTGAAATAGGGCTTGACTTTTCTTTTGATCTGTGCTATAATATATAAGTCGGCAGGAGATGCCGCAGTGCTGATGTGGCACAGGTGGTAGCGCAACGCCTTGGTAAGGCGTAGGTCACCGGTTCGAATCCGGTCATCAGCTCCAAAGAAACCCTCTACAGTTTGTTGACTGTGGAGGGTCTTTGCTTTTTTCCTGAGAATCACATTTGAAACCCCTCCGTCAATCAGACGGAGGGGTGATGCTTTATTTGTCTTTCTTCATCTTCTGGATGAAGTCGGAAAACTTCTCGGCACTGGACTGCACAAAATCGCCGAGACGCTTTGTCTCCGGCTGGACTTGCCTCGGCGGGTTCTGCTGTTCGGCAAGCTCTTCCTGTGACGGCAGACCGAACTTCTTTTCCAGATGCTTCTCCCGCAGACGCTGGTCACACGCTTCACGCACAAGCTCATAGACGAACGACACGAGAGGGGGACCGAGTACAAAGCCCGGTACGCCGATGATCGCATTTCCCAGAAGGCAGGCACTGATCGACCACAGCGGACGCAGCCCGATCGAACCGCCGACAATGTGCGGGTCAAGGAAGTTGCCGTCAAACTGTTGCAGAATCACAACCATGATGACATAGGGAATCGTCATGGACGGATTCTCGAACAGTACAAGTACGCCCGTGATGACTCCGCCGACGATCGGCCCGAAAAACGGCACAACGTTCGTGATGCCGACGATCGTTGCCAGCAGTACAGGGTAGGGATAGTTGAACCACGGCAGAAGATTTGCAAAACTCAGCAGAATAAAATGAATCATGCCGATAATCAGCGAGTCTACGATCTTGCCGCGAATGGCGGTGGAGAGCTTCTTGTTGGCACGGTTGAACATGATGCGCACGTTCAGGGCACGCTTGGTCGGCAGAATGGAATAGGTGAGCTTCTTGATCTGGTTCTGGAGCTTCTCTCTGTCGATCGTAATGTACATCGACAGGATCAGTCCGATGACCAGATTGTAGATCACGCCCGCAACGCTTTTGAAATAATCCAGAAACGTTGTCCACTGCTTGAACAGGTCTTTCGTCAGCCAGCTTACCACGCCATTGAGTGCTTCCAGAATTTTGTTGTTGGCAAACTCTCCGAGGGGACTGGAGTTGTCAAACAGCGTTTTGTTCTGAAGCTGCGTGGTGAGTGTCTCGATCTGTGACGGCAGTTCCTTGACAATGCCCGATACACTCTTGGAAATTTCAGGGATAATCAGCAGCAGCAGCAGGGCAATGAACAGCAGCGCTGTCAGAAGTGTCAGTATGCCCGTTACACCACGGATACGCGCAGGTGTCTTTTCTGTCGGCTTTTCATTATGACTGGCATGGAAACGGGCGACAATTTCTGTGATGTTGCGCTCGTAGAATCCTGCAATCGGCGCAAGCAGATAGGCAAAGACCAGTCCGCAGAACAAAGGGCTCATGCCGTGCAGAACCTTTTGCACAAATTCCGAGATCGTGCCGAGGTATTGCAGCAGATGATAGAATATGATCGCTGCGGCAATCGTCAGGAACGTCCACAACGCTTTCTGCGCACGGCTCTGCCATGATTCTTCCCGAAGGACAAATTGTGTCTGGGGTTCGTTGGTTGCTTTCTGTTCTTCCAATGTAGTCTCCTTTCGTTAAATACGGCGGTTATCTGGACGCTTTGACGGCTCTGCGGTACTGCGTTTCCTGCGCATTGACGGCATCTTTGCCCGTCGCAGGGTCACAGTGCAGGAATGTGCCGTCCGACTGTCCGAGACGTGCCTTGGTGTTGTCCGAGAGACAGAGCTGCACCAGTTCCACCGCCTGTTCCCGCAGGGTTTCGTCCAGCAGGGGGGCGGCGACTTCTACACGGTGCATGGTGTTGCGGGTCATGAAGTCCGCAGAACTGATGTAGACCTGACGGCGCTCTTTTGTGCCTGCAATGTAAATGCGGCTGTGTTCCAGATACCGTCCCACGATGCTGACAATACGAATATTGTCCGTGAATCCCTCTACACCCGGAATCAGACAGCAGATGCCACGCACGACAAGCTCGATCTTTACGCCCGCCTGCGATGCCTCACAGAGTTTGTCCATCAGTCCCCTGTCGGAAATCGAGTTGATCTTGGCGGCAAAATACGCTTCTTCGCCGTTTCTGGCGTGCTGTATCTCTTCTTCGATCATGCGCAGGAGACGGCTTCGCATACACAGCGGCGCAACCATCAGCGTTTCGGACTGTTCCACCAGACTGTCCGTGGAGAGTGCATCAAATACATGACGGGCATCTTCTGCAATCTGTTCATTTGCCGTCATCAGACAAAGGTCGGTATAAATACGGGCGGTCTTTTCGTTGTAGTTGCCCGTTCCTACCTGCGTGAAATACTGAATGCCGTTTTCCGTGCGGCGGGAGATCAGCAGCAGCTTGGAATGCACTTTCATGTTGTGCGGTCCGTAAATGACCGTACATCCCGCATCTTGCAGACGCTTTGCCCATGTGATGTTGTTTTCTTCGTCGAATCTTGCACGCAGTTCCACAAGAACCAGTACATCCTTGCCGTTCTCCGCTGCCTGACAGAGTGCTTCGATCACACGGCTGTTGGATGCCACACGGTAAAGTGTGATGCGGATAGATGCCACATCAGGATCCAGCGCCGCTTCGTCCAGCAGCCGCAGGAAAGGCGTGATGCTTTCATAAGGATAGGAAAGCAGCAGATCATGTTCGGCGATCTGTGTCATCATTGCCTTTTTCGGGGAAATGTCCCTGCGGTTCTGCGGCTTCTCCGGCGGAAAACGCAGGTCGGCGGAGTCGTTGAATTCCTGCAACTTGTAGACAAAGGACAGGTCAAGCGGAATTTCCTCAAAGAAAAGCTGACGCTTTCTGATCTTCAGCTTCTGGAGCAGAAATTCCATGACATCGGGCGCAAGTGCGCTGTTCATCTGGAGACGTACCACGTCACGCTTGCTGCGCTTGTGCAGCAGGTCTTCCATGACAACACGGAAATCTGTAAATTCATCGGGGGCTGTTTCATTATAAGTAATGACTCCGCTGCGTGTCACACGCATGATCGCCGCATCAAGGACTTTGTGCCCCTTGAATGCCTGCGGCGCAAAGTGCATGATGAGATCTTCCCGCAGTATGAACCGCCCCGAATGTCCCAGACGGATCACTCTGCCGAGTGCGTTGCCGCCTGCCGGAATAATGCCCAGCTTGACGGAATTTCTCCCCGCTAAATGTACCACAACATACAGCTCCTTGTTCCGCAGGAACGGGAACGGCTGCCCCTTGTCAATGACAATGGGGGAGAGCAGGGGCTTGACTTCACGCTTGAAGTACTGTTCAAGGTAGGCTTTCTCTTCGGGTGCGGCTTCGCTGAATGTAACGTGTTCCACACCGAATGCACGGAGCTGCTCCATTGTCTGCAAATAGGCTTTGTCCTTGCGGGGGACAAGCTCACCGATGCGCCCAAGCATCATTTTTAACTGCTGTTTGGGTTTCATGCCGCTTCTGCCGTCTTTTTTCTTCGGGTCTGTCTCCATGCGCTCAAGCATCGTTCCGACCCGTACCTGCACAAATTCGTCCAGATTGCTTTGGTAGATCGCCGAAAAGCTGAGCTGGTCAAACAGCGGAACGGACGAATCTTCCGCTTCTTCCAGTACACGCTCGTTGAAATAGAGCCACGACAGCTCCCGGTTCAGGTAGTAGGGTTGTATCATCGACAAAACCTCCGTTCTGTTTTTAATATAATCATCTTTATTATATCACATCTTCCGAAAAAAAGGAATAGCTTTTTTCAATTTTTTCTGCCTGAACATCCGGAAGATTGTTCCGCCGGAATCTCTGCAAGAAAATGCCCGTGCCTGAAATCAGGCACGGGCATTTCCGACAAAAGCCGTTTTTATTCAAACATGGGAGTGGACAGATAACGCTCGCCGGTATCCGGAAGCAGCGCAACGATCGTTTTGCCCTTGTTTTCGGGTCTTTTTGCAAGCTGAACCGCTGCCCAGACTGCCGCACCGGAAGAAATACCCACCAGTACACCCTCGCTGCGGGCAATGTTCTTGCCTGTCTCGAAAGCATCTTCATTCTCTACGGTGATGATCTCATCGTAAATGTCCGTGTTCAGCGTCTCCGGCACAAAGCCTGCGCCGATGCCCTGAATGCTGTGTCTGCCTGCTGTTCCCTCGGAAAGAACGGGCGAACCCTTCGGTTCAACAGCAACAACCTTGACATTGGGATTCTGAGATTTCAGATAGGCACCCACGCCCGACAGCGTGCCGCCTGTGCCGACACCCGCTACGAAAATATCTACCTTGCCGTCGGTATCGTTCCAGATCTCCACGCCCGTGGTTCTCTCGTGAATGGCGGGATTGGCAGGGTTTGTGAACTGCGACGGGATAAAGCTGCCTTCGATCTCCTGCGCAAGTTCATTTGCCTTCTCGATTGCACCTTTCATGCCCTTTGCACCTTCGGTCAGGACAAGCTCTGCACCGTATGCCTTCATCAGGTTGCGGCGCTCAATGCTCATCGTTTCCGGCATGGTGATGATAAGACGATAACCGCGGGACGCTGCCACCGCTGCCAGACCAATGCCTGTATTGCCCGAAGTCGGCTCAATGATGACGCTGCCGGGCTTGAGCAGTCCTTTTTCCTCTGCATCGTCGATCATCGCTTTGGCAATTCTGTCCTTGACAGAACCTGCCGGATTGAAATATTCCAGCTTGCCAAGGAGTTTTGCTCCGAGTTTGTTCGCATCTTCGATGTGGGTCAGTTCGAGCAGGGGCGTGCCGCCGATGAGATCGGTCACATTAGTATAAATCTTTGCCATAGTATTCTCCTTCTGACAGGCTGTATTCCTACTTTACTCTTTTAGCCTATCTGTTTAGTATGATTATAGTATAGCACGTTTGCCGCCGTTTGTCAAGTGCTTTTTTCGGATTTTTTGGGGGATTTCTGCCGAACCGCAAAAAGTCCCCCGTGAAGGGGGACTTTTGATTAGACTTCCTCGAAAACTTCCGAAGTGCCATCTTCCTTGTCTTTTTTGTGCCTGACTTTGAGCCTCTCCCTTGCAATACATACAGTATTCCTGCGGTCG
>JAILPP010000052.1 GCA_024699425.1 Oscillospiraceae bacterium | reverse complement strand
TATTTCCGTTCGCTTTGTCGGAAAGGAATGCAGAAACGCTACGGGGATTCCCTGACCCCCGCAATTGAAAAGCGCCTGCAATACGAACTTTCCGTGATCGAACAGATGGGATTTGTGGATTACTTCATGATCGTCTGGGATTTTATCCGCTATGCAAGAAGTCAGGATATTCCCGTAGGTCCGGGACGTGGATCAGGTGCAGGTTCTCTGTGCGCCTACTGCATGGGTATCACGGGGATTGACCCCATTGCCAACGGGCTTTTGTTTGAGCGCTTTCTGAATCCCGAACGTGTGAGTATGCCTGATTTTGACATTGATTTCTGCATCGAAGGCAGACCCAAAGTCAAGGAATATGTGGTGCGCCGTTACGGAGCAGACCATGTTGCCGAGATCATCGCCTTTGATACGATGAAAGCCCGTGCCGCTGTGCGGGATGTCGGACGTGTCCTGAATCTCCCGCATTCCCTCTGTGACAGTATCGCCAGACTCATTGACCCGTTCCGTCCGCTGAAAGACAGTCTCGAAAACCGCAGGGAACTGCGGGAACTGTACCAGTCCGACGAACAGGCGCACAAGCTGATCGACACGGCGTTACAGGTGGAAGGAATGCCGCGCCATGCAAGTACGCACGCTGCGGGCGTTGTGATCGCCGCTTCACCGCTTGCCGATCTTGTCCCCCTGCAAAAAAATGATGAAACGATCGTAACCGAATATACCATGACCGTTCTCGAACGCCTCGGACTGCTGAAAATGGATTTTCTGGGTCTGCGCAATCTGACGATTATTCATGAAGCAGAATGTTCTGTCCGAAAACGGGAACCCGATTTCACGGTAAATCGTATCCCGCAGGATGACCCTGCCGTGTATGCGCTGATCGCATCGGGCAGCACTTCCGGCGTGTTTCAGCTTGAAAGTGACGGAATGCGCAATTTTCTTACAGCCCTCAGACCCGAAAACATGGAGGATATCATCGCAGCACTCGCACTTTACCGTCCGGGACCGATGGACAGCATCGGCACTTATATCCGCTATCGCCACGGAAAGGACAGGATCACTTACCTGCACCCCATGCTTGAAAGTATCCTGCGTGAGACTTACGGGTGTATCGTCTATCAGGAACAGGTCATGGAGATCTGTCGGAAACTTGCAGGCTACAGTTACGGACGTGCCGACATCGTCCGCCGCAATATGGCAAAGAAAAAACACAAGGAAATGGTGAAGGAACGTGAAATTTTCCTGCACGGCTCCAGAGACGGAGACGGCTGCATCGGCTGTCTTGCCAATGGCATTCCGGAAGCTGTCGCCAATCAGATCTTTGACCAGATGGAGAGCTTTGCCTCCTATGCGTTCAATAAAAGCCACGCTGCCGCCTATGCACTTGTCGCCTATCAGACTGCCTATCTGAAATGCCACTATTTCGGGGATTATATGGCAGCACTCATGACAAGTGTCTTACAGGACAGCGGAAAACTGCTCGCCTACCGTGAAGAATGCCGTGCCGCAGGCATGACCGTCTGCCCGCCCGATGTCAATCACGGGGAATACGGCTTTTCTTATACAGACGGAAAACTCCTGTTCGGCTTGCAGGCGATCAAGGGCATCGGCAGAGGACTGATCGACCGTATGCAGATCGAACGCCGCAAAAACGGAAGATTTGTCAGCTTTGTGGATTTCTGTCGGCGGATGTCCGCAAACGGTCTGAATAAACGGATGCTTCTCCCGCTGATTCAGGCAGGCGCACTCGACGGACTCGACTGCACACGCAGACAGATGCTCCTGCACTACGAAGAGGTGATGGACAATGTCGGCGGTGCTTCCGACCCCGGCATTGAAGGACAGATGAGCCTGTTCGGAGAAGCCGAACTGACAACAAACGGTGATATGCTTCTCCCGCCTGCCGCTGAATATCCCCTGACACAACTGCTCTTTCTGGAAAAGGAAGCCTGCGGAATGTACCTTTCGGGACACCCGCTGGACGGATTCCGCCGACTGCAAATGCTCCTGCGGACAGCAACGCTTTCCGACTGTCAGAATCTGCCTGAGAATGCACAGGTACAGATCCTCTGTCTCTTGCAGAATGCCAAACATCACCGAACCAAAAAAGGCGAAGAAATGGCTTTTCTTACCGTGGAAGATGCCGTCGGCACAATGGATGCCGTTGTATTCCCGAAACTGTATGCGGTTTCCGCCGCAAGACTGCGCCCCGACAAGCTCCTGTATCTCACCGGACGCATCAGCCGGAAAGAAGAGGAAGTCTCCGTTCTGTGCGACACCATCCGCACACAGGAAGAACTGCCCGTTCTGCTCCGACAGATGCAGCTCTGCATCAAGATCAGCAGTCCCGCCGATATGGAAAAACTCAACGCACTGCAAACCCTGTGCCGTGAAAATCCCGGAGATACACGGGTCGTTCTCTATCTGACCGCACGGAAAACCTATTCCGTACCGAAGCCGCCGCTGTATGCGGAGATCACAGAGGACTTTGCAGATCGGCTTTTTTCGCTGTTTCCCGCATCCCAATGCGGTCTGATCGGGCAGATCGGACGAAAATCATGATAAAATTAAGAATCTCAACCGTTTTTCTTGGGAAAAGGGCTTGACAGAATGCGTGAAATGTTGTAAAATAGTATAGTAAAGGTTATTATTTGCCTATGGCAGAATGGAGAATGAATTATGAAAAAAATCGGTGTTTTGACCAGCGGCGGCGATGCGCCGGGCATGAATGCGGCTGTCAGAGCTGTAGCCCGCGCAGGACTTTCCAAGGGAATGGAGGTCATCGGCATCGAGAGAGGTTATGTCGGTCTGCTCAATCGTGAGTTTATAGAGCTGAATGCCATTACGGTATCCGGTATCATTCAGCGGGGCGGTACATTCCTGTATACGGCAAGATGCCCCGAATTCCGTGATATGGAAGGTGTCAGGAAGGGTAAGGCTGTCTGCGAGGAAATCGGTCTGGAAGGTCTGGTTGTCATCGGTGGTGACGGTTCTTTCCGCGGCGCAGGTGATCTGTCCAGTCTCGGCATTCCGTGCATCGGTATCCCCGGCACCATCGACAATGATATCCAGTGTACTGAATACACAATCGGTTATGATACTGCCATGAATACGGCTGTGGAAATGATCGAGAAACTCCGTGATACTTCCCAGTCTCATGACAGATGCTCTGTCGTTGAGGTCATGGGCAGACGTGCAGGCTTTATCGCTGTCAATGTCGCTCTGGCAGTCGGCGCAGAAGCTGCACTCACACTCGAACGCCCCTATGATCTCAAGGAGATCGCAGAGCGCATGAAGAGAACGACCAGCCAGAAGAACGGCAAGCATCACTTCATCATCGTTGTGGCTGAGGGTGTCGGCCATTCCGAGGAGATTGCCCGTGAGATTGAAAAGCTCACCGGCGTGGAATCCAGAGCAACCGTTCTCGGTCATGTACAGCGCGGCGGCGCTCCGAGTGTCAGAGACCGTATCGTTGCAACGGAAATGGGCTACCGTGCCGTTGAACTGCTCGAAAAGGGCATCGGCAACCGCATCATCGGTGTAAAGCACGGCGAGATCTATGATATTGATATTCAGGAAGGACTTGCTATGAAGAAGCCGTTCCCGGATCATCGCTACGACATTCTGGAAGCGACTGCATATTGATCGTATACAGAACATACACAGAGTAGAAGTTTGTGCGTTAAGTGCCTGACGGACGGGGAGTTGCCGACGGGACGAAAAGGGACAGACCCTTGCGGTACAGACTTCGCATCCCGCTTCGTATGACACAGAAAAAAGCGGGAGTCTGCGTGTCTGCGCAGACTCCTTTCCCTTCTTTTCCGGGTCATATCTGCGAAAAGGAGAATATTTATGAAAAACTGTATCACCATGTTTCAGCGTTCTTTCAAGGAATTTACCGATGTGCGCTCACTGACGATCACCAGCATCTTTATCGCCGTGTCCATGATTATCGAAAAGTTCACGATCAATCTTCCGCTGTTCAAGATCAATTTTGCATTCTTAGCCATTGCTGTGATCGGAATGCTCTGCGGTCCGGCTGTCGGATTTGTTGCCGGTATGGTCTGCGATATTGTGGGTTTCATCGCCAACCCGACCGGCGGATTCATGCTGGTTTTCACACTCATTGCGGGCTTGCAGGGTCTGATCTACGGCTGTCTGCTCTACTATAAGCAGGACAAGTTCAGCCTCTTCGGACTGAATGAAACGCTTTCCCTCTGCATCCGTGCCGTCATTGCAAGAATCCTTGATGTGGGGCTCATCAATCTGCTGTTGAATACGTTCTTTGTCGTACAGCTCGGACTGGTTCCGAATAAGACCTTCTCCATGCTCTTACAGGCAAAGCTCGTCAAGAATCTGCTCGAAATGGTCGTAGACTTCCCCATGCTTCTGGCATTGCTCCCTGCGGCACTTCTTGCCTACAGACGTATCATGTCAGGACGGACAGCCGTACAATAAAATGAAATAATCGTGAAATTCACGAAAAGCCACTTGCTTTTTTGTACATTTTGTTGTATAATAAAAGAAGTGGTTTTTTATTACAGAAAGGATGATTTACTATGGCAACAGTAGGTTTTATCGGCGCAGGCAATATGGGCTTTGCGATCATGAAGGGCATCGCCGGAAGCAGTGCCGCCAAAGAGACACAGCTCTTTGCATTTGATCCCAACCCTGCACAGACGGACAGACTTTCCGCACTCGGCGTGACGGTCTGCAAAACAGGACTTGAAGTCATGCAGAACTGCAAATATGTATTTCTTGCTGTCAAGCCGCAGATGTTTGATGAAGTGCTGTCCCAGATCGCTGACGGTGTGACCAAAGATACCGTTCTGGTTTCCATTGCGGCGGGCATCACTGCCGAATACATCCGCAGCAAGACCATTCCGGAGGCAAAGGTCATTCTTGTTATGCCGAATACGCCGCTTCTGCTCGGTGCGGGTGCTTCCGCACTTGCACAGTGCGCACCGACAACTGACGAGGAATTTTCCACGGTGCGCAGCTATTTCGATGCCTGCGGTGTGACATCTGCACTTGCGGAAGATAAGATGAAGGAGATCATTGCCATCAACGGCTCCAGTCCTGCATTTATCTATCTCTTTGCCAAGGCTTTCGTGGACTATGCGGAGAAGGAGGGCATTTCCAAGGAAACAGCACTCCCGCTGTTTGCACAAAGTCTGATCGGTTCGGCAAAGATGCTGACGGATTCGGGCTATTCCATTGAAGAACTCATCAAGATGGTATCTTCTCCCGGCGGCACAACGCTTGCAGGTCTGGATGAACTGTACAAAGGCAATCTCGAACAGACCGTTGACAACGCCTGCAACGCCTGCACCAAGCGTGCATATGAACTGTCTAAATAACGGCGTTCACTTATAGTGAATAACATAATCTGACGGATCTGCACATACATTTCCTAAAGGGGTGATGTGCATGAAGCCAAAACGAATGCTGTTTCTGCTGCTTTTCCTGATCGTCGGGGAGATTGCCGGAAGCTGCCTGCGGGTTCAATGCCCGCAAAGTCATATCTGGGAATATGCCTTTACCACACACGGAATCGGTATGGTGGAGGGGAGTTTCCGCAGTATTCTGACCGAAGAGCTGGTATTTCCGCTGCTCTGGCTGCTGATGTTTGCCGTGGTCGGATTGACGATCTGCGCTGCGCCTGCGGCACTTGCAATTGTATTCCTGCATGGGATGACGCTCGGCGCTGTGCTGACCGACTTATATCAGAATCACGCATTCCGTGGATTTCTGACGGCAGTGAGCCTTGTCATGCCCTATGCGGTGCTGCAAACGCTCCTGTTTCTGACCGCCGCAAGGGAAGCGATGCGCAGCAGCCTTTCGCTCAGAAAGACAGTGTTCGGAAGTGACGGAGAGGGCAGTTTACTGCGCATTTATCTGCTGCGGTTTCTGGTATTGGGGGCGGGGCTTGCCGTTCTTGCAGCCGTGCAGGGACTTGTGGGCAGCCGACTGTATCCCCTCATCATCAGGCGGCTGATCTATTAAGAAAGGAAGATCTATTTGCCATTATTCGGAAGTTATGAAAGTGCCGGATCGGGTATTGCCAAGGATTCTGCACAGAAAAAACCGTTTTTTCGTTTTTTTGAGATACTCGGCAGAAAATTCTGGAAACTGATTGAGGTCAATATGATGCTGAGTGTCAGCCTGATCCCGCTGATTGCCGCAGTACTGTCTGTTATTTATCTCGGTGAGAACCATACAACGCTTGCTTTGATTCTGACAGTGGTGATGCTTCTTGTGTTCGCTGTCACGTTCGGTCCCAATCTGGCGGCGATCACCAAAATACTGCGCTGCTTCACGCTGGAAAAACCGTGTTTTCTGATGGACACCTACGGAAAGACGTTTGCAGGCAGTTTTAAGCAGGCTTGCCCGCTGGGACTGATCGACCTGCTTGTTGTGTCATCCGTTGCAAGCGGCTTCTATGTGTATCCGCGTATTATCGAAGCCCTGAAAACCGCAGGACAGGGTGGCGAGGGGTTCTACTATGTGCTGTTCATTGTGACGCTCAGTCTTGCGATCGGTGTGCTGATTATGAGCTTTTACGGATACCTCATGATTGTATCGACCGACCTGAGTTTCAAGCACATCCTGAAAAACTCCCTTGCATTGAGTATCCTTGCACTGAAAACCAATCTCATCACACTTGTGCTGAGTGCGGTCATCATGGGGATTTTTGTCGGACTGACGCTCTATTTTCCGTTTGTGATGATGATTGTCTGGTTCTTTTTCCCGACAGCTTTTGTAGGATTTCTGATCGTGTTCAATTGCTATCCTGTCATTCAGAAATACGTCATCAACCCTTACTATGCACAGCGCGGTGAGGTTTCGCCGGAAATGCAGTTTTCCGAGACAGGCGGTGAAAACCTGTTTGAAGATCAGGGCGGCAGGGAAGCCCCCATTGAACCGAAGAAAAAAGGCAAAAAAGGTAAAATCGTTTCCTGAATATCGTATCAAAAAGCCCCGTTCTCCTGCAAGAACGGGGTTTTTGCTTATTCCAGTCCGAAATATTCTGCAATGACCTGTGCTTCCGCATCTGCCATCATACGCAGGTTGTTTTCATCCATCAGCCATACTGTAGCACGGTAATTGGTATGATAACTGTGTTCCAGCAGGATACCCGGTGTGCCGACAGCCTTGGAGTTGCGCAGTACACCGTACCAGTCCAGACCGTAATCACCGACACGGTTCAGAATTGTGCCGGGATAATCCGTCTGCATCACCTGTGCGATCGTATCCGCAAGCCGCTGACCGAGTACATTTGTCGAGCCGTCCACATTGCAGCAGGCAAGCGGGCCGTCCATTGCCGTGTTGCAGTTGGCATCGTTTCCGGCTGCATTGCTGTGAATACTCAGGAAGAGATCACATCCGACTGCGGTCTTGCCCCGTGATTCCAGCGACGGGTCGGTATACTTGTCGTTTCTGGTCGTAATGACTTCAATGCCGTGCGAACGCAGTGCATCTGCAAGAATCAGATGATATGTCCATGTAAAGTCCGACTCCCAGTAATCCGGGTTGACCGGGCTGTGATTGTGCTTTCCTGCGTGACCGGCATCCAGACAGATTTTCACGCTCCGCTGAATCAGCTTGCCCTCATTGGTGAAATTGTAAACAACTCCCTCAATGTACTGCATACCTGTTGCCATAATGCCGTCATCGTTGAAATAGTACTTGCTGTCGTTGATCTTGTACCAGCCTGTCACCATCTGACAGGTTTCCGGTTCAAAATACACCGTATTGCCGTTGACTGTGAACATACCTGCGGCGAGTTTGCCATCTTCTGCGGCATAGTATTTCTTTCCGCCGCTTTGAATCCAGCCGACGATCATACTGCCGTCATCATCAAAGGCGTAACGTGCATCACCGATCTTGTAGATGCCCTTCAGGTAAGAGCCGTTGTCATCGAGATACTTTGTCACGCCGTCCTCATTCACCCAGCCGCTGTGGAACAGGATACCCTCGGCGTTGAAATGATAAACTTCACCGTCGATCGTCTGTTCCCCTGTCAGCAGTCGTCCGTTCTGATCTGCATAGCGAACCTTCTCGCCGTCCTGAATCCAGCCGTTATGCGCAACACCTGCTTCATCAAACCAGAACTTCACGCCGTCAATGGTCTGCAATCCCGAAACGAGAACACCGCTTTCATCGGAATAGCGCAGGGTATCGCCCAATCTGAGCCAGCCGATCACCACGCCGCCGTCTTTGTCGAATGCGTAATACTGCCCGTCGATGAGCTGCAAGCCCTTGACCGCCGTGCCATTCTCATCGAAATAATGCTTTGCGCCGTCATATTCAGCCCAGCCGTTTGTCAGCGGAACGGATGCATCGTTGAAATAGCAGGTCTTGCCATCGACTGTGACAAGCTCATTCTTTGCCACATGGCAGTCATCACCAAAGTAGAATTTCTGCCCGTCGATCTGATTCCAGCCTGTGAAAAGGCGGAAATCTTCTCCCGCATAGTAGGTTTTCCCACCAAGCGTGATCCAGCCTTTCTGTAGCTTACCGTCCGCATCTGCAACGTAAACCGTATAACCAAGCGGTTTCATATCCACGCCTGTGCCGCTTTTGGCAGCTCTGACAAGGAGAAGTGTGGCATCGGCAGCATTGACAGCACCGTCCAGATTGGTATCTGCAATGAGCTGTGCCTGATAACTTGTGGCAATGTTGTCGGACTGCTTTGCAAGAATATCGCAGGCAGAATCACTTCCGAGTGCGGAAGATGCAGATGCACGCAGAAGCAAAGTGGCATCCGAGGAATTGGCACTTCCGTCTCCTGTGACATCACCCATGACATAATCCGGTGTCACGCTGAACATTCCCGCCTGTGCCTTGCCTTCAAACAAGAAATTTGCCGAACCGTCCTCAGCGATCTGTAATCCGTAACCGTCCGCAGTCTCCATCAGGGGAAGGCGCAGCTCTCTGCTGTCGGCGGACTGGACTTCGGGGGTCGGGGTTTCCTGTACTTCTTCTGTTTCGGCAGATGTTTCTGCCTCTGTCGCAGTTGTTGTTTCCGTTGGTGTTTCCTCGTCTGCTTCGGCAGCGATCAGCGGACTGTTACCGTCGGCAGCCAGTACAACGGGCTGTTCGGAAACAAAATCCTCCTCTGCAAATGCCGGCAAAGTATTACTTCCTGCCAGCAGAAGGGAGGCGATCATAGCACTGCAAATTCTGTGAAACTTCAAATACTCCCACTCCTTTTGCGTGAAATGTAATAGAATTGTAACCATCCATTTTAACTATACCACATTTTTTACCTGATGTCAAGGCTTTTTTCAAAAATACCAAAGAAAACAGCCCCCGTGCTTACCGCATAGGGGCTTGTTCGTCAGGCAACAGGGAGGGACTTGATAATGTTCACAGCTCTTTTCAGGATCAGCAGAGCATCATTGCTGTCCACATTGCCGTCTTGATTGGCATCGGCTGCCTGTTCTGCATCATCTGAGAGCTTTGTCGCCCCGATGATGTATTTATTGATGACAATGACATCCATAATGTCCACATTGCCGTCACCGTTGAGGTCGCCGTACACGATCTCCTTCGGTGCATCTGTCACGGTTTCGGTGGGAACTTCTGTTGTCTCGGTGGGAGCTTCTGTTGTTTCGGTGGGAGCTTCTGTTGTCTCGGTGGGAGCTTCTGTTGTTTCGGTGGAAGCTTCCGTTGTTTCGGTGGGAGTTTCCGTTGTTTCGGTGGGAGCTTCTGTCGTTTCGGTGGGAGTTTCCGTTGTCTCTGCGGGGGCTTCTGACGGCTGAACAAATACCGCGTAATTCACGCACATATAGGACTGTCCGTTAGAACCGAGCAGAACTTTGTCACCCGCCTTGAAATCGCACCGATACACGTCAAATGTCACGTCATTCGAGGAAGTGACGGTCTGTTCCGTTTTGGTGTAACCTGCCATCCACGTCGGTACATTCTCCACACGGTTATCCAATGCGATATAAACCGTCTCGTCCGCTGCCGCTTCAAAGGCTGCGCAGTCATTGCTGTTGTTCTTGGAATTGCAGGCGGTGATGACCATTTCAGAACCGTTCAGCGCATCCGGAAGAGCCGTGATAGTGAAATCACGGTCGCCGAACAGCAGAGAACCCGTTCCTGCATCCGGTTCGATCCAATAGGAAAGCGCATTTTCCTGATCGAGTACGTTCAGATCGTGGACGAGCTTGCCGCTGACAGGAACGGCATCTTTCCCGAATACAAACGAATTGACATTCATGAGATATCCTTCACCGCCTGTAAACTTAACATACAGGTTGTGAATGCCCTTGATCTGCGGAATACCGACGGTGAAATCCTCCCAGTTGGAGAAACTGCCCGTGCCGTTGTAGCGGAGTCTGGTCAGGGGCGTGCCGAGCGTATCCGTGTACAGTTCGATCGTACTGGGATTTCCCGATGCACGGAACGTCACGGACTGCGCGCCTTCTCCGAAATCAAGCCGCTTATACATCACATAATCGCCGTTTTCGATATAGCCGATATTCTGCTTGCCGGAAGTGTCAGAAGTGTCCTCCGTCTGAATGCCTTCCATGCTGTCATAGGATTCGGCTTCGATCGTCTCAAATGCCGTTCTTGCGGGGGAGGCAGCCTGTTCCGGAGAGGTTTTGACCACGCCCTTGGGGAAAGAATTGACCGTCAGGTCATTGATGTAGTACTCAATGTTCATGTATCCGTCACCGAGGTAGTCGCCCTTGTAATCCGTGGGATCATCGGGACTCAGACCACGGGCAAGTTCCCACGCATCGTCCATGCCGTCATTGTCCTTGTCGGTGATGGTCTTGGTGAGGACGGGGGCGGGGTAATTATAAGTCACACCGCACTTGATGCTGTACTTGTTCAGATCTCCGACAGAACCGTCATAGGCAGCCGTACCCGAACAGGAACCCGTGCCGTTCTTTGTCTCATCGGCGCACTGACGGTCGATGGCTGTGCGCTTGTCGGGTGCGATGCCGTTGCCCGCAAAGCTGATGACATTATTATAGGAAGCCTCGGCGCTTTCGCAGGTGGTCGCTGTGGAGACATTCTCACCGTTGTTGGTGATGGGGAATGCACCTGCACTGTACAGATTATCCTTGGTGATGCCGATGCCGCTTTTGACGGTCACGCCGTCCCAGTTGTTGAACGTGATGCCGTTGAGAGAACCATCTTTGTTAATCATACGGTTTCCGGCGCAGTAAACCTTGAAATTCTCAGGCTTGGTGGAACTGTCCACATTCATCCAGTGATAGCCGCCTGTGGTGGAATTGCCGGCTTTGAGGGTATTGTTGACATAGTTGACGTGTCCGATCGTACCGTATGCGGTCTGATACCCCCAGTCATAGATGATATTGTTGGTGAAGTCCACAACGCCCGTCCCCGGCACTTTTCCCCGGAAATTACGGGAAACGTTGTGAATGATGAGGTTATGGTCATAGGTGAGGTTGCTGTTGCCCATCATGATCGCAAAGCCGTGGATACCCTTGTCGTGACCGCCCCACGAGTTTGCGGGACCGATGACGGAATACTGCACGGTATAATTGGAGTTATTGGAATACAGACCCCACTGTTCGTCCGAAGCCCAGCCGATCGAGCAATGGTCTACAATGGAGTTGGAGCCTTTGGAACCGCCCCATGCATCGTTTCCGGAAGAAGTCGCCTTATAGGGACCCGGACGGGAGCTGATATAACGGCAGATGATATTATCCCCGCCGAATGCCATCTTGTAATTTTTGAGCGTGATGCCTGCACCGCCGGGGGCTGTCTGTCCTGCGATCGTGACATTGCCCGCACTGGAAACGGCGCTTTTCAGTTCAATTGTGCCGCTGACATCAAAGACCACGATACGTCCCGATTTGCTGACCGCATCACGGAATGAGCCTTCACCGCTGTCGTTCAGGTTGGTGACGTGGTAGACCTCTCCGCCCCGTCCGCCTGTGGCATATTTAGTGCCTGCTCAAAAAGTAGTAAACGGCTATATTTCGTCAATTCTCTAATGCTTTTCAAATATGAGGTGCAAGGTTTTTGAGCCATTTAGCATCAAAAGCTTGCACCTCTACCGA
>JAILPP010000019.1 GCA_024699425.1 Oscillospiraceae bacterium | reverse complement strand
ATATTTGACTACTTGAATTGATGTGCTTGAAAGTATCATGGTGTGATATTTTTCAGGCAGGGTCATACGGATAATAAGCTGTATCAGCGGTGAAACGAAAAACAGACCCAGAATAAAAAACAGCAGGATATTCGCCATAATCCCAAACACCTGTGCTCGTTGCTTCTGTGCTTTTTCCTTTTGTATCTTTTCCCAGATGGCATTTTCCTGTTCGGTCAAATGCGGTCACTTCCTTTCGGGGATTTAGGATAGCTGATGATAGTATTATACCACAAAAACGGCGAAAAGTCAAGAAAAGAACCCCGCCAGACTATTGCCTGACGGGGTAGGGGTCGTTTATTATTAGCTGTTTATAGCTCGGATTACATTTTCTCAAACTTCAGGCTGATATTCCAGTCCTGACCCGCATTCTGGTTCCAGCACTCCGGATCCTCGCCTTCGAGCCATACACGAATCCAAAGCTTTGTAGGTGCGCCATAGGTCGAATTCTTTCCAGAACCAGCAATTGTTGCAATCGAGGTTGTGCCATCATAAACTTGCGCTGTGCCATAAACTGCATTCCACTCTGCTTGCTTAGTTGCAGTAGGATTTTCGGGATCATTGACACCACCCACACCAGTAGGAGCAGCAGCCTTGACCGCACCACTTGCAACTTTATGCGCAGCATTTGTTCCATAATAGTCGACGATCGAGGTGCTACCAGTCCAACCTGTTCCGCTACCGTCTTTAAGATTGATGGTACCACTCGTGACATTCGTTCCACTCTCGTTCAAAATCGCAACACGAGTAGCCTTATAAAGTTCATCAGTTGCGCCGGAAGCAGTACTTATACTTCCAGATCCACCAGATTTAACATAACCCTTTACGGTAATGCCAACATCACTATCGCTGGAAGTTCTAATCCAAACAGGAATATCTACATAGTAGCCATCATCATTAGTGTTGGCATAGGTAGTAGCGCCACTATAAGTAGAACCACTCGGTGCAGCCCATCCATCACTTGTATCTGTCTTGGCATGAAGCGTTGCCATCATAGAAGTTCCGCTTTTCGTAGGCGTCAAGCCAGTTGCAGCCTGAAAATACTTAGCGTTAGTTTGAACATCTTTACCCTCTTCCATTGCATCAGGAGTAAAGAAGATGTTTGTGCCATTGATGGAAGAAGCCGGAATCAACCGACCGATAGAATAATAATGGTCAATCTTGACTATATTCGACCACATATTATTTTCATTAGGGGCTACAGCTACAGTACCGCTCGGAACCAGCCAACTATTATCGTCATTAAGATAAAGTTTAGTGGTAGTTTTACCTACAGAAATCTGCAAATCCTCAGGTACAGATGCGGACATCTTAATACCCGTAACCTCCACCTCTCTGCTCATGGTAAACCAAGCATAAGTGGAGCTTGCGAGCATTGCAGCGGAAACGGCGAGCATACCGGCAGCGGGGACGAGCTTACGGGCTGCACTTTTTTTCTTTTTATTCGTAGTCATAATCAATCACCTTTCTTATAAAAATTCGGCACTGGCAGTCAGCAGATCCCTTGAGCCGTTTGCCACGGGGTGCTGTGTATCTGTCTTTCATGCTTCTATTATACACGAATTATTACAGTTTGTCAAGCACTTTGCCATTAAAAAGCAAGCTCTCCTACATTTTCGACGGATTGCACAGCTCAGGAGTACCGTTTTTTGCGATTTTGTCAATGTTAATTTGTAAATCAAGCCGCTTGGATTTACGAATAGTATTATTTTATGTGTTTTATCCGTATTTATCCTGTTCCGGCAATATTTTCCGATTCCGGCAGTAAATTTGCTTTAAAAAAGTATAAAATATTATCCAAAATCCTCCCTGAAAATTTGTCACCCCTTGTTCATCCTGCGAATCTGACCGATTTCTGCCAAAAATCCCGCCTATCACGCAATTCCGCAGTAGATATCCTTTTCTTTTCCTGCGGAAATCTGCCGAAATACGCTGTTTAGCTATTGACAACTTCATGTGGATATGGTATAATTTATATGATTATGTGGCTCACACATAGAAAAAAATATTCAAGGTGTATGTGGTTTTTTCAACACTATACACAACACATCGCCCCTTTATAGGGAAAACAAAAGTAGGAGGCTTGTTATGCTCGTTTTTGAGAACACCAACAAGATCAAGCACCAATTCCGACAAATGGTGCAGCAGTACGGCGATGAGATTCTCGATAACAGAGATCAGTTCGTTTCGATCATGAACGACACCATCCCCGAATTTGAAAAAGAACGCCGCCTGTTCCGCACTGTACTGAGTCAGGACCTCATCAGCGTAATGCGCAAGGAGGACAGCCGCAAGATCGCCATTATGAAGGCAAGAGAGATCATGACCAATGAGCTGTTTCTTGCGGATGCTGCTGTGGAATTTGTTCTCACCTGCTTCACCTTTATGATGGACTGGGATTACGAACCGCCCGCACCGCAGCTCGCAGCCGCCACACCTGCACAGGCTGCACCGACTCCCACCGCCAACAGTCTTCCCAAGGGCGCAGCGATCCCCGGCAGCGCCGCCAAGGTACAGACCGGAAACGCCGCAACGCCCACCAATGCGGGTCAGCGTATCTACGATGCCAAGACCGCTTCCCGCAACCGCTGGAAGAACACCATCAAGGTCGATGACGGCTATACTACGCTCGATGCATTCTGCTTTGACGGTTTCGGCTTCCTCAAGACCATCCAGCTTCCCAACAGCCTTGTGATGATCGGTGAATTTGCATTCTCCGAGTGCAAGCGACTCAAGACCATTGATCTTCCCCCGCACATCAAGCGTATCGGCAAGGGTGCGTTCCAGTCCTGCTCCCGTCTGACGATGCTCCGCATCCCTGAGGGTGTCACCGAGATCGAGGAGAATACATTTGCATTCTGTCAGGCGCTGGAAGTTCTCGAACTTCCGGGAACGATCGCTTCCATCGGCGGTGAGGCGTTCCAGAGCTGTCTGAGCCTCAAGAGCCTCTTCCTCACCGACAGCATCAAGTACATCGAAGACAATGCCTTCGAGATGTGCCCGAACCTCACTGTCGGCTGCTATGAAAATACTTATGCACACAAATACTGCCAGCAGCACAATATCCGCTGCAAGGTTCTGCGTCAGAGCTTCGGTGTTTGATTTCCGCCTATGCTCCGCTTAATTACAGTGAAAGGGATGAACAAATACAATGGTTGAACTTCAGATCGGTCAGTATGTCGAAATGGAATACGGCGGCGCTGCAAAGGTGCTGAAGGTGCTTGGCTCCGGCGGTCAGGGTATCGTGTATCTTGTTGAATTCAACGATATGCAGTATGCTCTGAAATGGTACGACGTGGATAAGATCAAAAATCCCGCCGCTTTCCGCAAGAACATTGACAGCAACATCAAAGACGGCGCGCCGAGCAAGAAATTCCTCTGGCCGAAATATCTCACGAAACCCATGGAGACAGGCGGTTTTGGCTACCTCATGGACGTGCGTCCCGTCGGCTACGATTCTTTCGTGGACATTCTCAACACCTACAAGCTCGACATCGACCCGCTGACAGGCCGTGCAATGAAAGTACCGGTGCAGTTCAAGAGTCTCTTTGCCATGGTGACTGCGGTCATCAATATCGTAAATGCATTCCGTCAGCTCCACCGTGCAGGCAAGAGCTATCAGGATCTGAACGACGGCGGTTTCTTCATCAACTGCAATACAGGTGACATTCTCGTCTGCGACTGCGATAACATCGCTCCCGACGGCGCAAACTTCGGCATCGGCGGCAAGCCCGGCTACATGGCTCCCGAAGTTGTCCGCGGCATGGAAAAGCCCAATGTACAGACGGACAAGTATTCGCTTGCAGTCGTGCTGTTCAAACTCCTGTTCCGCGGCGACCCGATGGAAGGCGAAAAGGTGGTCAAGGATATCTGCCTGACGGAATCCTCCGAGCTGCGCCACTACGGTCATGAAGCGCTGTTCGTCTATGACCCGAACAACGACAGCAACCGCCCTGTAAGAGGTATCCACGACAACGTAATCAAGTTCTGGAAGATTTATCCGGAATATGTCCGTGAAGCATTCATCCGTTCCTTTACCCTCGGCATCACAGAGCCGAACAAGCGCATCATCGAGAATGAATGGCAGAAGCTCTTCATTCGTCTGCGTTCTGAGATCATCAGTTGTCCCTGCGGCAGAACCAACTTCTCCTGTATGTTCAAGCCCCTCGGTGACAAGGCATTCAAGTGCCCGAAGTGCGGCACGGAATTTGTGACCCTCGCTTTCAGCAACCGTGATTACCGTGTTCCGCTGTACCTCGGCAGCAAGTTCTACGCCTGCGAGACAGAGCAGGCTTCCGATGATTTCCAGAAAGTCACCGGCGAGCTGGTGGAAAACAAGCTCAAGCCGGGTATGCTCGGTATCAAGAATCTCTCCGACAAGACATGGCGTGCCAAAATGCCGGACGGTCAGTTCTACAATGTACTCCCGAACAAGGGCTTCCCGCTGTGGGGCGGAATCGTCGTGGATTTCGGCGGCATTACCGCGCGTATCAACGAGGAAGAGGGCGAGTCCTGATGCACCTGACCTGTCTGCATCCGTGCAGACAAACGAATTCTGAGTAAAGGAGTTACATTATGAGTGAAGAAAAAATGGAATCCATGATGGATCTCATTAATATGTCCGGTTTTGACGATGATGACGAAGATGAGCAGTCCTATGACTACCACGGTTCATCCGATGACGGCACAATGGGTGAGTATTCCGATGCGGATTTCATGGATTTTGACGATGATGACCCGCTGAATGCAACGGGCGTTTCCCGTAAGAGTCTGGTTATCTTCTTCCTGATCGATACCTCCGGCAGTATGAAGGGTACCAAGATGGGTGAGCTGAATACCGTCATGGAGGAACTGATCCCGGAGATCCGCAGAGTCGGTGAGGCAGATACCGATGTCAAGGTCGCAGTACTGACCTTCTCCAACAGCGTCATGTGGATGTATTCCGAACCGATCTCCATTGAAGATTTTGAATGGACAAGACTGCGCGCGGACGGCGTTACCAGCATGGGTGCCGCTTTCAAGGAGCTTTCCATCCGTATGTCCCGCAGCAGCTTCCTGAATTCGCCGTCCCTGTCCTTTGCACCCGTTATCTTCCTGATGACGGACGGCTATCCGTCCGACAATTACAAGGAAGGTCTGCGTGAACTGCAAAAGAACAGTTGGTACAAGTACGGTCTGAAAACGGCTCTGGGTATCGGCAAGGAAGCCAATGACGATATGCTCGCCGAATTCACAGGTACACCCGATACCGTTGTTCACGCCTATTCCGGCGGACAGCTTGCACACCTCATCAAGATCATCGCTGTCACCTCCTCGCAGATCGGTTCCAAGAGTATGACCCTTGCGGACGATGCAGGGCATGAGCTTGGCATGGAAGATGTTTACGAGAGCAAGCAGCGCCTGCTCGGTCAGCAGATCCAGGAGATCGTCAAGTCCGAAGGCTACAGCGACTCGATCCCCTTCGATACAGGCTGGTAAACAACACCCCTGCATTTGCTTTGTTTTGTATTTGTATGTTTTAATTTTTGAATGAGAGGAGGTGCCCGCTGTGTTTAATGGTATCTATCATTCCATCATTGGCGCCAGCCACACGGCGAAGGGTACGGTTTGTCAGGACTGGTCTGCATTTCAGGCGAACGATCATTATGCGATCGCCGTTGTTGCAGACGGTCACGGAAGTAAAAAACACTTTCGCAGCGACATCGGCTCCAAGCTCGCTGTTGCAGCAACACTCGATGCCGTCCACGACTTTTACGCAGACGTGGAACTGTTCGAGAAATGCCTGGAGAATGCCCCGAAAGCAATCATCCGCAAACTGGAAAAGAATATCATCACCCGCTGGAATACAGCAGTAAAGCAGCATTTTGATATGCACCCTGTGACCGCAGAGGAGAAGTCCCCGTTTACCGAAGAGGAATTTGCAGGACTGCGCAGGGAATCCATCTACGGTACAACCCTGATTGCCTGCATTCTGGGCAGTAAGTTCACATTCGGCATCCAGATCGGTGACGGAAGTCTTGTCGTACTCGATGAGGACTGCGAGGCGGATATGCCGATCGTGGAGGACGATTCGACCCCCGCAAACCTGACTGCTTCCATGTGCAATTCCGGTGCGATCGACCTGTTCAACAGCTTCTTTATGCCGGATAAAGCGCTTGCAGTGTTCTGTTCCACGGACGGTCTGTATACGTCTTTCCGCAGTACAGAGGACTTTCTGGATTACCATACCATCATTGCCAGCCATCTGGACAAGGCGCAGCAATTTGATATGGTCGTCAAGCGCAATCTTGCCAAGCGTACCCATTTCGGCACACAGGACGATATTTCGCTCTCCGTTGCCTTCGATGAGGAAGAACTGCTTGCCGATGTTCCCAAGCTCAAGGAACAGGTGGAACGCAACAAGTTCCGCGCCCAGATCCGCAAGGCAGAGCATAAGGCGAAGATCGAGAAACAGCGTATGAAGAACATCATGCGTCAGCAGGCGATTGGCGGCGATGATGACGAGTAGTACCCGCCACCTGACATTTCATTTTACAGAATCGAGGTAATCCGTTATGGACAAAACCAAAAAGAAAGGTAATATTATTATATTACTGATCGGTATTGTGTTCTTTGTTGCATTCTATTTTGCGACATCTTTCGTCAACCAATTCATTGCACAGGGACTTGCAACAGGCGCAATCGCGGAGCAGAACGCCCTTGCATACCGTAATATCAACGGTATTTTCAGCCAGCTTCAGGTATTGGCAGCCATCGTCATGGTACTGTTTGACCGCAAGCGCGGATTCATCATTGCGATCATTCTCGAAGCCTTTGTAGCGATCAACCTTCTCAGAAGCGTAATTTTCTCACACAATTATATGCCCCTGCCCGGATTCTTCACTGCACTGGTATCCATCCTTATCATCACCGTTATTTATATCACACTTCAGAGAAACAACAAGCTGCACGAAGAAGTAACCAAGAACTACGAGAAACTGATCGAACAGAACCACATGATCGAAGCGAAGGATAAGGCGCTGACTAAGCTCGCTTACTACGATCGTCTGACGGGTCTGCCGAACAGTGCATTCTACAACGAGAAGCTCCAGGAATACATTGACAGCAATACCTCTTTCGCAATGATCTACATGGATATGGATAATTTCAAGCAGATCAATGACACCTTTGGTCATGAGTGCGGCGATGATCTCATCAAGGTCTATGCAGAGCGTTTTGAGAACTACTGCGGCAGCAAGTATACCTGCGCCAAGGTAGGCGGCGATGAGTTTGCGATGATCCTTCCCAACGATTCGGGCAGCAAGATGACCGAAGCAGACGTTCTGAACATTGTAGAGCAGCTTCGTGCGCTGTTTGCAGAGCCTGTTCAGATGCGTTCGGGTGCGATCTCCATCACGATGAGCTACGGTATCTGCGGTTTCCCGAATGACGGCAGAACACCGGAAGCACTTGTCAACGCTGCGGATACAGCGCTTTACAACGCAAAGATCGACGGTAAGAACCGTCCTTGCTTCTTCAGTCAGAATTCTCTTGACTAAGCGATCGGAAAAGCCTGATGTAAGAGGCATTCCGCCTCTTACTTCGGCTTTTGTCTCTGTGCAGGAATGCACAGGGCAGGAACTGCCCGTATGTCAGGCAGTTTCTACCGTATGCATTCCGCCCTGCAAACCGGGTGAATGTCTGCACAACACTTTTATATATGAAGGGAGTCAAAACGATGGATAAAGAATTCTACAATCTCGCCGTCAAGCTGATGGAAAACATCGGTCAGCTTGAACCGAATCTGGTTTCGGCGCGTGATGCAGAGCTTTGTGTCCTGATGACGGAATCGCAGCAGATCTATGCCGGTATCACCGGAATCAAGATCAGTGCAGGACAGCTTATGCGCGCCTGCCCGGAATACAACGCAATCATGGCAATGATACCCGAAGGAGAAAGCCGTGTTCTCAAGCTCATTACCGTATCATTTGCACGTCACGAAGTCAGCCAGCCCTGTGAAGGATGTCTGGAACTGCTCTGCCGTGTCAACAAGGATAATGTCAATACGGAAATCTACACAGCAGTCAATTATTGTGTCAAGGCTTCCGATCTGATGCCGCAGCTTATGAATACCGCAGCCGATGATATTTCGTCGCTTGCTCCGGAGGAAACAGCAGAAGAAGCCGTTTCCGAAACAGCGGCAGAACCTGCCAAGGCGGAAAAGCTCCCCGCTGATGTACAGGCAGCGCTGGACGGCGCATTTCCGTCTGAGAAGGAAGAACCGCAGCAGGAGAAAGCGCCCGAAGAGTCCAAACCTGTGGATGAATTTGCACAGTTTGGCTTTGAGGAAGCCGATGACGGCAGCTATGTGACACACGTTGAAGTCGATGAGGACAATCCGTTCAACGAAACGACAGCCCCGCCGCCGCCTGTGACCGTGGCAACGCTTGCCAACCAGCAGTCAGCACCGCCGCCTGTCAGTGTCATGACACCCAACAACAGCCAGCAGGCAAGCGGCTATCGTCAGAACAGTATGTATGCCAGCCAGCCCCGTCCGGGTCAGGGCGGTATGTATGCAACGCAGTCCCGTCCGGGTCAGCAGGCAAGTTCGTCATTCAACAGCGCACCGGGCGGTGTATTCACGCCCTCTTCGCAGCCTCAGCAGTCGATTCCTGCGCAGCAGAGTGTACAGTTTGAACCGCAGCAGCCCTACGGACAGCAGCCTTACGGGCAGCCGCCCTATGGTCAGCAGCCTTACAGTCAGCAGCCTTACGGACAGCAGCCTTATGGTCAGCAAATGCCCTACGGTCAGCAGCCCTATGGTCAGCAGCCCTACGGACAGCAGCCCTACGGACAGCAGCCTTACGGACAACAGCCCTATGGTCAGCAGCCTTACGGACAGCAGCCCTACGGTCAGCAGCCTTACGGTCAGACCCAGAGTATGCAGTTCCAGCCGAATCCGCAGTACAACCAGTCGGTACAGAGCCAGCAGCTCAATCAAAGCGGTCAGTATGCAAGCCAACCGCTTCCGGGCAGTGTCTATCTCAACGGCAATCCTTCGCAGACACAGTCTGTTCCGGGTTCTGCACCTGCCAAGGAAGCTGGTTCCGCATTTAAGAGCCGCCTGAATGCCTTTGTCGATGAGCCGGCAGACAAGACCGATGCCCCGCTTTCCAAAGCCGAAATGCTCAAGCAGGCAAAGGAAAAGAAGAAAGCCGCCAAGATCGACGCACAGTTCAAGGAAAAGATGCGCAAGAAGGGCTTTGAATAAAACATACAAGTGCCGCATTCGGATCACCGTCTGCGGCACTTTTTCTGCAAATCTACAGGAAGTATAAGACTGCCTATCCCTTATTGCGGGCGCGTGAGAGATGGCGGAGGTCATCAAAACGGGGCTTGCACTTGTGATAGACCTCTTTGGCACGTTCGCCGTCACGGTAAAAACGAGCCAGACCGTTGTTCAGGTCTACCAGAGTATCCGCCGTTGAGATGATCTCACAGACGCGGGAAACGGTGTTCTCGTCCGTACCCCTGCCGAGGAGATTGCGGACGGTGCTGTGATACTGCACGGAGAATTTCGGCTCCTGCGTTTCCGTTTCCTGCGGCATATGGAGCGCCACATATTTCTCACAAAGTGCGGCAAGGCTTTCCTGCGTGTGATCTTCGGGATGCGTGAATGCAGCAAGATACTCATCCTGCATTATATGTGTATCCTGCGGTGCATCCGCAGCGTTCAGGAACGCTTCCTCCGTTTCCCCGTTCACATATGCAGCGCCGAAGGCATCTGCAATTGTGGGAATGATTTGCAGGGAAATGCTGTCGTCATGCAGAAATTCCCTGAAAAACTCCTGTCCCAGACAAAAATCCTTGTCCTTGCTCACGATATAGACTTGTTCCGTCTGCTTTGCGCCGATGAGGTAGCCTGTGAACATCATGAGCTGCATATCGAGTGCATTTTTGACGGGATCCCCGTTTCGGGTCAGACTGACGGGG
>JAILPP010000126.1 GCA_024699425.1 Oscillospiraceae bacterium | reverse complement strand
TGCTGATGCCAAGCCAGCTCAAAAAGCCCATAATATCATCCTCCCTCTGCATCGGACGTTTTTTCATAATTCACCCCGATATACCCCAGGACTTTTCCAAGTCCAAGACCGTGATTGTCCGGCTGCCATACACCGTCCACCTCCGCACCGCCGCCGATGCAATAATCATAAATTTTCGGGTGCGTCTCGGCAAGTTTCTGAAAACGGTTAGGCTCTTTTTCGAGATGACAGCCGAACATACAGAACATACAGCCTGTACGCTGTGCGCCTGTGGTGTGGTACTTTCCGTCCTCACCGATGAAAATATCCCCATATACCGAAGCATAGGGGATCTTTCGTGTGTAGATTTATTCGAGGACATCCTGCTCTGTCCAGAAGGACATCGGCTGAGAGCGAGGACGTTTCGCATCAAAAGCGTTGCAGCCGTGGATCAGCCAGTGTTCCTTGCGCAGTCGGCTTTCACAAGCCATCGTCGCTACGATGGGCATTCTGCCGGTTTCCTTTTCGTACTGCTTCATGGGATTTTTCTTCATGATTGTACAGCACTCGGAGGAACATCGGAATGGCGCATCGAGCAGGAACTTCCATTTTTTGCAGTTGTATTGGCTTTTATTGCCGTTCTTATCCAGCGCCAGACCGCACAGCTTTTGATAATCGCCGTGATTCTGCTCTCTGCCTTCTGCAATAGCTTTCCGTGCATACTGCACACGGCGGCTCACTTCTTTGGAAACTACCGGATAGCCGTATTTCTGAATGACCTGACGGAAGTTCATCTTTGGACGGACGATGGTCAAATCATCGAAGGTGCGAACAAACTCCCTGATCTCAGGAAATTCCAGTCCGGTATCCGCAAACACAGCAGGTACATCATAAACGCCCGGCGTATTCCGCACAATATCCAGAAGAACAGTGCTGTCCTTACCGCCTGAAAAGCTGACATAGACATCGCCATCGTAATGGTCGTACCACCCACGAATGCGGTGCTGTGTCATGATGATCTTGCTTTCCAGCGATAGTGACTGCATCTGATACAAATCGCTGATCTGGTGTCTCATATTCATCACCCCCTACAAAACGATCAGGTCATGATCGGGTTCGTCATAGACACTGCCTTGCATCTCATGGCGGATCACTCTGTCGAGTGCCATGATCCATGCGACAATGCCATCGATCTTTTCGGTCGATTTTTTCTTGGACGGTTTGATATTCTCCGCCGCATCCATTTCAGCAACCACATTTCCCGCCATCCAGCGCAAAACAGGATTGCCGCCGTGAATGAATTTGCCTTCGAGCAGCAGCTTGTACAATTCTTTCATCGGGGGCGACATATCCTTGAAGCCCATGCCCATCGGTACAACGGTAAATCCGTCACCCTCAAGGTCAGTGATCAGCTGCGTGGCGTTCCAGCGGTCGGCTGCAATTTCTTTGATGTTATACATCGTGTGCAGTTCATTGATCGTTTTCCGCACAAAGTTATAATCGACCACATTGCCCTCGGTCACATGAAACAGCCCCATGCGCTCCCAGACATCGTATGGCACATGATCGCGCCGGACACGCAGGTCGAGTGTTTCTCTCGGCAGCCAGAAGTGGGGAACAACGATGTATTTCTCACCGTCATGCAGCGGAGGGAATACCAGTACAAAGGCGGTAATGTCGCTCGTACTCGACAGGTCAAGTCCTGCGTAGCACTCCCGTCCACGGAGCTTTTCAAGGTTGATCGGCAGATTTCCTCTGTCGTAGATATGCTCCGGAATCCATGCAACAACGCTGCCGACCCACTGGTCGAGACGAAGCTGACGGAATACATTTTCTTCCGCTGGATTTGTCAATGCCTCGCGGTGCGCATCACGCACTCGGTCAATGGTAATGGTATATCCGAGGGACGGATTTGCCTTGTACCACGATTCTTCGGCGTTCCAGTCGTCATCATCGTTCAGTCCGTAAATAACAGGATAAAAGGACGGATCAATGCGCCTGCCGTCCAGAATATCTTTTGCTTTGGTGTGATATTCGTAGCAGATGCTGTTGCGGTCCGTTCCGGCGGTGGTAATAAGGAAGTACAGCGGTTGAGTTCGTGCGTCACCGGAGCCCTTTGTGAGAACATCCACAAGGCTGCGGTTCGGCTGCGCGTGAAGTTCATCCAAAACCAGACCTGATACATTCAGACCGTGCTTTGTGCCAACTTCAGCCGAAAGTACCTGATAGAATCCCACATTGCTGTAGTTCACCAGACGTTTTGTCGCCGCCATGATCTTGGAGCGTTTCAGGAGCGCCGGGGTCATTTCGACCATGCGCTTTGCAACATCGAATACGATGGATGCCTGTTGTCTGTCAGCCGCTGCACCATAGACCTCAGCGGAAGGTTCATTGTCAGCGTACAAGAGATACAGTGCGATTGCCGCGGCAAGCTCGCTATTGTGCGTAGGCACAAATGACGTTCCTGCGAGATATTGGTGACTCGGACTGTCCACCTGAATGCACTGCATTTTCACAGGATGCTCCATAGGCTGGATATCCAGCAGATAATGAAAACAGGAGCGCGTTTCTTTTACCCGCACCTGCGTGCGGGTGTTTTTTCGTTTCAGCCTTGATGTCGGCTGATCGTCAAAGGTGGTAAATCGGACGATATACAAAATCTCTCCGGTCGGCCAACCATGCCGTGTAGAAGGCTCACATTTCACTGCATTTTTGATACCGAGTGACCACAGCAGTTCTCTGACGGAAAGCGCCAGATCACGCAACGTTGTGACATACACACTTTGCCCCTTACGCTCACCGATGCAGCCGTCCGAATCCATCAGACCTTGCAGCAATGCCCATCGCTGCTCTGCGGATGCCCTCAGATATTCTGACCGAATCTTTTTTTCACGGAAGCTGCCGAGCAGCACCGCTTTCAATTCATTGTACTTCACGATCTCACTGCCGCCGCATTTCTGTGGATAGCGGTTGTGTACCTTATACGGAATAAACGAGATAATGTCCTCGACATCTTCCGTCCGGACGGTGATCTCCGGCTTGGTTGCATTGCCGTTTCCGAGCCAGTAGCCGTATAGATACGGATCAATCGGCAGTTCAGCCCTTGCGGTCTGAAGGACACCGGACACAGGGATTCGGATCAGGGAATCCCGCTTTGACTGAGGTCTGTCTGAAAACCGTTGTCTGTATTCCGATGTTTTGCGGTAGATCTCGCCGGTTGTCCAGAGGACATCCTTACGCTTGCCGTAAATATACTGACAGTTCCACAGGTGCCGTTCACCGGCAATGATCGAAGTACCGTCCTTGAAGGTCAGCTTGTAGGCTTGCTCTGTATCATCCACTGGACTTTTCGCAACCACATGGCACGGAGCGCCGTTTTCATCGAATACAGTATCTCCGACCTTCAGATCCCCCA
>JAILPP010000092.1 GCA_024699425.1 Oscillospiraceae bacterium | reverse complement strand
ATGGTTAATTCTTTGAAATTCAGTTATGTTATTATATGATTGTATTGAATGATGGCACGCCGTATGAGCAGGAAACTCTCATGTACGGTGTAGAGTGGGGGAAAGTCCGGCGATAATATCAAAGGATTACCTATCACTATTCCAGCATTCTGGCGATCGCCTTGTTGGAGGTTCTCACTTCGTCACTGTCCACATAGATGTAGCCCATATCCTTGTTGGCTTCGTTGTGTTCGTATCCCCAGCAGTTATCGTAAAATCCCTTATCCTCGTCGAATATGAACGCTTCATTCACTGCATTAATCATGTGATGAATGTTGGTCAAATCTGCCGCATTGTGTGCGTACTCAATATACCCCATACACGTCGGCATCAGAATCGCTGCCAGAACTGCAACGATCGTCATCACTGTCACCAGTTCAGTCAGTGTGAAACCGCTTACCTTTGTTTTTTTCATAGAAACTCAATCCTTTCAGATAATCATTTCTATACCCCTTCATTCATCATTCATCATCTATTCATCTTCATCGTCAGATTCGGTTCAGATCATCATGACACCTCAGCCCTTTCTGATAGTCTTTCATTCCGGAATCGGTAGTTGTGAATTTTTTTAACATTATAACAAAAGATTATGTATTTGTCAAGTACTTTTAACGAAAATATGAAAAAAGTTTAAAATGATTTATAGTTAAACGTGTAAGTTGTACAAAACTACTGCTTTCCGCATGACGCTGCGGAATTCTCCGTCTGCTTTGCGGTGATGCTTGACAATCCCGATAAAATGTATTATAATAATAGAAGTGTTTGCAGGACGGAAGTGCCGCCTGTATTCCGGAAAGGAGTTTTTCACATGGAAAGAAAACAAATGTCCCGTCAGGGCTATGAAAGCCTGAAAGCGCAGCTTAATGAACTGATTACCGTGCAGCGTCCGGAAATTGCGGAAAAACTGAAGGAAGCCCGTTCCTACGGTGACCTCTCCGAGAATGCCGAGTATGATGAAGCGAAAAACGATCAGGCGCAGCTCGAAGCCAAGATCCAGCAATATCAGTACATCCTCGACCATGCGGAGATCGTAGAGGACGAGGACATCAACCTTGAAGAGATCGGCATGGGTTCGATCATGAAGATCAAGGATGTGGAATCCGGCGAGATCGAAGAACTGAAGATCGTCGGCACCAATGAAGCGAATTTTATGGAGAACAAGATCTCCGATGAATCCCCCATCGGCAAGGCGGCTATGAAAAAGCGCGTCGGCGATACTTTCATCGTGGAAACGCCGAACGGCGAACTGCACTATGAGGTCGTGGCGATCTCCAAGTAATGCCGCCAGAATAAAGGTATAAAGGTGAATCAAATGCAGGAAGAACAGAATATTCAGAATACACAGGAAACAGACAGCACAGATTACCGTCAGATCAGACTGGATAAGCTCAACGCCATGAAGGCAGAGGGCAAGGATCCTTTCACGCTGACAAGCTACCCTGTGACCCACAAGAACACGGAGATCCGTGCCTTCTTCGAGGCAGAGGAAGCCAAAGTCAGGGAAGCCGCAGGCGATGATGAGGAAAAGCTGAATGAAGGTATGGCGCATATTGCCGAAACGACTGTCCGCATCGCAGGACGTATCATGAGCTGGAGACGTATGGGCAAGGCGCACTTTATTGATGTGCGTGACCATTCCGACCGTATGCAGGTCTACGTCCGTATGAACGACATCGGCAAGGACGAATTTGAAGCGTTCAAGAAGTGGGACATCGGTGATATTATCGGCATCGAGGGCTTTGTGTTCCGCACGAGAATGGGTGAGATCTCCGTTCATGCCAGGAGCGTGACACTGCTTTCCAAGTCGCTCCTGCCCCTTCCGGAGAAGTGGCACGGTCTGAAAGATCAGGATACCCGCTATCGTCAGCGCTATATTGACCTGATCTGCAATCCGGGTGTCAAGGATACATTCGTCAAGCGCAGCCAGATCATGCGTGAGATCAGAAGCTATCTCGACGGCATGGGCTATATTGAAGTGGATACCCCCGTTCTGCTCCCGATCGAGATCGGCGCAGCGGCAAAGCCTTTCGTGACCCACCACAATACGCTGAATATGGATATGTATCTGCGTATCGAAACGGAACTGAACCTCAAGCGTCTCATCGTCGGCGGTTTTGACAGGGTTTACGAAGTCGGAAGAATCTTCCGCAATGAGGGCATGGATCCTTCCCACAATCCTGAGTTTACTTCTGTGGAAATGTATCAGGCATACACGGATTATCTCGGCATGATGGATCTGATTGAGAATATGTACCGCACCATTGCCGTCAATGTCTGCGGCACGGACACGATCACCTATCAGGGAACGGAAATTGCCATCGGCAAGCCATGGGAACGCCTGACCATGATCGAGGCAGTCAAAAAGTATGCAGGCGTGGATTACAACGACTGGGCAACCGATGAGGAAGCAAGAGCCTGTGCCAAGGAAAAGGGCGTGGAAGTCGAGGAAGGCAAAAACGCAACCAAGGGTCATGTGCTGATTGCTTTCTTTGATGCATTTGTCGAGGAGAAACTCATCCAGCCGACGATCATTTATGATTATCCCGTGGAAAATTCCCCCCTCGCCAAGAGAAAGCCCAACGATCCCGCATTTACGGAGCGTTTCGAGTACTTCATCTATGCCCGTGAGATGGGTAATGCCTTCTCGGAGCTGAACGACCCGATCGACCAGAGAGAGCGTTTTGAAAAGCAGGTCGCTGCCAAGCGTGCCGCCGGCAATACCAACTGTCAGGTAGACGACGACTATGTAACGGCGCTGGAATACGGTCTGCCTCCGACAGGCGGTCTGGGCTTCGGCGTGGACAGACTGGTTATGCTGCTGACAGACAGTCCGTCTATCCGTGACGTGCTTCTGTTCCCGACCATGAAGCCCCTGCCGCAGAATCAGCCTGCGGAAACTGAAGAATAATTGCATCGGGGGGCTGTTTGTCCCCCCGATTTTCTGCGCCTTCTACGCATTTTCAGATTTTTTTATTTTTTTGAAAAAAACACTTGACAAATGCTTTGAGATATGCTATAATAATAAAGTCGTCAGGAACGACAGGAAATATGGTGGGTATAGCGTAGCTGGTCAAACGCGTCAGTTTGTGGCACTGAAGATCGTCGGTTCGAATCCGACTATCCACCCTCAGAACGCAGTTCATTTTGAACTGCGTTTTTTGTGTCGAAAAACCGCCTTCCGTCTGCATCACGGAAGGCGGTTTCTGTATTACAGGATCTTGTGTTCCGCAAGAAGGGCTTTCACTGCGGGGGCGGCAAGCGGCTTGGAAAGATAGCCGCTTACCGCAAGCGCCTCCCCTTCCCTGCGAAGTTCGTCTGTCAGCGTACCCGTCATGAAACAGACAGGCGCACTGCAAAGCGCCGCATCTGCACGAATGGCTTTCAGTACGTCAATCCCGCTTTCACCCGGCATTTCCACGTCCAGAAATGTCATGGCAAAGGATTCGATGCGGAGTTTCTCCATTCCCTCCGCACCCGATGCCGCACTCACGGCGGTCAGTCCCAGCTTTTTCAGCAGAAATTCTGCCATTCTTCTTGCCATTGCATCGTCGTCTACAATTAAAATCTTGCTCATGTTTCTACTACCTTTCCGATACCTTCCAGTACCTCTGTGTATTCTTCCATCAATGCGTCATGATGCGACCGGATAAATGCCGTATCATTTGCTTTTGCTGCCATTTCCAGCGCCTTGGCGTGATCGGAAAGCAGAACAGCTCCGATCGTCAGTGCCGCACTCTTGAGAGCGTGTACCGCAATGCGGTAGTTGGTGGTGTCCTCCGCCGCATAATGCCCTGCAATTGTCTCACGCTGGTCGGCATCTATGAATATTTGCAGCGACTCCAGATAAAATTCCTTGGAATCCATGCAATAGTTCAGACCTGTCATCAGGTTGAGGGCGGGGCATTTCTCACGAATGTCCTGCATTTCCTCAATGGTAAACATATCCATTTCTGTTGCTTCCTCCTCCGGTTCTTTGGGTTCGGGGGCTGCTTTCGGACGGGTGGAGAGCTTCTCCTTCGGCAGATGTGCCGCCAGCCGCTTTTCCAGAATGCGGCTTTCGATCGGCTTGGAAATGTAATCATCAAATCCTGCTTGCAGATACATTTCCTTTGCGCCGACAATGGCATTTGCCGTCAGTGCGATGACGGACGTTGTTTCCGGCAGCAGATCCTGTGCTTTCATGCGGTTCAGTGTTTCCAGACCATCCATTTTCGGCATCATGTGATCAAGCAGAATGACATCATACGTCTTTTGCTTCACCAGTCCGAGCGCCTTTTCACCGGAGTCCACCGTATCGGGCACGATGCCGCACAGACGAAGCAGACCGATCGCCACACGCAGATTCATTTCGTTATCGTCCACGACAAGAATCTTGGCATCAGGTGCATAGAGATAGGTTTCCTGTTCGTCCTGCCTCATGCCCTCGATGAACCGTTTTTCATAGTCCCCAACGGGTTCAGCGGAGGCAATGCCCTGCTGAACGCAGAACGAGAATGTCGATCCTTTGCCGTAAACACTCTGCACGTCCAGTTTGCTGTCCATCATGCCGAGCAGTCCGTTGACAATGGACATTCCCAGACCCGTTCCCTCAATGTTGCGGTTGCGTGTCTCATCAAGACGGCGGAAGGAATCGAACAGAATGCTCATATCCTCTTCACGGATGCCGATGCCCGTATCCGTCACTTCCACATAGAGACTGATCTTGTTCTCGCTGCGCCTCTCCTGCCGCATGACGAACGTCACACTTCCCTTTTCCGTATACTTGACTGCATTGGTCAGAAGATTGACAATAATCTGCCGCAGGCGGACATCATCACCGATCAGGACAGACGGCAGCGTGCTGTCAATGCGGACACGGAATTCGAGATTTTTCTCCTTTGCACGGGACATGACCAAGCTGACCAGATCATTCAAAAGAGAAGCCGTATCGTATTCCACGGGGATGATCTCCATTTTGCCGTCCTCGATCTTGGAAAAGTCAAGAATGCTGTTGATAAGCGCAAGCAGTGTCCGTCCTGCGCTCTGGATATTGACCGCATAGTTACGGATACCGGGGTCTGCCGTTTCCCGCAAAATCATCTCATTCATGCCGAGTACGGCATTGATGGGCGTGCGGATCTCATGCGACATCTGTGCTAAGAATGAAGTCTTTGCAGCATCGGCGGCAATGGCAGCATCGGCGGATTCCTGTATTCTCCGGTTGGCGTTCTCCTGCAAACGGATCAGACGGGAGATCAGCCGATAAAGCAGTACAATGCAGACGATCATTGCCAGCAGTGTGACCACGCCATAGATCAGCACATTCCCGTAAATCCGCAGCAGTCCGCTTGCCACATAGATCGTCAGGTGAGAACGCTTATTGCGGACGGCAATGACTGCACGGGTCATGTTGTCATAATCACGGACAAAGCAGACACGCTTTCCGTCAGGATCTGCCTTTCCGCAAGCCAGTTCCATTACATTGGTAGAACCTGATTCGGTCATCTGGTATTTGCCGTAGGGGTGGTTGAGAATCTCTCCGCTTGCATCTGTCAGGAATGCATAGCTGTCTCCTGTATAGCTGCTGCCGAGAATATCGACCAGCTTATCCATGTAGAAATCAATTCCAAAAACGCCCAGAAATGCACCTGTTTTCGCATCATAAACACGTTTCGAGAACGTGATGCAGTACAGACCTGTCTGCTTGTCATAGTAGGGCGCAGAGATGCCCCAGCCCTCTTCGGATGCCATTGTCTCCTTGTACCATTCCCGTTCTTCCACATGCCAGTCGGCATCGGGGTGCCAGCCGTTGTTCATGCAGACGGAATACGGGAACTTCTCATTGACCCAATAGCTGACGGAGATCTCGTGATACTGCTGTGTGATGTCGTCCAGATACCGTCTTGTGCCCTCATAGTCGTTGAGCATTTCCGGGTGGGTGGAAATGATGCTGCAAAACATATCCATGATGCTTTTCTGTGTGTTGATCCATTCGTCAAGCTGGTACTGATAGCTGCTGACATTCTTCTGCATTCTGCCGCTTCCGTAACTCATGGTGGCACTGACATTGATGTAGAGACTCAGACACATCACGACCGCCAGCGACACGATGACCCCCCAGCGGGACTGACGGCTGAGTTTCACATCATCTCTGCGGGCAGAATCCTTTTTCTCCTTCTTGCTGCGGACGATGCCGGAATAGGAAATGATCTTGTCGATCTTGTCGGAGAGCTTTGTGCCTGCGGCATGGATCGCACCGAATGCCAGTTCCGGTTCGGAGGCGTGTTCCACATACTCCGGACTGGAAGTGTTGAGAATCCGCTGCAGCGGCTCCTGTAATTCGCTTGTGATCTGCTCCAGAAATTTTTCCTTATAGGTATAGGCTTCCTCTGCTTTCCGTGCATTGTACAGGCTGATGAAGTACAGCACCAGCACAACTCCGAAAATGACCAGCGAAATAAGCAACATGGAAATGATCTGGATATACGAGATCTTGAACAGCGACCAGCTCTCTTCGCTGACGATCAGGATCCAGCCCGAATTGGAACGCACCGCAAAGAGATTTTCCCCGTTGTGCCGATAGCTGACTTCCCCGCTGCCGTTCTTGGCAACGGAGAAGATGCCCGCATACTCCGGCATTCCCTGCACAAGATTCATGCCGATCTTGCTCTGATCGGAACAGCCTGCAATAACGCCGTCAGCGGTGACAATAATCGCCTGATTGGCATGTTCATTATCCATCTGCTCAATGTGCTTCTGAATGCTGTCCATGGTATAATCCACGGCGCAGACTGTCTCCCCGTCGGGGAGCATGACGGAAACCGTAAAGCAGATATCGCCTGTCATAACGTCCACATAGGGTGCAGTCACAAAAGGCATACCGTCGGAACGGATCGCACCGACATACCACGATCGTTCCGTCAGATCAAGATCTGCCGGCTTTTCAAAATCCGGCGTGATCTGCCAGTCCCTGCCCGCTATGTAGCAGTTGAAACAGATACCGTCTGTTTTCTCTTTCAGATTTTTCTTTTCCTCACAGATGTACTGTTCCAGTTTTTTCCTGTCATTCAGAAGCGGTTCCGATTTCAGGGAAAACTGCTGTGCATGGAGCTTGGCTGCCCCGATGGTACTGGTGAGCTGTCCGCCGATGGAAGCAAGACGGTTCTGACCGTACTGCACCGTCTGATGGGTGGTAAGACGGAATACCAGCACGATTTCCAGAAAGCTCGATGCAAGCAGAATGATCGTAATCACAACGATCAGCACGACTGATCTGCGGTTTAAGCGCATTTTTTCCACCTCTTTCACAATCCCTACAGTATCGTATACAAACAAGCAAAGCCATTCTTTCCCTATTATACTATATTTCACAAAAAAATGCAAGAGTGTCCCGAAAATCCCTGCCGTAAAAATACAAATCGTTGATTTACCTATCTGCGGAAAAGTACTTTTTCCACATGATTATGCACATTCAACAAACGGAAAAGCATTCTCTGCGGGAAATGCATCACAGAACAAATTTTTCTCATCCTGTAAAATTGTTTCAGTATGGTCTTGTGTTCTGTCTGAATTTGTGATATAATAGATATATCTTATCGTTAAAGGGGCTGACAGCTTGAAGATTGCCTATACCTCCGAGAATCCCGACGAACTGGAATACGTCGGAGCATTTATCCGCAGTTATTATGACGAACTGCACCTCCATGCAGAAGTCTGTCTGTTCAGCGACCCTGAACAACTGGTGGAAAGCGCACAGAACACCCCCTATAACCTGATTATGCTGAATATGGATTATATCAACACCAACGGTGTACTGCTTCTGTACCGCATCCGCCGCTATCTTCCGAATGTTCCCACGGTTCTGATCCGATGTCTGGAGAACGGCGAAGTGATGTGTATCCTCATCAACCCTGCAATATATATTCTGAATGACCTTTCGGCGAATTCCCTCAAGCCTCTGCTGGACAATGTGCGCATCAATGTCGGTTCCCGTCCGGAACGGACAATTCTCATCCGCATGACATCGAGTTTTCAGAGTGTCATACCGGTCAAGGATATTGTTTATGCGGAGTGCATGAAACATCGGGTCTTTATCCATCTTGCCTCCGGCGGACTGATCGAAGCGCCGGGACCGATCAAACTCCTGTACGGTACATTTTCCGCACATCCCGAATTTCTCTTCCCGCATCGGAGCTATATCGTCAATGCGTTCTATGTGTCCTGCATTACGCCCGATACGCTGTATCTGCGTATGCTCAATGCCACCATTCCGATCGCACGGGGGAAATACGCCACCGTCAAAAAGACGTATGATTCGATCAGCACGCTCTTTCCACAGGACGGTGAATGCCTATATACGGAACAGACATAAAAGCAGCCGCATTGCGGCTGCTTTTTGGCTCTTATCGTTACAAACTGATCTCCTGCCCCAGTACGAACGAATAGAGATACAGCGCCTTGACCGGTTCGCCGAGAATCTGCTCGGCGGCGGCACGGTATAAGAGAAGCTGCATCCGATATTTTTGCAGGAGTTTTCCTGCGGAAGAAGCATGGTCGGTCTTATAGTCCAGAATCACCCAGCCGTCCGGTTCATGGAACAGCAAGTCCATTGTGCCGATCATTACGCCGTCCGTATCCCGATAGGGCACGGTCA
>JAILPP010000058.1 GCA_024699425.1 Oscillospiraceae bacterium | reverse complement strand
TCGCTCAGGAGCTCCCGCCCGCCGATGGGCAGAAGGCGCAGTTCACCCCGATAATCCTCGTAGGCACTTCGGAACGTGCCGAGCAGTTCTTCCGTGACGGGTTCGCTGCATATCAACTGCAAATGCTGCGCCGCTGCCGACAACAGCGAAAGAAAGGATTCCGTGCGGAATACGGCACGGCGTTCCCGACAGTTTTTCAGGGAATTGCCGATGCCCCGCAGAAGATTTTCTGCCTCTGCCATGCGGTGATTGTGACAGCGCACGGCGGCTGTCTCGAAATGATCTGCCATGCTCTCAGGCAGACGCACCAGTCCCCACCGCAGTACGTCCGACAACAGTGACAGTCCCGCAGCGGCACATTCCCGGATCGGTTCTTCCTCTGTGGGCGGCTTTGTCTGTGCGGCGGGAACAGCGGGCAGTTCCGGTTCGGGGACGGGGGGCTGCGGTTCGGAAAGCGTCTCCGTCGGTTCGGCGGCTGCGATTGGTTCTGTGTGTTCTTTCAGCCAGAGAATGGCAGTCAGAACATGACGGCAGATGCTTCGGGACGGACAGGTACAACTGCTCTCCCAAAGCGGGTCACGAATGTTACACGTTTCGCCGCAGATCGTCACTTCTGCGGTATCGTCCTGATAGGTCACTGCGCCGTCAGCAGCGGATAAGTCCTTGACGGCACGTTTATACAGCCCCTTGTTGCTCATGCCGACAAGATATGCCTCATCAGCACCAAGAAGCGCAGTCTGTAAAGACACGGTTTTCACCTCCTGCAAATTCAGCGGAAGAGACTGCCGATGTAATCGCCCATCTTTTCGGGCGTGAGTGCCCCCACAAATGCGCCCATATCTGCTAATTTCTGGGCAAGGCGGCGGTCATAGGCGGGATTCGCACTCTCGTCAAGGGCGGTCAGGAAATTCAGCTTTGCACCGCCGGTCAGAATGTTCTGCGATGTGCGGAGCAGGGCGTGTTCCGGCGGACCTTCGTAGAGGTCGGTCACGCAGAATACAAGCGTTTTCGACGGATATTCGATGAGCTGTTCACAGTAGGCAAGCGCTCTGCTGATGTTCGTGCCGCCGCCGAGCTGCACGGACATGAGAATCTCGGCAGGGTCTTCGGCGTGGTCGGACAGGTCAACGATGTTAGTATCGAAAATCACAAGGCGCACGTCCGTAAACGGCAGTTTGGCAAGAATCTGTGCCATCACTGCCGAATAAATGATGCTCCCCGTCATGGAACCGCTTTCGTCAATTGCGATGATGATGCGGCGGTTGGAATACTTCCGTACACGGCTGCTGAAATACACGTCCTGTAAAATAAGCTGCTGACGTTCGGTGTCGTAATGTTTCAGATTGCGGCGTATCGTCTTTTTGATGTCGAGATTTCGTGCGGAGCGCAGCGGTGAGGACGTGCTGCGGTCGATGCGTCCGAGAACAGAACGCTTGAAATCGTTTTCGATCTTCTTGCGTATCTGTTCGGCGACTCTGGCGGCAATTGCCTTTGCCGTTTCCAGAACTTCGCCTTTCATCAGATGTTTGAGCTGGAGTATGGTTTTGAGCAGGTTCATATCCGGTGTGATCTGCTCCAGTACTTCTTTATCTGTCAGAAGTTCCGTCATGCCGAATTCTTCAAGGGCGTGCTTTTCGAGGACTTCGGCGGTCTGCTTCGGGAAGAGTTCCCGCACTTTCGTGATCCAGTCCGCCGCTTGCAGACGGGATTTTTCCAGACCGCCTTCCCGTGAGACGGACTCCTCCCGCACGTCCTCCGATGCGCCTTTGCCATAGAGGTAGTCAAGCAGTTCTTCCATATCGGAGAAGGTCTTCATCTCCGCTGCTGTGCCGTCATAGCCGATGGACTGCTCTGCCTGCTTTCCCAGCATGAGCCGCCAGCGGTTGAGTGTTGTACTATGTTCCATATCTGTTCCCCTTATGAGAGCTGCCGCATTTCACGGAATATTTCTGCATCAAGCTGTGCGCCGAATGCAATGAGGGCTTCGTCCAGTGCCTGTTCGTCCAGAAGTCTGCCGTTTTGTCCGTGCAGGGCGGCGGCACGTTCTGCGATAACCTGCGTTTCCTGCGGTGTGAAAAATCCGAATGCCAGCCGCAGAGAAGGCAGTATCTCCATGAAATCGTCTCTGTCCAGTTCCGCAAGAAGCAAATCCGTCAGCTCGATGAATCTGCGGTCAGAAAGAGCAATGTCCCTTGCTGTCTCAAATAAGCCTTTCAGATAGTAAGCGCCACGTTTCTTCATTTCGCCTGACCCTTGCAGATAGCCCTGCATTGCACCTTCTGCTTTCGTGAGATAAGCCGTATCAAGGGCATAGAGCAAGCCGAGCGCTGCACCGTGGACGGACGGTTCTTTGTCGGGTGCAAGGGTGAGGGAGATGAGCGCTTCTTTGAAATCTTCCTGCCGTTCGGGGAATGTCCGCCCCGTGACACCGTAGAGCAGACGCATGATTTTAATGCAGTCCCCTGCCTGTTCGGGCTGAACGTTTGCCATGGACGGGAGCAGGGAGAGCAGTTTGTGATAACAGAGCGCAAGATGTACGTCATTTGCTGCATCTCCGAACCCGTAGAGCGCGCGCAGTTCCCGCAGCATATCAAATTTCTGCAAGCCCATGCCGAGTGAGAAGAAATCTCCGTCGCCTGCGATGATCTCGTCTGTGCGGGGAATGTCCTTCCCCGTGAGCGTGATGCCCATGAGGAAACAGTCTACCGCTGCCGAGGCTGCCGCTTCCGTGCGGCGCTGCGTTCTGAGCTGCCGTGCCGCTGCGGTCTGACACGCTTCCATCAGTGTTGTGCCGTCCGTGGTATGATCGACCAGTGCGGCATCTGTCTGCGGTGAACGGCTGTATTTCCACGTTTCATATACCATGCTGCGGTCAGTGTTGCCGTGCAGGTCGGAACCTTTGATACACTTGCAGAATGCTGTCTCCAAATAGCGCATACGATGGAAAAAACGGCTTTTCTCCAGTCCGCTTCCTGTTCTTGATGCTGCCGAAAAGAGAGGAATTTTTGTTTCCTGCGGCAGAGAAATGTCGATCCTGCATTTGAATTTCCGACACTGTTTTTCAAAATCCAGAATCAGCGGCGGGACGTGGGTCGTGTCTCCGATGTTACCAATCCCGCTGCCCGTGGCAAGTTTGTACAGCACGTCAAGCGGCAGGGACGAAGATGCCGTCTTTTCTCCCTTGATGAGCGCACCTGTCACGCCGTCTGCAATTTCTGCAAAGCCCGGTTCGGGGGTGTCACGCAGGGCTGCAAGTCCCTGTGTGAGGGTCTGCGCTGCCGTGACATCGGCTATGGACAGGGGCAGGTCTTTTTTGCTGCATTCCCTGGCACATTCGGTCAGAAGATGCAATGCCGCTTCCTGATAGATGCCTTCCGGACTGTCCGCTTCCCGCAGGCGCTTCGTGATGCTGTCATAGAATCCCGGATGAGGCATACCCGATGCATACCCACGCAGCGCATCGGCTGCTTCGTAGGAATAGGCGATGGGATAACAGTTTTCCTCCTCCGACGGAAATTTGTGCAGTTTCGGCTTTTTGAGCTTCTCTTTCATAAGCGTTTGCAGTGCGGGGGTATGATACCCGCCTGTGACAACAAGAATCTTCCCGTAAGTTTCCATATGTTCCCGAATACGGTATGCCATGTGCTGTTCACGGGAATCTGTGCCGTCGAGTTCATTCTGTGCGGGCGGCGTGCTGTCCCGTGTCAGGCGGCAGTATGTCATCATCTGCCGCAGAAATCCCTCCGGCGAAAGGCGGAGTCCGCGGATCTCGAAATACTTCTCCCAGAATTCTTCAAATGAGCGCAGACCTGTCTTTTCACAGAGTTTCTGATAGTACAGCCCCCCCGCAAGACGACTGTCATCGGCGTAGCTGTGGCGTTCCTGTTCGCTGCGCAGACCTGCGGCGGTTTTCGTGTGAATGAGAATCTCACTGTAGGGCAGGTCGATGAATTTCGCCGTGATACCCCGCTTCCGTGCCTCCCGCAGCGCTGTCATTTCGGGGGAGCTTTCCAGAAAGGGGTAGTAGCAGGCGTAATCCCGCTCCTCTTCCTCATCTATATAATGCTTCTTGTCCTTATAAAAATAATAAATCGCCGCGGGGAGCTGTGTTCCCTCGTCCGTGAGAACGGGAATCAGTTCGTTGGCATTTTCGGGTCCTTCGATCAGGATACAGTCCGGCGCATATGCTGTGATCGTCCGCACAAGCTGATAACTGCAAACAGGCGAATGATGCCGCACAGGGAAAAACAGGACAGGTTCGCTGCCGCTTATCGCAAATACTTCGCCGTCTGGTAATATTCGTTCCATATGCCGCCCTCTTTCATGCCTTTTGCCTTGACTGCGGTCTGGAAGTAGCTTTTGAGCCGTCCCAGATCGTCACGGTTCTCCTTGCAGACAGCGCCGAGGAGATTTTCGGTCAGTACGGGAAGTTCCATCTTTCCGCTGCCGTAGTACCACGCATGACAGAGCGTCTGGAAATAGACGGAAACTGCTTCTGCGGTACTCATCACGGCGGCGGGCTGTTCGACCATAGTTCCCTCTGCGGTCACGCCCTCACGCAGTTCGTGATAGGTAACGGCGAGAAGTTCCGCCACGTCCTTATCGGGGGCACAGTCGATGTGTCCTGCTCTGGCAAGATCGGCAGCTTCCCGCAGTATGATCTCCCGTTCAAGACGCACGTCCCGCACGGGGGCAACTGTCTCAAAATTGAAACGGCGTTTGAGTGCGCCTGACATTTCGTTGACGCCCTTGTCACGGGTGTTGGCTGTGCCGATGATATTGAATCCCGGCTTTGCAAATACCAGACCGTCATCTCCCAATTCCGGAATGTTCAGGATCTGGTCAGACATGACGGAGATCAGGCTGTCCTGAATTTCTGCGGGTGTGCGGGTGATCTCCTCAAAACGTGCAAAAATGCCCTGTTCCATGCCGATGAGCAGCGGAGAGGGGACAAGCGCTTCCCGACACGGCCCTTTGGAGAGCAGAAGTGCATAGTTCCAGCTATATTTTATCATGTCCTCGGTTGTGCCGGCAGTTCCCTGCACGGTGTTGGTGCTTTTGCCGCAGATGGCAGCGGAGAGCAGTTCCGAAAGCATGGTCTTTGCCGTGCCGGGTTCGCCGACCAGCATCAGACCGCGGTTGCCTGCCAGTGTGATGATGCAGCGCTCCACAAGGGCATCATTGCCGTAGAATTTGCGGGAAATGTCACGCCCGCCCGCTTTGCCGCCGAGTATGAACGTGCGGACTGCTTTGGGTGAGAGCTGCCAGTTTTCCGGACGTTTGCCGGTATCGGACGATTTCAGTGCCGCCAGTTCGTCTGCATAGCGCAGTTCGACGGGCGGTTTGATGAGATTGGTTTCCATGAGTGTTTTCCTTTCTGAACAGTTATACGCTCTTGAAATTCAGGATTCCTTTTTTGGACAGGTTGAAAGAACGGCGGCTTCGGGCAACGACCTTTGCAGGGGTCACGCTCCGCAGCGCATAGGAACGCTCCGAACTGCCGATGCCCCTGATCTGAAAGACGGGTTTGAGCCGTTCCAGTTCAAAACCCTTCGTGCCCCGCCGCAGTCCTGTGAAAAACTGCGGATTCGGGTACGCCAGACCGTCAATGACCACAAGGAGCGAACGGATTCCCGTTTTGCCCGCATTCCGCATTTTCAGCGTGCCGTCCGCATCGAGCTGCAAGGTGGCATAAACTGCATCGGGATGCAGATTCAGCGCCACAACGCTGGTTGTGATCCTGAAATCCTCGTTGTTCTCATCGGGCTGCTCATCTTCGGGCGGTGCAGTATCTTCATTGCCCCAGATGGCGGAAAGGTTCTTGGTTGCAGGCGGGTCGGCGGCGGTCAGACGGCGGATGATCGCCTGATAGCGCAGATTGTCATAGTAGAGCTTCACGGCGGCGGAAAGCTGGTCGGGGGATTCAAACACAAGTTTGGCAGCTCTGCGGGTCGCTTCCTCGGAGATCATCTTTCGTTCCTCGTCTGTCAGAAATGAATCAAAATCGGGAGTTGTCATGATGCTGCCTCACTTCCTTTCCGATTGTTCTGCTTTCCCTCTGCGGTGGCAAGGGCATTGCGCAGGGTGGCAAGTTCATCATCGGCTTCCTGACGCACGGCGGCAATGGCACGGGCGCTTTCTTCTGCCTGCGCCTGCATGGCACGTTCCTGCACGGAGCGATGCACGTGCAATGCCTGAATCTTGTCCTGTGCATCGGCAAGCTCTTCCTTGGTGCGGTTCTGCTGTTCGGTGAGATTGAACAGACGGGTTTTCAGTTCGATGTTGGAGCGCAGGAGTTCCTCATCCCGTGTATGTTCCGAAAGTGCGGAAGTGTCGGGCTTGCTTTCACAGCGTTCCCGCAGGTGTTCGATCTCGGCATCCCGCTGGGCGACCATATCGCTGAGGAGGGCTTTCTGTTCTTCGAGATCGGGGACTTTACGGCTGACAGCACGGTATTTCTGAACTTCTTTATCTTTGGCACGCAGTTCATAGCGGAGGGCTTCGAGTTCATTCTGAAGGAATTTGAGCGTATCCTGTGCGGCTTCGGCATCGGCACTCTTGCGGGCAGAGGCGGTTTCGAGGCGGTGACGCAGTTTCTGTACTTCCTGTGCGGCGGCGGCATACTGCACGGTGATCTCCTGCAAACGCTGGTTCAGACCCTGTGTGCCGAGCATCCATTGCTGTAAATCTCTGGACGTTTCTTTCAGACGGCGGCGGAGTTGGGTGTTCTCATCTGCAAGACGGTTGCGCTCCGAGAGCAGACCGTCAAACGACTGGCGCAGATGCGTGTATTCGTTCTGGACGATCTCCAGTTCTTCTTCCATGGCATCGTATTCCGAACGGAGGCGGCGCACTTCCGACTGAATCTCGCTTGGCGGGTCAGTGCCGCGGAACCGGTCGTCTGCAAGGGAACTGCCGCAGTACGGGCAGAATCCGAGCTTGACGGTATAGAGCTGCTTGCCGCACTGCGGGCAGATGCGCTGGCAGGTAAATTCTTCTTCCTGTATTTCGGGTTCCTGCTGGTGTAAATGTTCGTCCATAATAAACCCCCTGTTCTGAATATGGGGAACACGATGTTCCCCGCAAAAGAAAAAGCACAGCTCTCCTGCCTGCTCCCGTGACTGCGGATGCTGCGGCATCCGAAGGCGGCAGGTTCCATGCAGAAGAGCCGTGCATACTATCCCAAGCCGACCTGCGTCGGTTTTCAATCCTTGCGGTAGGTGGCAAAACCAAGCAGCGCGGAAACCGAAAGCATCGCTGCAATGAGCGTGATGCTGCTCGGATCTGCGGTATCATTTGCCGGAAGTTTCTGTGCGGAAGTCTCCGTGGGAACGGGAGAGGTGCGGGTCGTTCCGGAGTGTTCCACTGCACTGACGGGCAGAGCAGCACACAGGCAGATCACAGCGGCTGCTGCTGTCATGGCTGCGCTCCATGTGTGTTTCATCACATCGCTCCTTTCAGCATCTAACACTTATTGTAACATAAAATGTTGAAAATGTCAAGAGATTTTTCGGAAAACGTCCTGCTTTTCGTCGGTTATGACAACAACGGCAGGCGGTCAGAGGTCATTGATCTGACGGTAGATGTCCTGCATCCGCAGATCCGTTTCTGCAATCGTTCCGGCAAGGGATTGCAGTTCGTCACGCAGTTCGGGCGGGACGGTGCTGTTTGTTTTGTAGTGGAGCTGATGCTCCAGACTTGCCCAGAAGTCCATGGCAATGGTGCGTATCTGAATCTCCACGGGGACTTCCTGACGGCTGGCGGCAAGATAGACCGGAACCATGGCGATCAGGTGGAGACTGCGGTAGCCGGAGGGCTTGGGGTTCTGAATGTAATCCTTGATCTTGACGAGCTTGAAATCCTCCCGTGTGGAGAGCAGTTCGGCAATGGCATAGATGTCATTGACATAGTAGCAGACAACACGGATACCGGCGATGTCCATGAGATGTTCCCGCGCAGAGCGTGCCGAAAGCGGAAACCCCTTTTTCTGGAGCTTCCCGACGATGCTTTGCGGGGATTTGATGCGGCTTTCAATGTTGTGAATGGGGTTGCGCTGGAATTTCATGGAAAACTCGTTGTCGTAGATACTGAGCTGGGTCTTGACCAGTTCCGCCGCCGATTCGTACAGGTGCTGTAATTCGAGAAATTCGTAGAACATGGCTTCCAGCATACGTTCATTCACTTCCGAATCCATGACCTGTTCGATCGTATCAAGATAGAACTGCGGTTCGTCCATGGGAATGCGCCTCCTTTCCGGGTGTGTGGGCTGTTTATGACATTATAACACAATTTCAATGCGAAAGCAAGAGATTTCCCACGATTTTCATAAAGCTTTCATATCTCTGCCCGCCTGCAAAGGGCTGCACGTCCGAGACGCACAGCCCTTTAAATACATTAATATAGATACCCGTTCAGACTGCCGCTTCTGCGGGCTTGGGTGCAAGCTTGACAAGCAGAATGCTGCGGGGGGCGCAGATGTACTTGCCGTCAATGTGATAGAGCGGTTCCGCCGAGGCTCTGATCTTGTCGGCGTAGACATCACCCTCTGCATACACCTCCACCGCATGACCCAGCGGATTGATGACGAGGAGCAGTTCCTCCCCGAAACGAATGGGCATCACGCCGTCGTCCCTGTCATCGAAATGCATTGTCTGCCGGATCTCTTCACTTGTGGAAAGACGGAACTGCGGGAATTTGCGGCGAATGGCAATCAGTCCCCGATAGTAGTCCACAACGTCACGGTGCAGCGTGGCAAGCTCCCATTTCAGGCTGTTGATGCTGTCGGGGGAGTTATAGCTGTCATGTATGAACCCGCCGTTCGGAGCAGGCTTGGAACGCAGAAATTCCTGCCCCGCCTGCATGAACGGAATGCCCTGTGAGAGCAGGACAACTGCCGCACCGAGCTTGTCCGCCGAGAGCTGGATCTCCGAGGGCGCACCGGGCATGGAAACGGTCAGTTTGTCCCAGAAGGTCAGATTGTCGTGTGCTTCGACGTAGTTCACGCACTGACAGGGGGAATCTGTCCAGTATTCGTGTTCACTTCTGCCGCCCTGCGGATGATAGACACCGCCGCAGAGAACAGGCCGCATCTGCCATGCCATGCCGCCGGATGCTGCACCGTTGACATAGCCGTAGCTTCTGTCATCGAATACCGAGCCTTTGGTCTTGTCACGGAAATCGTCCGAGAACATCGCAAACTGCGGTACACTGCGGGCATTCCATTTGATCGCGCGGCGGTATTCCTCCAGCGGACACGAACCGCCCGTCCAGCCCTCACCGTACAGAATGATATCCGGATTGATCTCACGGAGCTTTTCTGCGGCAAGATCGAGCGTTTCGGTGTCGAGCAGTCCCATCAGGTCGAAACGGAATCCGTCAAGGCGGTATTCCTGTGCAAGATAGCATAGACTGTCAACGATAAAGCGTCTTGCCATGCGGCGTTCGCTGGCAAATTCATTTCCGCAGCCCGAACCGTTGGAGTAGCCGTGCTGGTTGTGACGGTAGTAGTAATGCGGATAGGTCTTGGAAAAGGGCGAGTCACCTGTATAATATGTGTGATTGTACACAACGTCCATAATGACACCGATGCCCCGTTCGTGGATTGCCTGCACCATCTGCTTGAATTCCCGTACACGGCACAGACCGTCGTGGGGATTCGTGGAATAGCTGCCCTCCGGAATGTTGTAGTTCAGCGGGTCATACCCCCAGTTGTACTGCGGATTGTCGCTGCCCTCGTCCACAGTCGCAAAGTCATAGACAGGGAGCAGATGAATGTGTGTCACGCCCATGGAAGCGATGTGGTCAAGTCCTGCGGGGATGCCCTGCCGGTTGGTCAGACCCTTCTCCGTGAAGGCAAGAAATTTGCCCGGATAGCGGAACGGCACAGACGGGTCAGCGGAGAAATCCCGCACATGCAGCTCATAAATGACCGCATCTGTGTAATGCGGGAGCTTCACCCGTTCGGACTGCTGCCAGCCTTCGGGGTCGGTCAGCGCAGGATCAAACACCATGCCCCGTGTACCGTTGCAGCCTGCTGTGCGGGCATAGATGTCGATCGTCTCACGTTCCCAGCCCTCGGACAGAATCGTGTAGGTGTAGTAAACACCGTTCAGATCACCGAGTACTGTGGTTTCCCATACACCGTTCTGATTGGTCATCATATGACAGGTACGGGGTTCGGGGTCAGAATCGTTGGCGTAAAGATTCAAGCGGACGGACTCGGCAGCCGGAGACCACACCCGAAAAATTGTCTGATTCTGTGAGTAGGCAGCCCCCAGACTGCCGTCATAGCCGAAGCGCTCATCAGCCTCTTCAAAGCTAATTCCCAAAAAAATCACCTCATTCGATAGAATACATATATTATACCACAACAGAAACCGTTTTGCAACCCATACGAGAATCAAAATTTTCCTGTATAATCGGTGACGGTTGGGGTAAAAAGAAAAAAGTTCCGTGAAAATTTGGTGAAAATTTAAAATAGGGGGTTATTTCAGCCGTTTTGAAATGGGCATTTCGTATATTCTGACGATTTTTTCGCAGTCGGTAATATTTTTTTTCAAAAATTCCTTGACATATCGGCTTTGGTGGTGTATAATTGTAAGTAACCAGTTAGTATTGTTGGAACTGGATGTGCCTACAGGGCACACTGTATTTAGAATTTAGGAGGAAATGAACATGAAGACCAACAAAATTAGTGTTATGTTGCTCTCCGCAGCTCTTGCTTGCACACCGATTCTGACAAGCACAGCTCAGATCGCTGCATTTGCTGAAGAGACAACTACTCAGACTACAGATGTTGCTGCCGCTGTTGCTGTTCCGGTAGAGGTAAATCCTGATGCTGCTGTTGCTGCCGCCGCTGAGGGCAGTGAGACTGATGCTCCTGCTACTGATGCTGCTACTGATGCACAGCCTGCTACTGATGCACAGCCTGAAACAACAGCAAACGCTGAGACTACTGGTGCACCCTCTACAACGGCTGCTCCTACAACTACACAGGGTAAGCAGACGACTGCAAAGCCCAAGAGTGGCGGTTTTACACTGACTACACAGTCCGTTGACGAGAATCAGGCTGCAATTGATGCCGCTGTACATGCCGGTGATGATATGGATATTGACCTGTCTCCGGATGACTACAAGAGCGATAGCTATGCAGCTCCCGACAATGAGACGACAATGGTAGTTGATCCCTATGGATATGCTACTGCACTCATCACAAGCCCCGAAGCATTCAACAAGGCTGTTAAGAACAACCCGAATTTCAACCCGTTCGACGGCGTTTACAAGTTCAGAGTTCCGAACACCAACGAGGGCAAGATGCTCTATACTCCGAATCCCCGTTGGTTCATCAACACTCCCGCTGCTCCCTGCAATACCGATGACGGTGAGTCCGCAACCATCACATGGGAGCCGGTTCCGGGTGCAGACGGCTATCGCTACACCATCAGAACCTATGTAATGGATCCCATCATTGACTCTGCTGACTATGCGTTCCAGCACACTCACTATGCAGGCGGCGATCCTGCCGGCAGCATGGTAGGCGTTGACAGCCAGTGGTATTTCACCACCGAGGCAGCCGCTGATGCCAAGGCTCGTGAGCTGTCCAATCAGGGCGTTGCTGCAAGCATTCTCAAGATTGCTGATGATAAGTGGGAAGTAACCGCACAGACAGATCATGCTGCAAACAACGTTTACAAGAATCATAAGTTTGAGACTATTTTCCGTGTCAAGGAAGATATTACTGTAAACGGCAGATTCCAGGAGCAGGATTCCACTACCAAGTACACCATGAAGGAGAACTGGAAGGAATTCACCGGCGTGGATAAGGATGTTGTTGTAGGCTATACTTACAATCTGGAGCATCCGCACGTTACCGTAAGCTCTACTCAGAAGGTTAGAATCGAAGTTTGCATCCAGGCATTCAAGATCGACAATGCTACCGGTGAGATGTACAACCTCTCTGATGTATCTGATCCCCGTGTCGTAGACCTGAACTGGGTTGCAGGCGAGTCCTGGGAAGGCTGGGCAGGTATGCCTGACCAGTATGAGGACGAGTTCTTCCGCGCAGGTTACCACACTCTTCAGGAGCCTTCTGCACCTGGCGACTTTACAGTTACATGGGATACTCTGAGAATCCCGCTGAGAAATTCCAAGCTCCAGTATGGCTATGTTGAAAGTACATCCGAGAGAGTGGACGAAAAGACCAAGGAGACGCATCTTGACTATCGTGTAAACTATATCGAGCTGAAGAGCGATGGTTTCACTTTCATTGATGCAGCCGGTTCCAAGCCCATGTCTTATGCTGATGCAGCTAAATGGTGCGATGCTCTGGGTATTGAAATTGTAGTACAGGAAGTTGATACCTACGATGAGTTCGGTAATAAGAATGGTACAACTACCGGTTATAAGTTCAGAGAGAAGTTTGATCTGAAGAACTTTACCCCTGGCGACAAGCCGGCTCTGTATGAGATCGACTCCAGTCTGCCGACTGACGATCAGGAGCGCCTGAAGAGAATCAATCAGGCAATTACTGATGACTATAACCGTAAGTCCAAGGCTTACAGCGAGTGGAAGAGACTTAATCTCGATCCGATCGCTAAGTGGAACACTGACCACAAGACTCAGATTGACAATGCGTGGAGAATCGCCTATAAGGAGTGCGTAACTGCTTATGCACAGTCCCAGTTTGCTGAGAACAAGGGCTATGACCTGAGATACGGTCTGCTCGACCTCGACGGCAACGGCGTTCCTGAGCTGATTATCTCCTTCTTGAAGAATGAGAACAAGAACAGCTATGTAGTAATTGACTGGCAGGCTGACCGCGCAAAGCTGAGAACTGTACACGACAAGTACGGCACAGAGTGGTACTATGAGGATGTACTGGCAGGTTGCGCACACCGTGGTCGCTGCTACAAGCTCGACTACCTCGGTCCGATTGATCAGTGGAAGCCTGAGGATGACAAGGTAGATCCGCTGGCATCTACTTCCACAGGTTCTTCTTCCGCTTCCAGCTCTGCATCCGGTTCTGCTTCTGCGTCCGGTTCCGCAAGCAATGCAGCAGCGTCTGCCGGTACCGCAGGGGCACCGCAGACAGGTGATGCTGGCGTAGCAGGTCTGGTTGGCGCAGCAGTTGCAGCGGTTGCAGGTCTGTTCGCAAGCGCAAAGGCTCGCCGCAAGGATCAGTAATCCCGACTAACAAAATTCCAACTAACTGGTTTCTTAGTTGAAATGAAGTTATCCCCCGCTTCGCAAGAGGCGGGGGATTTTTTATTTGCAATGCACAAAAAACAGTGCAGGGGAATGACTCCCCTGCACGTTCGCATTTATTTTCCGTTCAGGAACGCCTGATAACGGTCGCAGATCTCCGCCGTCTCGCCAAATGCCATTTGCTCGCCCTTTTCAAGCCACAGCACTTTGGTCGCCATGCGGCGGATCTGATCGAGAGAGTGCGACACTAAAAGCGTCGTTGCTCCGCCTTTGATGATTTCCAGCATCTTGTCTTCACTCTTCTGCCGGAATGCGCCGTCACCCACCGACAGCACTTCGTCTAAAATCAGAATGTCCGGCTTGACCAGACACGCAATTGAAAATGCAAGCCGCGATTTCATGCCCGATGACAAATGGGAGAACAGTCTGTCCTCAAATTCCTGCAATTCCGCAAATTCAATGATGCTCTGATACGTCCGGTTCATAAATTCACGGGTGTAGCCAAGCATTGCGCCACGCAGAAATGTGTTTTCACGGACAGTCAGATCACCGTCAAAGCCCGTGCCAAGTTCCAGCAGTGAGGCGATATTTCCACGGACTGCCATCGTTCCCTCCGTCGGGCGCATGATGCCCGAAATCACTTTCAGCAGCGTGGACTTGCCTGCACCGTTCGTGCCGATGATGCCGAGAAGTTCCCCCTCTTCCAGCGAAAAATCCACATGCCTGACGGCTACAAATTCTTTCGGCTTGTATTTCCCCTGAATGCGCTGAATGATGACATCTTTCAGCCCGACAGTGGAAAAATCCCCCACAATATAGGACACGGAAATGTCGTGCAGTTCGATTTTCGGCATGGAATGCCTCCTTACATATAGTAGAGAAATTTATAGTTGTATTTCTTATAGATCCATGCGCCAAGTCCAAGCGCTCCCAATGCATACACCGCACACAAAATATGCGTCCCCCACCCCGGAATGAACCCGTCAATCACAATATTGCGGATATATGTGATATACACATACAGCGGATTCAGATAGAACAGCTTCTGAATATGCTCCGGATAGTCCGCCGTGTAGTAGAAAATCGCCGACAGATACATCAGCATCAGTGTGAAGATATCATACAGATACTGCACATCCTTGAACAGCACAAACAGCGCCGACAGAATAAATCCAAACCCGATGTTGAACACGATCATCCATAGAATCGGGTAAAGCAACATCAGGAACCGCACATGAAACGTCACCCCGTCTATTGCCGCAAACAACAGAAAAATGACCAGCGTCAGCCCGAAATTGATGAGCGAGGCGACATTCTTGGACAGCAGGAACATATACTTCGGCAGGTTGATTTTCGTGATGATGCCCGCATTCGCCATGAGGGAATTCATGCCGCCGTAGGTCGAATCCTTGAAAAAGGCATACGTCAGATTGCCTGCGAACAGATAAATCGTGTAGTGCGGTCGGTCACGTCCGAAAAAGTTGGAAAATACTACGCTCATAACAAGGAGCTGGAGCATCGGGGAAAGCAGACTCCAGAGCATTCCCAGAATTGTCCGCTTGTATTTTTTCTTGAAGTCGCGCTTGACCAGCTCTTCAAAGAGAAACTGGTGCTTTTTGAGCATAAGTCCGAATTGTTTGAATGCTTCGATCATGTGCGCCCCCCCTATACGATCATTGCCCATACATCCGAATCAGCCGCACTGCCGTTCCCCTCCGGTATCACACGCAGATGGAACAGGCATTGCTGCGGTGCGGACGGTGCAGCCACAGGAAGCCGCAGGGACAGTATGTCCAGTGCCGCCGACATTCGTCCAATCACGGAAAGCGGTTCGCCTTCTTCGTTACTGAACCAGTAGTTCAGAAGCAGTCCGCCTGAGAAACGTTCCCGCAGTCTCTTGTCCAGTTGCAGCGGGATTCGCTGAATCAGTCCCGCTTTGACGGTCAGATAGGCGGGCAGGATCACCCGCAGTTCATTCTGCTGCGTCAGCGTGACGAAAAATGACGGATCTTCCCGATATTGGTAACGGTACGCCGCATAGTATGCCGCAAAGACCTGCAAGCCTTCCTGCTGTTTTTGCAGTTCCCGTGAGAAGCGCAGAATCTTTTGCTGATTGACTTCGGCAATGTCTTCACAGAAATCTTCACACAGTCCGTCAAAGACTTTTCCGTCCGCATATAATTCGCTGTAATGGTTCTCAAAGAGCAGATCGGACGGCTGTACCCACAGATTCCAGTCCGAAATACTGCCCGGCCAGCCCATGGTCACATATGGGATACAGTTGAAACGGGACGGATAGTTTGCCACGGCGTAATTGAAATACATCGCCCATTCGCAAAGCCCTTTGTCGGTCATATCGGCGTAACGCTCCGTCATTTCGTTGTAAATCCGCTTGTCAATCACCTGCATCTGGTGAGAGGCATACATCAGCGTGGGATAATGATGCTCCCGCAAAAAGGCAAGCGTCCGATGCTGCTGACGGTCAAAGGAAGTCAGTTCGGGATATGCCCCCGTCCAGTCTTTCAGATCATAGCAGTAATATGCCTGATATACGCCATCCTTCACAAATACTTCAGGCGAAATGGTGCGCAGCGGTCGGTAGTCATCGTCGGTCATGAGAAATACGTCATCCATCACAGGGCTTTTCAGCGCAAGCGCCCGCAGGAAGAAATTACGGGTGCCGTGGTCTTCGGGAAGTTTCCGTCCGTCCAGTACTTCGCTGTCGGTAAGGAAACGCAGGGTCAGCCGTCCGTGATAGCGGTTTCGGATCTCATCGGCGTTCTGATCGGGACAGCAGAGGACAAGTTCCGTGATAAACGGCATGAAATGCTCGATAAAGGGCAGCGTTGCGAGAATATCTTCATTCCGTGCGGTCAGGCAGACCATTTGTCTGAGCTGCGGCTGTGCGGACGGCTTTGTTTCTTCAAGTGAGGAAAGTGCCTCCATCATCATTGCGGCGGAATCGTCCCATGTGCGGGGGTGGTAGCTTTTGAGCATTTCACGGCGCTGTGCATATCTGCTTTCGTCCTGCATCAGTTCCCGCACGCAGCGGGTGAAATCCGCAGGGTCATTGGGGTCGAAATAATCCGCATAGTCACCTGCAACTTCGTGCAGTACCTCGATATCCGATGCCACGACGGGAGTTCCCCGTAGAAACGCTTCGATCACGGGCAGACCAAAACCCTCGTTGAAGGTCGGAAACGCAACGGCAAAGGCGTTTTTGTACAGGTAATCCACCTCGGCATCGTCGGGGCGCTCCACGAAAAAGAGCTGCTTTCCAAGGAGTTTGTGCTTGCGGATACGGGTTTCCAGTGCCTCAACATTCCACCCGATGCGCCCGGCAATGACAAGATTCATACCCTCGGCGGCAAGTCCCTGTTCGAGTGCATCAAGTGCGAGCTTGTGATTCTTTCTCGGCTCAACTGTGCCAAGCATCAGAAGATATTTTCCCTTTGCGGCGATCTCACTGACGGCGGCAAGCGCTTCCCTGCCCGATTTTGCAGAAGATGCAGCGGAAAAATCACTGCTCAGCGGTACGACAGCGGAACGCTTTCGCTCCAGACCGAGACTATCGGTCAGCGCATCGAGTGCTTTTACGGTGGCTTGGGAATTGGTGATGATGAGATCGGCATAGCGGAGATTGGCACCTGTATAGAGTATAAAATTGGCAGTCGTTGCCTCGTGGCAGTACTGCGGGTGCGTGATGGGAATGAGATCATAGAGCTGTGTGACAATGCGCACCCCCCGCTGTCTGAGCTGCGGGAAAAGATAGCTTCGTTTGAGACGTGCGTTCCATACGCTGTCAATGTCGAAAAAAACAGCACCGGAGGGGATGTCCTTCGGTCGGATCGGAGTCTGGGTGATGATGCCGCCCCGTTCCTCCGTTTCACCGGTGAAATAGCGCAGGAATACGGCGTTGTCCAGTTCCATCCAGATACTTGCATTGTCCTGCCAGTAGAGCAGATGCCATTCATGACGGGCATTTTTCAGCAGGCGCACTGTGATCTCACGGGCGACACGCTGAATCCCTGTGACAAAATCCACATTGAGCAGATTGGTCAGGTCGATATAAAACTTCATGCAGAATCCTTTCGTAAGGCGGTCAGGTCGCACCGAGAATTTTCTTGGCGGCTTTCTTCATGGGTGCGGGCATTTTGCGATAGATACGCAGCAGACGTTCGGGGAGCGTGACACTCGAAAACCGCCCGCTGACGGGAATCGCCGAACAGGGCGTGCTGTCGGTGTAGGGGTTATTGCGGAGAATGCAGCGGGAGAGGACAAATTCCTCAGACGATTTGATACCCGTGATGACACCTTTACGGAAATCGTCCACGGGCTGTTCTGTCTGCGCACGGAGTATTTCAAGTGTGTTCGGGTCGATGGGACGGCGCAGCAGAAGCAGGAACGCCTTGTGCAGAAAGCGGATATTGTCAGGCTCGGCGGCAAGCTCTGTGCCGTCTGCAATACAGGGCGGACATTCCGCAAGCAGGAGAGTATCTTCCTTGTCGGGGAGGGACAGCCCCGCACGCTGCATACGGCTTTGTGTCTGGTCGTAGATCGCTGCATACAGTTCTTGATCTGTCATGGTGCAGCCTCCTTTTCATGAGCTACAAATGAGCATTCTTAGCAAAATAT
>JAILPP010000047.1 GCA_024699425.1 Oscillospiraceae bacterium | reverse complement strand
CCTCTAAGATCATATTTGTGGTACGGACGGCGCACATCTTGCCGCACATCGAGCAGGTGTGACGGTCTGCGGGCGGTGTGCTTTCAAAATATGCCTTTGCCTTTTCGGGGTCAATGGCGTATTTGAACATTTCGTCCCAGTCCACCTTGTGGCGGGCATCTGCCATTTTGTTGTCAATATCCCGTGCGTTCGGCAGTCCCTTGGCAATATCCGCCGCATGAGCTGCGATCTTGCTTGCAATGATGCCTTCCTTCACGTCGTTGATGTCAGGCAGGCGCAGATGTTCTGCGGGGGTGACGTAGCACAGGAAATCCGCACCGTTTGCCGCTGCGATCGCTCCGCCGATGGCAGAGGTGATATGATCGTAACCGGGCGCAATGTCCGTTACCAGCGGGCCGAGGACATAGAACGGCGCATTGTGACAGATGCGCTTCTGGAATGTCATGTTGGCGGCGATCTCGTTCATTGCCATGTGACCGGGACCCTCTACCATGACCTGAACGTCCTTTTCCCATGCACGCTTTGTCAGGTTGCCGAGTTCGATCAGTTCGCTGATCTGTGCCGCATCGGTGCTGTCGTCGATACAGCCGGGGCGCAGGGCATCACCGAGACTGATGGTCACGTCAAATTCACGCAGAATGTCGAGAACCTTGTCGTAATACTCGAAGAACGGATTCTCGTTTCCCGTCATTGCCATCCACGCAAACAGCAGAGAACCGCCGCGGGATACGATGTTCATGCGTCTGCCCTCACGGCGGAACGCTTCCACTGCACGGCGGTTGATGCCGGCATGGATCGTCATGAAATCCACGCCCTCTTCCGCATGGGCACGGACAACCCGCAGGAAATCTTCTGCTGTGATCTCCAGCAGATCTTTGTCGAGATAGCCGATGGCATCATACATCGGAACGGTGCCGATCATCGCAGGCGACTTTGCGATCAGCTCCTGACGGAACTTGTTGGTCTTGCCGTAGTTGCTCAGATCCATGATGGCTTCCGCCTTGTATTGCAGCGCCATATCGACTTTCTTCATCTCGTTCTCGTAGTTGTTGCAGTCGCCGGAGATCCCCAGATTGACATTGATCTTGGTTTTCAGCCCCATGCCGATGCCCTCGGCGGAAAGCGAGGTGTGACGGATATTCGCCGGAATCGCAACCGATCCCTCTGCCACACGCTGACGGATGATCTCTGCGGAGAGGTTCTCCTTTTCGGCAACGGTCTGCATTTCGGGTGTGATGATGCCCTGCTTTGCGGCATCCATCTGTGTTGTATAATTTCTCATAAGCTCCTCCAAAAAAAGCGGGACTTCCCACAGAAAGCCCCGCACAGATCTGCAAAACGAAACTTCCTGTGCGGCATTATCCGCCAGGTTCAAAGGGTCGGAGCGTACAGCTCCCTCTCAGCCTTTCTGAAAGCTCCCCTGTGTTTCCTATTATAGCACGTCTGTCTGATTTTGTCAAGGGCGTACATCGGGGAAGTCCGGATTAAAATTTACAGTCTGCCTTGACAATCGCCGCCGTCCGCTGTATAATTAAAGCAGTAGGTTTTTGACAGAACGGAGGACATTATGAAAGTTTACAACGACAAACCGCCAATGGATCCGTCCGGATTCGTTGTACTGGCTGACTACGTTCCTGCGATCGTGCAGGAAATACGCTATCACTCTACGTTCAATTTCATCGGTGACCGCATCGACGGCTATGACGAACCCTGCGCGCTTCTGACGGTTGAGGCGGCAAGGGCGCTCCGGTCGGTCAGCAATGAACTCATCGTGCAGGGATACCGCCTGAAAATATTCGATGCGTACCGCCCCGCCTGTGCGGTGCGGCAGTTCATGCTCTGGGGCATCGAGGACACGGACATCCGCATGAAACCGTATTTCTACCCCGATCTCGTCAAACAGGAACTGTTCAACAGAGGCTACATTGCAAGCCGTTCCAGTCACAGCCGCGGAAGTGCGGTCGATCTGACCCTGCTCGACATGAAAACCGGAAAAGAAGTCGATATGGGCAGTCCGTTTGATCTGTTCAGCCCGCTGTCACACCCCGACTGCCGTGACGTGACCGACGAACAGTACGAAAACAGAATGCGCCTCCAGAAGGCAATGATGCGGGGCGGCTTTGAACCGCTGGACTGCGAATGGTGGCACTTCATGCTCAAAGATGAACCCTACCCCGAAACCTATTTTGAATTTCCCGTTTCCGCCGCTTACCTGAAACGCTGAAAGGACAGTGCCCATGAATGTTTATGCTATGCAGCAGGAAGTCCTGCGCCTGAAAAAAGAAAAGGATATGTGCATTCTTGCACACAGCTATGTTGCCCGTGAAATTTCCGAAATTGCGGATTTTGTGGGGGATTCGTATATGCTCTCCGTCAAGGCGGAATCCGTGCCGAATCAGAACGTTCTGCTCTGCGGCGTGCGCTTCATGGCAGAGACGGTCAAGATCCTCTCCCCCGAAAAGCACGTCTTTCTCTCCAATCCCGTTGCGGGCTGTCCCATGGCGGAACAGATGGACAAGGACATGATCGCACAGGTCAAAGCACAGCTTCCGGATTATACCGTCATGGCTTACGTCAATACCACCGCAGAACTCAAAACCATTGCCGATGTCTGCGTGACTTCCTCCTCGGCGGTCAAGATCGCCAGAGCCATTGACAATGACAAAATTCTCTTTATCCCCGACTGCAATCTCGGCGCTTTCGTGGCAAAAAGCGTTCCCGAAAAGACCGTCAGGCTCTTGCAGGGCGGATGTCCTGTCCATGCGGCGGTCAGACCCGATGCCGTCCGTGCCGCAAAGCAGCTCCACCCCGATGCCCTCGTTCTCGTTCACCCCGAATGCGTTCCCGGCGTGACGGAACAGGCGGATTATGTCGGCTCGACTTCCGGTATCATGGACTTTGCCAAGGCTTCGCAGGCAAAGGAATTTATCATCGGCACGGAAATTTCCATTGCCGAACATCTGCAATACGACTGCCCCGACAAATCCTTCTACCCCCTGACCAAAGACCTGATCTGCCCCAATATGAAATCCACGACCCTTGTCGATGTGTACCGTGTGCTGACTGGACAGGCGGGCGAGGAAATCCTCATGGATGCGGAAACGATCACACAGGCAAGACGATGCATCGACAAGATGATCGAACTGGGCGGCTGATATGGCAGAGAAAGCATTGATCGCAATGTCCGGCGGCGTGGACAGTTCCGCCGCTGCACTCCTCATGCAGCAGGCAGGTTATGAATGCGCAGGCGCTACCATGCACCTCTTCGACAACCCCGATGCGGGAATTTCCAAGGAAAAGACCTGCTGTTCCCTCAGTGACGTGCAAGATGCAAAACTCGTCTGCGCCAGACTCGGTATGCTTCATTATGTGTTCAACTTTTCCGACCGTTTCCGTGAAAAGGTCATGCAGCGGTTTGCGTACTGCTATGAAAACGGCATGACCCCCAATCCCTGCATTGACTGCAACCGCTATCTCAAATTTGACGCGATGGTGCAGCGGATGCACGAAATGGAATTTGACTGCATCGTGACAGGACATTATGCGCAGATCGTCTACGATGAGACGTGCGGGCGGTATCTCCTCAAAAAAGCTGCAGACCCCGACAAAGACCAGAGCTATGTGCTGTATTCGCTCACACAGGAGCAGCTCCGTGTCACACGCTTCCCGCTTGGTGGCTTCCGTAAGAGCGAAATACGGGCAATTGCGGAAAAGCACGGGCTTGTGACCGCCCGAAAGAAGGAAAGTCAGGACATCTGCTTCGTGCCTGACGGTGATTATGCCGGATTTCTGGAACGATTCACAGGACGGCAGTTCCCCTGCGGAGATTTCACCGACACCGACGGCAACCGCCTCGGTACACATCACGGTATCATCCATTACACGATCGGACAGCGGCGGGGACTCGGCATCTCAGCGGGGCATCCGCTGTATGTCTGCGGCATTGACCCGACGGAAAACCGTGTCATTCTCGGTGAAAATGCGGCGCTCTTCTCGGACAGGCTCACGGCGGATGATGTCAACCTCATCTCCGTCCCCGATCTGACAACCCCGATGCGGGTCGCCGCAAAGATCCGCTATCGCCACAAGGAACAGCCCGCACTCGCATGGATGAAAGACGGCGTGCTGTTTGTGCAGTTCGATGTACCGCAGCGGGCAGTCACCTGCGGACAGGCGGTCGTCCTCTATCAGGGGGATACCGTGGTCGGCGGCGGTACGATACGTTCCGCCAATTTCTGACATTTAGCAGAATGCACAATCCGTAATCGTTTTAGATGCCGTATTTGCCAATTATGATAACAAACTATTGACAATTTCGGGTAAATATGCTATAATGCATACATAGTATAGGGAAGTTTGTTTTCCGTTTTCTGTATATTTTATGTATGCGAAAATGGCTCGGCTGTGGAGAAACTGTACCCCGCAGCCGTAATGCTAATACAGTTCCGGGAGGGATCGGATTATGAAAAAGTCTTTGGTAACCTATTTCAGTGCAACCGGTGTGACCGCCGCCGCCGCTTCCAGCCTTGCAGATGCGATCAGCGCTGATCTGTATGAGATCAGACCCAAAGTTCCCTATACGTCGGAAGATCTCAACTGGCAGAATAAAAAATCCCGCAGCAGTGTGGAAATGCATGACAGAACTTCACGCCCTCCCCTTGCGGACGACAAAGCAGATATTTCTGCCTATGATACGATCTTTCTCGGCTTTCCCGTCTGGTGGTATGTTGCGCCGACGATCATCAATACATTTCTGGAATCCTATGATTTCTCCGGCAAGACGATTGTGGTCTTTGCCACTTCCGGCGGCAGCGGACTCGGTGAGACAACAAAATATTTGCAAAACAGTGTCTCATCTTCCACGAAACTCGTCAACGGCAAGGTTCTCAACGGCAGATTTTCCGCAGATGCACTCCGGAAATGGGTCGGAACGCTCGGCATCTGAAGCAGCGTGATTCAGCCTGTCCTCCTTGCAGCGCAGAAACGATTGCAAGGGGGGACAGTTTTCAACATGGTTTGCGTCTGCACTCCGGATTCGATTTGCCGGAGTGCTTTCTCTTTTTCCCGCAGGACTTCACAAAATGTAAAATGTCTTTTATGCATAATATACAATCAGGTTGAAATCTTTTATCGGAATCATAAAACTTTATAAACAATGTCCGAAACTGCGTTATTTTTTCTAAAAACTCCTTTTTTTCGTAAAATTTGACTGGACAAAAACTGTTTTTTGTGGTATGATAGTAATATACATTGAGACTCTGAACTGCGGGACGGTCGTTTTCCGTCTTCCGACAGTCGCCGAAGGAGGTACTGGAAATGACAAAAATACTGATAGTAGACGATGAAGCCATGATGCGCATGGTCGCAAAGCGTATCCTCTCCGGACAATATGAGATTCTTACCGCAAGTTCCGGTGCGGAAGCTATGGATGTATATGAACGGGAACGTCCCGCCCTGATTCTTTCGGATATCCTGATGCCCGAAATGTCGGGATTTGAACTGCACGATAAACTGCGCAGTCAGTACGGTGATGATCTGCGTGTCATGTTCATGACTGCCGATGAAAGTCAGGCTGCTGTCGATGAGACACAGTACAGAGGCGCTGTCGGCTTTATCCGTAAGCCGTTCCAGCCCAATGCCCTGCTGCGCCGTGTGGAACAGCTCCTCGGCGACCGTGTGACGGTCAATTCTGCGGAGGATTCGTCCGACTCGCTCACAGGTCTGCCCACGAAAGACGTTCTGGAAAAGCTGATGATTCAGACGTGCCGTGAGAAAAGCGGTACGCTGATGATTCTCGACATCGACTGCTTCAAACTGGTCAACGAGATCTACGGACGGAATATCGGGGATATTCTCCTTCAGGGCTTTGCGGAGATCATCCGTGCCAACACCCGTTCGGGCGACATCATCGGCAGAATTACCAATGATGAATTTGTGGCGTTCCTGAATCATGTATCCGATGAAAAGGCGATCAGCTCGATCAGCAGCCGTATCAACAAAGGACTTGTGGACTATGCCCATGAGCTGATGGGTGAGGCAATGTCCATTCCGCTTGGCGTGTCGGTCGGTGCGGTCTATGTGCCCGACAGCCCGTGTGAATATGAAGAGCTGTTCAATTCTGCGGACAAGGCGCTCTATTCGGTCAAGCGAAGCGGTAAGCACGGTCATGCCGTCTACCGCAATCAGAACAGCGACCCAAATCTTGATGACGGCGGTTTGCAGCGGTTCAGTCAGATGTACGGCGAAGTGCAGCCCCACAACGGCGCATTCCTCATCAAGCCCGAATCATTTGATTATCTGTATCAGTTTCTGATCCGCTATACGATCACTTATCATCGTGAAGCATGTAAGCTCCTGTTCACGCTCCTGCCGAAAAGTCCGAATCTCGATGCCAACTGCTACGCCGAGGCGATCACTGCATTCGGAGATCAGATTTCCGCCATGCTGCGCAAAAGTGACCTCATCGCACAGGTGCAGGATAACCAGTACCTCCTCCTGCTCCCTGAGATCACTGAGCCGAATGCGGACAAGCTGATCGAACGCCTCCTGCGAGGCTGGGAAACAAAGGCTTTCTCCGCCACGGTCAACGTGCAGTACGAGAAGGAAATGATCGACGGCGACTCCGACGATGACGATGCATTCGCTCCCCGCCGTTCTACGGATTGATTACACAAGCTGCGGTTTCTGTGCCGCAGCTTTTTTGCGCCTTGTCGCCCCTCACGGGGAGTTCAGGGGGCTTTGCCCCCTGACCCCCACAAGGGGCGCTGCCCCTTGACCCCGGCAGGGGGAATG
>JAILPP010000036.1 GCA_024699425.1 Oscillospiraceae bacterium | reverse complement strand
CTACTCGCCCCCCAAACCCCCTCGGCAGGGCGGTGACCGCCCTGCACCCGCATCGTTTTTTCATATTTTGACAGCCATGCTTATACAATTATCCCCCGAAGCGAAGCACCGCATCGGGGGATTTTTTGTCAGCAGACCACTTCACCCCACCAGTCCCGCACGTTCGATGCCTTCGGTGAAATACTTTTGCAGGCAGACGTACAGAAGAAGAAGCGGCGTGACTGCGATCAGACAGCCCGCTTCCATCCAGATGATCTGTTCACGGGGGGAAATATCTACATTCGCATTGCCCCAGAGTACCAGAGAAAGTCGGGTACTCAGGTTTTTCAGCATGAGCGCAAGCGTCGCATTTGACGTGAAAAACGTTGATGATACATAAAAATCATTCCAGTACCACACCACCGAGAACAGAAAGACCGTCAGGAAAGAGGACGTACTCAGCGGCACCATGACCTGCAAAAACGTCCGCAATGGACCGCAGCCGTCCAGATAGGCGGCATCTTCCAGCTCACGGGGCAGACCACGGAAGAACTGTCGGAATAAAAAGATCATCAGTCCCGCACGGATGCCGTTTCCCGTGATCGCAGGCAGATACATCGTCATGGGCGTGTCGATCAGGTTGAAGAGCGATGCCGCTTCCGGTGCAATGCGCTTTACCAGCGGCAAAAGCCCGAAGCCGTAACGAAATTCCATGTACTGCGGCGTGGCAAGTACCTGACTCGGCACTAAGATCTGCATGATGACCAGTCCGAACAGCAGACCCTTTCCCCTGAAACGGAACCGTGCAAATCCGTAGCCCGTAAATGCACAGGTCACGACCTGCACAAGAGAACAGCCGATGTTCAGCAGGAGCGTGTTGCCCATCGTCGTGGGAATGTCCATTGCCTGCCATGTCTCCCGCAGAATGTCCAGTGTCAGGTGACGGGGAATCCACATCACCGTGGGGTCGTTCATGTCCGCCCGTGTGCGGAAGGCACAGCTTATCATGTAGATCAGCGGGTACAGGATGATGAAACTCAGTCCGGACAGGATCAGAAATCTTCCGATGCTCCATGCAATGCCTGTCGGTTTCCTCTTTTCTGTCATGTTCTCCCCCCTTATTCCGTTTCGTAGTAGACAAAGCGGTTCACGATCAGCGTGATGACTCCCACCGCCGCCGACACAATGCCGAAATACACCCAGATCATCGCCGCGGCATAGCCGTACAGCATATTGCTGCGCATCTCCGCAAAACGCTGCATGACAAGATTGTCAGGCGATGTGAAACTGTCGATCACCGTGTAGATCAGACAGGCAAGCACCATCGGACTGACATAGGGAAGCGTGATCTTCCAGAAATATTCCCAGCCCGTTGCACCTTCGATCTGCGCCGCCTCCCTTGCAGAGGTCGGAATCGTTTGCAAGGCGGCAAGGAAAATCAGAATCTGGATTCCCGCATTCCATACGATGCCGAACAGATTGTCCGAGACGGTGCCGATCATCTCTTCCATGTGGTCGGTCAGTCCGTAAATGCCGAGAAATTGCAGCAGATCTCCCATCAGGTCTGTGCGGAACATGGTCGAGAACTGCCCCGCACTCGCTGCACCCGATTTTGCAATATCGCCGTTGATGATGTTGTACACAGGACCTGTTGCGATGATGACGGGCAGGAAGAATACTGCCCGTGCCAGTGTCCGTCCACGGAATTTCTGATTGAGCATGACCGCAATGAACAGCGAAAAAATCAGGATCAGCGGCGTTTTCCAGAGCGTTTCCCGCAGGACGGAAAGCAGACAGGCGGTATATTTCGGGTCGCCTGTAAAGACGTAGATGTAATTTTTCAGCCCGACCCAGACCCCCGGCTCACCCGGCTGCACTTTCTGGAACGAGTAGATCAGCGAACAGATCAGCGGATAGAGGAAAAATACCGCCGTACCGACCAGCCAGAGCGAGATAAAAGCATAGCCGTAAAGCGCTTTGCGTTTCTGATAGGGGAGCTTCATGGCGTTTCCTCCTCTGAATACAGGGCGTAGACCTTGCCGTCTGCTGTGATCGTCTTGTCGGCGAAATTGACGAGAATTTCCGTGCCGTCTGCGTAGGTCGTGACGGTGCAGTCACCCTTGCGGGAAAATCCCGTCATCGGCTGTCCGCCTACCTCCGAAAGCACCGCACGGGCAATGCTGTACTGCGATGCCGCACGTTTTGTCCATGCGGCGTAATTCGCATAGAACAGATGATCGAGCGCCGTATCCTTGAGCAGACTTGCAGGGGCGTAGAGCATATCATAGGACGGTTCACAGCCGTAGGCAACTGCCGTCAGAAAGGCGGTATCGGCATCGGCATCGGCGTTGACAGGCTTGCAGGCAAAGGGGAGCAGTCCGTGCAGGACTGCCTGACAGAACGGCACTTCCTCATCAAAAATATCAAATCCGCCCGAATGCAGCGGCAGATCGCCGATATGCCCCGCATACGGAAGTGCATAGGCGGCACAGCCTGAAGTTTCCAGCGAAAGCCCGTTGTCCTGCAAGGTCTGGTACGATGTCTGCAAAGCCGCCGCCGCTTCACTCCGTCCCATGCTTTTCCTGCCGTAGTCGCCCCAGAGGGCAGAGGTATCAAGCGCAATTTCCGTGAAGGAATTTCCCGCACGGACGGCAAGTTTACGGTAAAGTTTCGCAAAGCTGCGGGGTGACAGAAGGGAACGTGTCGGTTTCGAGCTGTCCTGTGTGCCGTAGGCAAGACCGTATTCCTCTTGACGGGAAAATGCCCCCGAAATGCGCACCGCACCGTCGAAAATGCCCGAATAGCCCCCGCCGCTGCGGAACGTCTGATGAGAATACGAAGGACAGAGCAGATCGCCCTGTGTTTCCAGTTCGCTGCGGAACTGTCGGAACGCTCCCGCACCGCCGAGAATGCCCGCAGGCTTGGCAGTATCATCGGCTTTTCCCGTGATGGAGGCATCTGTCCAGTTGTGATAGCGCACCCGCAGAGACTTTGCCCCCGCTGCGTGCAGTTCGCTGACGATCTCCTGTGCCTGTCCGTAATCGGTGAGAACGGTTTTCCGTTCCAGCGGGATTCCCAGAAACGAGCGTTTTTTCATCGTCCCGCCGTACAGATTCAGATTCAGACGAAATTCCTGTTCCTGCGGTTTCACGCCCTGTTTTTCTGTGAGATAGTCCCGATAAATAGCGGCGATGTCCGTAAAATCCGCCTCTTCTGCGTAGGACGGATAGTAGTGGAGGGAGAGCGCCTGCGGTTTGATGTCCCCCTCTTCAAAGACTGTGAGCGTGCCGTAAGCACCGGGCATATAATAAGTATCCGAACCGCGGAGCTGAAACGTGAAGCCGCACAGATCATAACTGCTCAGGGACTGTCCGCTGACTGTTGCGTTCAGAGTGACGTTCTCGCTGCCCTCATCGGCAATGACGGTCATGGTATTGCCGTTTTCCCGCACGATGCCGTAGACGGGGAGGGAAACCTGTTCGGTGACGGCGGGTCTGACCGTGGGGACAGCCGTCAGGTCACGACCGTAGACTACGGCGGAATAGCTTTTGGTCTTGTCCTTTCCGTTGTGGAAACGGATCAGCGCCCCGCAGCCGTCCGGCACGACAAAACAGCCGTCCTCCTCAGGACAGCCCGCCCCGAAACTGCCGAGCAGGGCAAGCTGTGCGGCACAGATGCCTTGTTCTTTCATGGATTCGGTGATCGAGGAAGTCTCCGTCCGCACGGTCAGACAGTTTTCCTCCAGAATATACTGTACAGGCACGGTGATGCCGCAGGACGTGAAATCGTAGGTCACAAGCAGACCGTCAGGCTGTTGTTCCACGGAAATTTCCGCTGCCGTTTTCGAGCGAAGCAGGGAAGTGTTGCGGTTATTGCGGTCACAGGAAGTCAGGACGGCGGTCGATTGCAGTTCTTCCCGCACAGGTTGTGAGGCGGCATCTTCCGCCGCCCCCGGCGGTTCGGACAGCCACACATAGCCGCTTTCCTTGTCCTCCAGACCGATCTGCGCCGTGTCTGCATTGTAATACAGGCAGAGTTTTTCATTTTCACAGGCGGTGGTCATGCCTGACGGCGCAGCGGCACGGCAGGGAAGCGGCATCATCGGACACAGACAGACGGCAAGCAGTACTGCTGTAATTTTCCGGAATCGCACAGTCTCACCTACACTTTCAGGCGGTACATCAGCTCCGTGAACACGGAGTAGACGAAAAGCCAGACATTCTGAAGCAGCGACAGCGCCAGCACCAGCAGAAATAACATAATCAGCATGGCGGCGATCGTCAGCAGAACGGCAAGCACGGTCTTGAAGGCGGTGTACTGATGCACCGAACGAATCGCCGAGAAGAGCAGAACTGCCGTCCAGAGCGTTCCGGTCACCGAGATGATTTGCAGGAAAATGCCTTCGTCCCGTATCAGAATGTGGGAGAGCAGCACTTCCGCATACAGCGACACCACATACGGAACAAGTGCATATGCGGAATAAACAGCGATATTACGCATATTGCCCTCACCGTCAAGGAGCGTACACACCGACCAGTTGCCGATGACCCATGCAAGAAAGATCACCACCGTCTGCACAAGAAACGGCACGATATTGAATACCTTTTCGGGAACGGCGAAAAACTGAAATCCGTACATCCGCCCGTGCAAAATCGCACCCGCAAACCAGAGCAGCAGGATCACAGCGGTGATCTTCAGCGAACCCGCTTTCTTCCAGCGCATATCCTCAAATCCCTCTGCGGGGTGCGTGACGGCGTGGACGACCCATTGTCCTGCGGTCAGATCCATCATGTGCGTTCCCTCCTTCCGGGCGGCTGACGGCGGTGCAGAATCCGCAGGAGAATCCCCCCTGCAAAGATCAGAACTATGCCGAACAGCAGTTGTCCGCCGTGTTCATGCAGCCATTGCTGACGGTAACACGCAAAGGCACGGTCATAGCGGTAGGACGAATCGGCAAGTTTTGCATATTCCATGGAAGCCTTGTAGTCACCCGTGACAAAATACCCCGCCGACAGCCCCAGAAATGCCTGACGGTAGCTCCCGTCATAGCGCAGTACCTCCTGCCACGGTGCAATGGCTTCGGCGTAACAGCCCTCGTTGCAGAGGACGGCGGCACGGTGGACGGCAGCCCCGAAATCCGATTCACGGAACACCGTGACCGTTCCCTTTTGCTGATCGAGGACAAGGAGCGAATCCCCGCAGGATTCGAGGGCGGACGGCGCTGCAAATCCGCCGAGCTGGTCGGCTTTCGTGCCGAGAACGAACAGCAGATTGCCCTCTTTGTCATACTGGAAAATATGCCCTGCCGTCAGGTCAAGGCAGTTGATATTGCCGTCTGCGCCGATGTCGATGTCACAGAGCATGGAATGGTAGCTTAAATTGGTCGCAGAATCGTAGACAGGGTGCAGGTCGCCCCAGTCGGCAGGAAGGGAAGCAAAGAGATTTTCCCCCGCAGGGTTGAGCTTTTTGACCATGTCCTTGCGCTGGGAAACAGACTGCGTACAGGTGTAGATGAATCCGTACTCGTCCAGATCAAAACTCGTGATGCCCGTCGGAACCGTCCGTGCCTGACGGGAACGCATTTCCTGCGTGGAAAAGCGTTTCCGCAGATAATCGGCGATGACCTGCGAAGTCTCCTCCACGGTATTCGCCCCGTAATAGCCGAGAAAATCCCCCTCCGGGCTGAACATTGCCGCACCCGTGGTGATATTTCCGAGAACGATGTACACGTTCCCTGCCTTGTCCGCAAGTACCCGCTGCGGGAGAAATGTCATAGAGGCATCGAACAGTTCCGAATCGGGTTTTGTGATCTCAAGCTGTACATTCCCGTCCGCATCGGTGACGAGTACACGGGAATTGTCATGGTCAGCGATGTACCAAAGCCCTGTTTCCGGGGAAATATAAATGCCTGTCGGGAGCGAAAGCGTTGTCTGTGTGCCGTCGGGCATGGTGAACGTATCCGCAACGTGGAGACACGTTGTGAGGGCGGTATCGGTCACAACAATGCGGTCATTCCCCGAATCGGCAATATAGAGCTGTTCCTGTGCATCGAGGAAGAGATCGGACGGCTCCTTGAAATCGGCTGTGCCGAGCATTTTCCCGCTGACGGCACGTTCTGCGGTGTAGCCCGCCTGCGAGGGAACGGCTTCATCAAAGCGGTCATAGCTGTACACGTCATAATGCTCCGCCGCACGGACGGGGAGTGTCTGACACAGCATTGCGGCGGCTGCCGTCAGAACTGCAATCTGCCTTTTCATGCCGTTCACTCCTTGATACCCGAATGCGCCATGGTTTCGATGACCTGCCTCTGCGCCAGCATAAAGACCACAACAGGCGGCACGAGCATGACCACCGCCGCCGCCATCGCCACGCCTGCACGGGCAAGTCCCGCAGATGCCGCCTGTGCCGCTGCGGTGGGGAGCGTTTTCAGCGATTCACGGGAAACAAGCGAGCCGCCCTGAATATTCCACGCCGCCTGAAATGCAAAGATCATCATGGTCATCAAAGCGGGTTTCTGGTTGGGAATGACGATTTTCCAGAAAATGGTAAATAAGTTTGCACCGTCCACTTTTGCGGCTTCGATCATGGCATCGGGGACAGATGCCATCGACTGCCGCATGAGAAAGAGACACATGGGCGAGGCAACGGCGGGAAGTATCAGCGCCCAGTAAGTGTCACGGAGTCTTGCCATGATGAGATACTGCATGATGTAGATGACGTTGGACTGGTAGAGGAGAGACACGACAATGAGCTTGTTGAGGAACGTCCCGCCCGGAATACGGCATTTCGCCAGAACGAACGCCGCCATCGACGCAAAGACACACTGCGCCAGCGTGACACAGACCGTCACCAGCACGGAATTGAATACATAGCGTTCAAAGGGTACCCAGAGATTGGAAAGCGTGCGGAACATATCACGGAAGTTGTCGAGTGTCGGGTCAAGGACGTAAAGTTTCGGCGGGAACACGAACAGTTCCTGCACGGGCTTGAATGCCATAATCACCGCCAGATAGATCGGCAGCGCCATAAATATTCCGAGAATTGTTAAAAACAGGAAAATCATAATCGTCCCCGCAAGCCGTGACCCGACCATGCGGCTGCTGCCTTTCACAGATGCAATGCTTTTTGTCATGTTCTCACCTCGCTTTTACTATCAAAATGTACAAAAGCATTGTGGGTGCAGGGCGGTCACCGCCCTACTCTGTATAAGCGAACAGCCGCGCTCGTTCCTCGCTGGCTGTCTGCTTATGCCGAGGGGGTTTGGGGTGGACTTCCCACGAGGTGGGGAGATGTCGAGGAACGAGACAGAGGGGACGGGGGCGTTCGCCGAGTAGCCCCCCAATATCAGCCCGCATCGTTTTTGTTATTCCATATATTTTCCCAGAATGCGGGAGATCGCCTTGTTGCAGAGAAGCATCACCACGAAAAGAATCATGCAGATCGCTGATGCATAGCCCATTTCAAAGCGAACCCAGCCGTAATCATAGGCGTGGGTCATGATCGTGTGCGCCTTGTAATCCGTACTCGGAAAGCCCACAAGCGACTGTGCGACTGTTCCCGCCGTGAAACTCCCCACGATCTGCATGACCGCCGCAAACATCATCTGCGGTGCCATTGCGGGTATCGTGATGTAGATCAGTTCCTGAAAGCGGTTGCGGATCCCTTCAATCGCACCCGCCTCGTAGAGCGTGCGGTCGATGTTCTGAAATCCCGCCCGCAGCGCCAGAAATCCCGCACCGAGCGACACCCAGAGCTGCACGACAATGACCGTTCCCAGCACAAAACGCCCGTCTGTCAGCCATTGAACCGGGGCTGTGATGATGCGCAGTTTCAGCAGCAGCGAATTCAGATAACCGTAAGTATCGCCGGAAAAGATAAGCTGCCAGACCGTGTAGACGTTCGCCATGGACGGCGCATAAAAAATCAGCGTGAAGAGCGTTTTCAGTTTTTGCGGCAGTTCGTTGATGAGCCACGCCAGCAGAAAACACAGCACATAACTCACAGGTCCTGTCAGCAGTGCAAAGATCAGCGTGACCCGTATCGACTGAATGAAGATCGTATCGTTCAGGAACAGCGTGCTGTAATTCGACAGCCCCACGAATTTCGGGAGCTGCACCATGTTGAAATCCGTAAAGCCGATCGGCAGGGACATCACCACGGGAACGACCGTGAAGATCAGAAAGATCAGCATGAACGGTGCAAGCATCAGATAGGCTTCCCGATTCTGCCAAATCTGTCGGATGGTCTGTTGCAGACGGCTGCCGCCCATACCGTTTCCTCCTTTCACGGCTGTGTTTCCACGCCGAGATTTTCCCGCTTGCGTGTGATCTCGGCGTTGATCTCACGGTTATACCAGAGCAGGGTATCTCTTGGATTTTCGTGATTGTTGACTGTCTCACGGAATGCGTTCATGATACCCCGTGTCACGGCATAAGAGGCGGGCGTGACCGGAATTTCCCGCAGTTCTTCCTGTGCGGCAGTGAGTTTTCTCTGTTCCGCTGCCGACCACGGGAGTTTCTGTCTTGCGGCTGTATTCGCCGCCGCATACCGTCCCATCTGTCCGAGCAGGGATTCCGTCTGCAAGCCGAATTCCGCCTGCACTTCCTCCGAGGTGAACCATTGGAGATATTCCCACGCCGCCTGTTTGTCTTTGCATTTGTCGAAGATGACCGCCCCCGATGAGGTGGAGTTGACCGCATGGGAGATGCTCCCGTCAGGCTGTACCGTGCCGGGAATGCTGGTGAAATCCCACAGTCCCCGCAGTTCGGGTGCGGCGGCTGCCAGTTGGTTGCAGAAGCCGTAATCTGCGATCACAAGGGGATATTCCCCCGTGCGGAAACGGGAAAAGGCATCATAGGTCTGTTCAAAGCTGTATTTCGTGTAGAAATCCGTCCACTTCTCAAATGCCTGAACTGCCGGAATGCTGTCAAATGTTGTGCGGGTCTGTTCTGCGTCATAATATCCCGCACCGTTTTGAAGCATGAGCGCCGCAAAGGTGTGACCTGTCTCCGTTGCCGGGGAAATAGCGGCATTTGTACCCGATACGACAGGAAGCACCAGTCCTGCCTCCATGTAATTGCGTTGAAGGGCGGGGAGCATAGCAATCAGTTCGTCCCATGTTTCGGGCGGACGGTCAAATCCCAGCTCTGCCAGAATGTCTTTCCGATAGAAGAGCATCGCCCAGCTCTGTGTCAGGGGAAGTCCGTAGACCCCTTCCTGATAAGTGTAGGGGACGGCTGCCTGTTCTGCGAACTGCGCCGCCGTCTTGTCATAATCCGGAAACTGCGTCAGATCGGTGAGAAGCCCTCTCGCCGCCAGATTGACGGGAAATTCCCCGCCGAGAAATAGTGCCGCATCAGGACCTTTCCCCGCAAGTGATGCCTCCACAATGCCGCCGACGACCAGATTGACGGAAATTTTCGTTTCATGCGTGGGGTTGTACAGGCTGTCGGTGAGGGTCTTGACGGCAAGTGCCTGTTCCCGTCCGAGTGCGACCCAGACTTCGATCGTGTCCTCGCCCGCATCGTCCGAGAGGGCGGTGTAATCATGGAAAAACGAGGAAAAGAACCGCTGCACGCCGAATCCTGCCTGTCGGAACGGATTTTCCTTGCTGCTGCTGAATTGGCAGTCGGGGGAGGCGATCTCAATATAGTCGATCTCAAGGGGCTGTTCACGGCTTTCGTACATCCAAGCCGAAAGTGCGGTGAGGTTGTCCCTGATCTGTCCGAGATAATCGGGAATGCGCAGCGGGCGTTCGATGCAGGCATCGAGAATGACGGACATACGCTCAATGGCAGCCGCCTCCGAGCCTTTCGAGCCTGAAAGCGATTCGATCTCAGTTCTGATCTGCCGCAGTTCTTCGGAAAGGCGTGTGAAGTCAGGGAGCAGTCCGGGAATGCGCTCATGTACATAATAATCCGTGTACTTGTCGGGATTGGGACTTGTGAGCATAAGAATGCGGCGGTAATCCGTGCGGAGTTCCCGTACCGCCGTATCCAGACGGCGCAGGGAAGCGCCGATGTCACCGGGGATCACTTCCAGCGTGAGCGTGTGATCTTCACCTGCGGTCAGATAGAGTTCGACAGAATTGCCGTCCGCATCGGTGGGAATGACGGTCTGCCATTTATTGGAATAAGGAAATCGGATGCAGTCGAGTTCCTTACAGGGGACTTTGCCGTCCAGATAGAGCCGTCTGTTGGAACAGAAGCCCCGTATTTCGTTCTGCCGTGCCTTGAATGCGACACGATACCAGCCGTTTCGGGTGATCTGAGCGGCGGGAATCGTCCAGCTTATGGTCTGTCCTGCCTTGCGCCAGTTGCCCGCGCCGATCGTATTGTAGACCGTTCTGGAAGGGGAAGCGGGGGAGACAAGATAGCTGCTGTTGTCCGCTGTCGGGAAGAGGGCGGCATCGCTTTTGCAGGCGGCATTTTCTCCTTCGAGGCGCAGGAGCGTATCTTCTGCGGTTTCATCGGAAGCTCTGCGGCAGGCGGCATAGTCGGGAAGCGGTTCGGGATTGCGGAACGTGAAGCTGTCAAGGGCGAACCAGCCCTTTTCGATCTGAAAGCCGATCTCATGCGTTCCCGCTTCGAGATAGAAACAAAGCGGTTCATTCCACATACCGTCCGTGTCGGAGAGTGCCGATTCACACCAGAGTGCTGTCTGGTGCTGTGCGGGGCGAATCTGATTGCCGTAGTCATCAAAGCGCTGTTCGCCGTCATTCACGAATACTTTATTTAATGTGGCACGGCTGGCGGTATCGTAGGGAACTTTGCCGTCAATTGCCACGGAAAAACTGACGGACGATGTGGCAGACGGTATGGGCAGATAGGAAAAATACAGGCAGTAACAGCCCGTCTGCGGAATTTCGATCTCATAGGTCAGAGAACCTTCCGAAGCCGCAAAGAGCAGAACATTGTCACGGTTTTCCGTGCCGTATTCCTCGCCGACCGTGCGGACGGAAGTTTCCCCTGTGCCGATGTCAACGGACTGATAATCCCTGCCGTACACGGTGACGGAAGAAGTCGGGCGGGGGGCATTTTCATATTGTTGTAAATACGCCTGACAGGAAGTCAGTTCTGTGTAGAGGGGCATTGTCTGCGAGGGCTGAGGTGTTTCCGCCTGTGCGGAAAATCCCCCGCAGTACGGTGCGATCAGCAAAGATGAGAGCAGAAATGCCGCTGCCTGCCGCAGAAAATGCCGCTTGTTCACGAAACCGCCCCCCTTTCCCTATAATTGACAGCGAGCTGGTACTGGGGGGCTACTCGCCCCCCAGACCCCCTCGGCAGGGCGGTCACCGCCCTGCACCCGCATCGCTTTTGTACATTCTGACAGTCGAGGCTCATTGATAGCATACATATATATTATAGCAATTCTGGGGCATTCTGTCAAGGGGGAATGAAAGTCGGAAAAAGCCTGTCTGAACGGACAGACAGGCTTTGAAATCATAACTGCATTGCTGAGGACATGATACACGCACCCGCTGCGCCGCAGTCTGCGATTTCGGGCAGATGCTCTGCTTTGATGCCGCCGATCGCATAGACGGGAACTGTCGATGCCTTGCAGATTTCCCGCAGAAATGCCGTTCCTCTCGGCGGGAGTCCCTTCTTGCAGTCGGTCGTGTAGATGTGTCCCGCTGTCACATAATCCGCACCCGTCTGCTCCGCCTGCAACATCTGCTCCATGCTGTGAACCGATGTTCCCACCGTGTCAAATTTCCGACAGAGCGACTCCGACAACAGCAGCAGCGGCATATGCAGCGTATGCAGACCCAGTTTTTCCGCCGTTTGGGGGAAACTGTGAATCGTCAGCGTCATGCCGCAGTCCTCACAGACCCGCAGGACACGTTCCGCAAGGGCGGTGTAGGCATCGGGTGTGAGGTCTTTTTCCCGCAGGATCACCCGTGTGATGCCCGCTTCACGGATGCGGGGCATCTGCTCCCACAGCGGACGGGGACAGAGCAGCCTTGCGGTCACGGCGATGATCTCCAATTTTTCAGATGTAAACATAATCGTTCAGAACAGGCTGCAATCCGTGATCTTTGATTGCGGCAATGACTTCTTGCAGCGAACGTCCGTCACTGATCTCAAACTGCGAATCGCCCTCGGATTCGTCCTCCGTGTGGCTGCCGATGCCCGTGCTGACACCTGCGGAAATCTTCGTGGCACACATACCGATCACGTTGTCACGGAATCCCGCACGTTCACGGGTCGAGATGGTCAGTCCCGCAAACGGCATGAAGATGCGGTATGCACACATCACCTGCAAAAGCTGGCGTTCGTGGACATCTTTGGGGTTGATCTTGTCGTTGTTGATGATCGGGCGCAGACGGGGACAACTGAACGAGATCTCCGCATGGGGGTATCTGCGCTGGATGAGATAGGCGTGCGTGCCCACGGCAAAGGCATCTTTGCGGAAGTCGGAAAGTCCGAGCAGTGCGGCAAAGGCAACGCCCCGCATTCCGCCCCGCACGGCACGTTCCTGTGCATTCAGGCGGTAGGGGAAGATTCGCTTGTGTCCGGCGAGGTGGAGCTGTTCGTAGCGGTCGCTGTTGTAAGTCTCCTGAAAGACGGTGACATAATCCGCCCCGCACTGATGCAGATAGGCGTATTCGTCCGTGTTCATCGGGTAGACTTCAATGCCCACATTCTTGAAATATTCATGCGCAATGGTGCAGGCACGTCCGATGTATTCGACATTGCTTGCCTTGCGGCTCTCGCCTGTGAGAATCAGCACTTCTTCCATGCCCGTTCTGGCAATGGCTTCCATTTCACGGCGGATACCGTCCTCATCGAGTTTGGCACGGCGTATCCTGTTCTGACAGTTGAACCCGCAGTAGATACAGTGATTCTCGCAGTAATTCGAGATATACAGCGGCGTGAACAGCAGCACGGAATTGCCGAAATGCTTGTGTGTTTCCACGGTGGCACGCCTTGCCATTTCCTCCAGAAACGGTTCGGCGGCAGGGGAGAGGAGCGCCCCGAAATCTTCCGTTGTGAGATATTCGGCGGCAAGGGCGTGACGGACATCGGCGGCAGTATAGCGGTCATAATCGTAATGCTGCATTGCCTGCACGACACGTTCCCCGATGTCGGAATCTTCCAGAATTTCCATATCGGGAAGATACTGCATATGGTCGATCTTTTCCATGCCGCACCTCATTCCTGAAGGAAGCCCGTCAGCGGAGAAGAGGCGGACGCACGGTCAAGAACTCTGCCCGTTCCCGCAAGATATGCTGTCCGCCCCGCAATGATGGCATGACGGAACGCCTTTGCCATTTCGACAATGTTGCCTGCGGTGGCGATCGCTGTATTTGCCATGATCGCAGATGCGCCCATTTCCATTGCTTCACACGCCTGCGAGGGCTTGCCGATGCCTGCATCGACAATGATCGGCAGGTCGATCTCTTCGATCAGGATACGGATGAACTGCTTTGTCGAAAGTCCCTGATTCGAGCCGATGGGGGCGGCAAGGGGCATGATGGCGGCAGCGCCCGCATTGACCATATCCCGTGCGGCGTAGAGATCGGGGTACATATAGGGCATGGGGATAAAGCCCTCTTTTGCGAGCATTGCGCAGGCTTTTGCAGTCTCGTAGTTATCCGGCAGCAGATATTTGGAATCGT
>JAILPP010000009.1 GCA_024699425.1 Oscillospiraceae bacterium | reverse complement strand
CCGATAGGGCACGGTCAGCTCCGTGATCTCCGCATTTTTCAGCCCGCCGATCATCACAAAGATCTTGCGCTCCCGTTCCACACGGTCAGATGTGGTGATCCTGTGAAAAATCGGAGATGCAAAGAATGTCGCAAGCTGCTGTCGGTCAACGCTTTCATATTCCGAACGGAAAATTCTGCCCGAATCGAAAAGCGCCTGCAATGCTGCATCGGGATCCTTTGCGGCAAGTTCAAAATCAATCAACTGCATGACTTTGTGAACTGCCGTTCCCCGTTCTGCGCCCTTGAGGTTGGCAAGTCCGCCTGTCGTTCCCTCCAGTGTGAACTCCGGCCGCTGCATCAGGTCGGGGTCATCGGCATCCGCTTCACTCAGCTCCGTAACGGAATATTTCGACACCAGAGAGGACTGCGCCGTTTCATATCGGAACGCAAGCTGTCGGCGCAGTCCGTCAAGTGCCTGCGCATCGGGTTCGCAGACAGTTTCCGCCTTTTCGGGCAGATTCTCCTGCGCAAAATGATAATTCCAGAGTCGGAAATCTGCCAGTCTGCCGCTGCTTTCTTCGCCGTCCATCAGCCTCTCCATGTGGAAACGGTCTTCACAGGACAGCAGAAAATACAGCACCCAGTCCTGCATACATTTCGCATAAGAGGCAAGCTCATGCGCCAGTGACGGCTTGTCTTCCAGCAGAGTTCCCAGTTTTCCCGCAGATGCGGGGTCTTTTTTTGCACCCTCCGGATTTTCCAGAATCAGGAAAAGCTGCTGTTCCGCACGGGTCAGTGCCACATAGAACAGGCGGAGTTCTTCACTTGTCTGACTGCGCAGCACATCGCTGTACAGAAAACTGTACGCTGCGGTCACAGATTTGATGCACTTCTGACGGTCAAAAATGCGGACACCAAGCAAGCCGTCCTCCCCCGCCTGTACGGGATGATCGGACGATCTGCCGCCGAATTTCTTATTCAGTTTCGCAGCGAATACAAACGGATACTGCAAGCCTTTGGATTTGTGTATAGTCTTGATCTGCACGCACCCACTGCGGACTGCACCGCCCCGCACTTCCAGCGTGTTCCCCTCCGCTTCGAGACGGTCAAGATAACGCAGCCAGCCCGACAGACAGCTTTGCGGTGTCAGTGCGGCATTTCTGCGGTACTCCCCTGCCATTCGTGCAAAAGCATCGAGGTTGGCACGGCGCTGTGCGGCATCTTCATACATACTTTGCAATGCCATCAGATCGGTCAGGGTGTAGATCTCCCAGATCGCCTCCTCCAGCGGATAGCGCTCGGCAGTCTCTTTGATCTGACGGACATCATGCTGAAAGACCTGTACTTTCTCCCAGAGTTCGGGATATTCCGTCTGTGCCTCTTTCTGCCCGGAAAATTCCTTCATCTGACGGTACAGGCAGCCTTCTTTGGAACAAAGCATCAGACGGGCAAGATCTTCCGCCGTAAAGCCACCCACGGGTGAGAGCATCACTGCCCCCATTGCCGTATCGGTCATGGGATTGTCCGCAATACGCAGCAGACAGCGTACCAGATGAATTTCGGGCAGATCGAGCAGTCCGCTTTCCGTGTCGGCGGATGCGGCGATGTTGCGGCGGCGCAGCGCTTCCGCAAACGTCTCACCGTCTCTTGATACGGAACGCAGCAGAATGCAGAAATCCTCTGCCTCGGCAGGACGGGTCGTGAGAATACCGTTTTCCCCCATGGTGACAACGGGCGTTCTGCCGATCATTGAGGCAATGGTATCTGCGGCGCACTCCGCCTGCAAATCCATGCCCGGAAGCAGTTCATCACTCTGCAAGGCAAGCAGAATCTGCGTTCTGTCCGTAAATCCCGCATAGGTCTTAGAGCCGAAATTGAGCTGTTCCTCAGCGGTATACTCCACTTCCCCGCAGTCACGGCTCATGACCGTGAAAAACAGCGCATTCACAAAATCCAGCACGCCTGCGGCACTGCGGAAATTCTGATTCAGACGAATCAGCGCCATACCGTCCTGTTCCTGTGCAAGCGGCGTGCTTTCCGCGATCGCACGGCGGAAATTTTCAGGATTCGCCTGACGGAACGAATAGATCGACTGCTTGACATCACCCACAAGAAAGGCATTGTCGCCGTAATGCAGTCCCGCTTCGTCAATGCGCATTCCGTGGGAGAGAAGTTTGAAGATGCTGTCCTGCTTGTTGTTCGTGTCCTGATACTCATCGACCATGATGAGATCATACTGCTCCGAGATCTGCACGGCAAGCGGTGTCCGGGTGAGCGTTCCGTCCGGGTGAACCTGTGCAAGCAGATGGAGCGTCAGTTCTTCGGCATCGGAAAAAGTCAGCAGATTGCGTGCATTTTTCTCCTCACGCAGGACGTTCAGATATTCTTCCGTCAGATCGAGCAGTGCGGGAATGACCTTTGCGGTCACTTCGGCATCTTCATGAAAATACCGCAGCGGTTCGAGCATTTTCGGGATGAAGTACTCCGTGTAGCGTGTCTTGACGATGCTGCTGAGCTGCTGAAATGCCAGTTTGCAGCCTGCATCGACATTTTTCCGCACGGTCGGGAACGAGGCGAACTGACAGGAACGTGCCGTGGGCGCATTGCAGATCGTTTCCGCCGATTCGGTTTCCAGATAGGAAAGCTGCGCCCGAAGTGCTGCCAGATCATTCTCCGCCTTGCTGCGGAATTTATTCTCTCCGTTCCCCGACAGGACACGATCGGCATATTCTGCGCCTTTCTCATAAAGGGCGATCAGACTGCGCAGTTCCTCAGCCGCCGCCCGACGCATTCTTTCAAAGAGTGCATCGCCCTGCTTTGCAGCATTGCGGGCATCCTGAAGCCATTTTTCGGGAAAGGCGGCGGATTCGAGATAATCGGCAACGGCAAGGATCATCTTCTCCGTGTCGCTGTCATCCTTGACACAGAAATGATCGTACAGGAGCTGCATTGCAGGTTCTTCGGCAGTCCAGCGCTCCATGACCGTGTCGAGTGCATGACGCTGACAGATACTCCCCTGCCCTTCATCGGCAATGACAAATGCGGGAGATACACCCAGTTCATCGGCGTTTTCACGGATCAGATCAAAACAGAAGGAATGAATCGTTGAAATCTTGGCGGCTGACAGGCGCATCCGCTGTTCCAGCAGCCATGTATACTCTTCCTGTGTCTCGTCAAGCTGTGAGAGCCGTGCAGTCATTGCCGAGGAAAGACGCTGTTTCATTTGCGCCGCCGCATCGTTGGTGAACGTGACCACGATGATGCGGTCCGCCTGTACGGGGGTTCGGTAGTCGCTTAAAATCGAGAGCAGACGTTCGACCAGTACTGCCGTTTTGCCGCTGCCCGCGGCGGCGGATACGATGATACTCCTGCCCCGTGCATCAATCGCCGAACGCTGCTGCTGTGTCCATTCAGGCATCTTTCTCCTCCTCCATTCCTTCAAATACGGCAGCGAGTGCCGCCTTTTTTTCTTCTGTACTCAATCGGGCAGGTTTGGAATGTTCCTTTTTGCCGCAGAGATCACCGAACGTACAGAAAGCGCAGGGGTCTGCCTTTTCCAGACGGAACGGATTCGGGGCGATCTGCCCTTCGAGGAGCTTTCTGCCCATTGCAAGCACTTTCTTTTCCACAAATGCCTGCAAGTGCTGCATCTGCTCCTCCTTGACCAGAAACAGCGAATCCGCCTCCCTGTGCTGCATCACGGGAACTGCCTGTTCACGGACACGGGCACCCATGTGTGCGGCTGCCTTTTCCGTCAGCAAGCCCCTTGACAGGTAATAATCTCCGAGAATTTCTTTCCGTGTGCGGGGATGTTCCGAACGTGTTTCATAATAGATCTGCCTGAGCTGCCCTGCCGGAAGATACAGAACCCCCGACGGGGACGCTTCTCCGAATTCCTGACTCTGCTCCAGTGCGAACAGGTACAGAAGCATCTGCATATCCAGTCCGTGACTGAGTTTCTCCGGTACAAGGGACTTGTCTCCCGTCTTGTAATCCGTAACACGCAGAAGCGTGGTATTTTCGTCCATACACAGATCAACACGGTCAATCTTACCGTGACAGAGAATATTGCCGCCGTCCAGCGACAATGCCGGGAACTGCCCCTCTGCTGGCTTCGCCTCTACACGCACTTCGTATCCGTAGGGGCGGAACCCCTCTTCACGGAACATGATCTGCATGATCTGAAGCAGTTCGGTCAGTCCCAGACCTGCGGAACGGTAATTGAAACGGAACCGCCCGCTGCGCAGAATGGCATCGGAAAAGTTTTCTTTGGAAAACCGCGCCGCATACGAGGAGACAAGCGCCGACAGTCCCTCACGGTCAAGGGCGAGAAATTCTTCCATCGGCGTATCCCGCAGGATCTGTTCCAGACAGAAATGCGCAAAATTCCCGATATTCTGATAGGAAAATGTCACACGCTCCGGCACATACAGTTTCAGAACATAACGGCAGAAATAGGCAAAGGCACACTGATGGAACAGCTCAATGCCCGATGGCGACAGAATCAGCGGCGTGCCGAGAAGCCGTGCCATGACTGCCTTGGAAACTTCGGGTTCGGGCGGCTGCTTTGTCAGGCGTTCGAGCTTTGCGGCGTACACGGGATCTTCGGAAAGCACCTGCCGCAGTGCTGCCAGTTCGGGCGTGTTCTTTTGCATACGGCGGACGTAAATATCATAGCCGGAGGCAAGCGTGCGGACAAAGAATGTCAGCGGCAGTTCGGCGGTATCCGTAAAGACAGGCGCATCCGACGGATACAGGGAACGAAGTTCGTCCGTCACGGGTGAGGGAACACAGGGCTTTCCGTCGGCATCGTGCTGCGGATACGTCAGCCAGATCTGTTCGGACGGGGCGGTCAGCAGCTTGACAACGATCATCAGTTCGTCCGAATGCAGTTCGGGCAGAAGGCGGGCAAGCAGAATCTCCTGCTGTTCGAGTGCCTGCAATTCCTGCTGACTGAACATTCCCGCAGATTTGACTTCTCCCGGCAGTACACCTTCCAGCACCCCCGGCACAAACAGCACCTTGATCTCATTAAGTCGGGAAGTCTGGGCATCGACGATGTGAATGCTGTCAAGGGTCTGCGGCGGAACGGAAAACGTGCTTGCACTCAGCAGCAGCAGAAATTCCTCGTAAAGCTGCCGAATCGGGATGACTTCCGTGCCATGCACTCTGACAAGCGTATCCAGACAGTCACAGAGCAGATTCCAGACCATACGGAAATCTTTCTTATGCGTATCGCCAAGCTGCATGAATTCCTCATGATAAGCGGTGTTCTTCTTTGCAAGATGATCGAACAGACAGCCGCAGACCGTCCGCACGTCCGACTCACGGCAGACACGGCGCAGTGTGCCGAGTTCCTGCATCAGTTGCTGACGGAGAGACTCCAACGCCTCCCCTTTGAAGCGTTTCATCAGATCAGGGCCTTCCTCTTCCTTGTCCTCGAAGGGCTTTTCCCAGTCCTCATGGTCGATGCTCCATGTGTAGCAGAAATGCTCCAGCATGGAGGAACGTGTCTGGTCAATACAGGAAAACGGCGACTTGACATAGCGCAGAATGGCATCTGTATCCCAGTTCCCTGCGGCGATCAGCTCCATCACGGTCAGGATATGGCGCACCAGATCTGTGTGCAGGAGCGACTGTGCTTCACTGCTGTCATAGGGCAGTCCGTAACGCCGCATGGCACGGGTCAGGCGGGGAAGATAGGTTTCCGGCTGCTTGACGGCAATGGCAATATCACGGCAGCACAGTTCCCTGTTGCGGGAAAGCAGTTCGCAGATCTGCGAACAGATGAAGCTGACTTCCTCCTCCGGGTCTGATGCCTGCACAATGCGGACGTGTCCCTCATAGGGGACTATACCCGTGTGACGGCGCAGAAGCTGCTGTGCGGCGGCAGACAGATCGGCGGGTTTGCGGACGGGGCATTCGTTCAGGTAGTCCTGTTCGATGGGTTCATGCTGTTCCTTTGCGATGCGGCGCAGGGCAGATGCGGTTTTTCCACCACCCAGAAAAATACCGGTAGGACACGCTGTCGGGTCATCGGTACGAATGGCACAGGTGACTTCACTGCACCGTGCAAGCATCGTTCGGAGCATGATGTACTGGTCGCCTGTGAAACTGTCAAATTCGTCAATGAAAAAATGCCGTCCTGTGAAGAAATCATTCTTTGCGGCGATCTGTGCGGCTTCCGTCAGGTCGATCAGGCTGTCGCTGCGGTCATGTTCCTGTAAAATGCGGTCGTATTCGATCAGCAATACTGCAAGGTCATGTACTTTCATGGCAAGGCGTTCCGGTAACTGTGCGGAGACTTCCAGCAGTCTCTCCCCTGTGACACCGGATTTCCGCAGTTTGGTGATGAGGGAATCGGTGCTGATGATAAATTCGGCGGAGTTGGCACGTTTTCCCAGAATTTCAAGAGTTTTCTGCTTCTGACAGCGTTCCGCCGCCTGCCAGAGGAAGAGGAGTTTTTCCTGCTCCGAGGCATAACCGCCCGCACGGGATGAACCCGCCTGTAACAGGATCTCACGGGAAAGTGTCATGAAGCTGTACGTTTCAATTTTATTGAATGCGGCAGCTCCGAGGGCTTTGTAGAGCTTCTTTTCACCCTCAAAGCTGAACTGCTCCGGAAAGAGAACCGCTGCCTTTCTGCCGGATGCGGCAGCACTTTGTACCGTTTCGGTCAGGCGGGTGGATTTTCCTGTTCCACAGCCGCCGAGAATCAGATGCAGCATGGGCTGCACCTCCTTTCTGCACAGGAAACCTCCCTGCAACGTACCATCACAGGGAGGGCTGATGTCGTAATATACGGATCAATCGGTGATCGGGTCCTCATCGAGTTCCTCGTCGGAACCTGCATCGGGTTCGTCATCGAGATCGTCGCTTCGGGGGGTGGAGGGCTTGTTTTTCGCTGCTGCCTCGTTGAGTGCCGCAGTAATGATGAAACCGTCCATGTTGTTGCCTGAAATCTCATAGCTGATTGCTTCCGCCGGTACGGAGAAACTCGTCTCACCGACAGAACTTCCGACAGGAACATAGTACATACCGTACTCCGCCGCACCGCTGCTGACGTTCAGCATTTCGTCAACGGTATAGTTTTTGATGACCTCAAGAAATTCTTCCAGACAAAGCTCGTTTTCCTTGATGTAGGTCGCCGGTGCGATGCCGACATAACGGAAAGTCGCCTCACGGTGCGTGGTGATGTCATCGTCAAAGTAGGAATCCTTCCCTTCCGGATAGCGGACGATGAAGCCGTATTCCGCCGAATGCTCATCAAGCCATGCATAATCATCATAGGGCGAATAGTAGTTGGAACCCGACTCCTCAAAAATACCGATCACAAGCGTTCTGCCTGCATAGTAGTCATTATTGACATCTTCAGAGGGGTTATAGCCGCCGATGATGCGGATGTTGGAGTTATCCTTGGCTTTGTAGAAGTCGCTGAACCATGCATCCATTGCCAGTGCCGCCGTGCGGTCGAGTCCGACTTCCCAGTCCTTTGCAGTATAGGGCTTGGGGGAAGCGTGTGTGTCAAGAATGCTCTTGATCGTCACAAAGCTGATGTCCTTGGACGTACCCGCTTCGATGGCTTCTGTATCATACTCTATCGGGTGTTTCTTGTTGGCAAGCACAAGACTGCCTCTGGTAATATCTTCCTTACTGCGGGAAACCGTCTGGTAGGCACTGACCGTCTCCGCAGGTGCGGCAGTTGCCGTGATCCCGTCAGGCGGTTCACTCACCAGCTCGTCCTCAACAGGGCCGGCAGCGGGCGTATCATGCGGATGATTCGTTTTCTTGACGCAACTGCTGATGCAGGAAGTCATAAGCAGGATCATCACGATCAGGATGATGAAGCAAACAAGGATACGGTCATATCTGACACGGAAATTCCGCTGTTTCTGTTTTTCGTTCTGAGCCATTTTCTTTCCCTCTCATTTCTGCGTGTCGCTTGTACGGTTGCGTATTATTATTATACCACACAATCCCGAAAATGTAAACTGTTTTCCGAAAATTTTTCTACCTGAACGGCTGCTCTTTGTCAGACTTCCCCGCAAGTTTCGGGGCGGTCTATTGACACCCGAAAGAAAATATGATACAATAATAAAAGAGCTTCGGAAATTTCCGAGGAAATCAGTTCTTTCCGAAGATCGGGGTATCAGGCAAGCCCCGTACACAGCCTTTGGCATTTCGCAGAATCACAAACAAGGCTTTGGAGAAAACAGGAGGTGCTGCCCGTGCTGACAAAGCTGCTCTGCCGCAAGACCTGTGCGCAGTGCCGTCTCTGCTGTGTTTTCGACAGCTATGACTTTCGGGAAACCCCCGTATTTGACCGCCGTATGCGGGATCGGATCGCTTCGCTGCTGCCCGATGCCGCTGTTGTATCGGCGGGGACGGATTCCTTCCGCTTCCGCCTGACGGTGACAGATGACGAGGGCGGCTGCGCCTGTCCCCTGCTTGACCCCGAAAACGGCTGTATGCTCGGTGAGGACAAGCCCTTTGTCTGCCGTCTGTTCCCGTTTCGGGTCATGCATCTGAACGGCAGACGGGTCATTGCCGTTTCACCGCTTTGCGATGCGCTGACAGAAAAGCCCCTTGCGGTGCTGCTCCGTTTTGTCAGGGACGAGCTTGCCGATCCTGTTTTTGCCTATGCTGCGGCACATCCGGACGAGGTACAGCCCTATGATGCGCTGTGTCCCGTGCTGCTCTGGGAGCCGCAGACATTTGATTGATCTGGAGGAATACGTATGTCAAATCAGAGCTATGAAAGCCCCTTCTGTACTCGTTATGCCAGCAAGGAGATGCAGTTCATCTTCTCTGCCGACAAGAAATTCACCACCTGGAGAAAACTCTGGGTCGCACTTGCCCGCGCCGAAATGGAGCTGGGTCTGCCCGTCACACAGGCGCAGGTCGATGAGCTTGCCGCACATATCGACGACATTGACTACGAAAAGGCGGCAATGTATGAAAAGCAGTTCCGCCACGATGTCATGGCACACGTTCACACCTACGGCGATGCCTGCCCCAATGCGGAAAAGATCATTCACCTCGGTGCAACTTCCTGCTATGTCGGGGATAATACCGATGTCATCATCATGCGTGATGCCCTTGAAGTTGTCAAGCGTAAGCTCGTCAAGGTCATTTCCCAGCTTGCCGTGTTCGCTGATAAGTATAAGGCGCTCCCCTGCCTTGCCTATACGCATTTGCAGCCCGCACAGCTTACCACCATCGGAAAGCGTGCCACGCTCTGGTGCAATGAACTGCTCATGGATCTCGAAGATCTCGATTTCCGCATGAAATCGCTCAAACTCCTCGGTTCAAAGGGTACGACAGGTACACAGGCTTCCTTCATGGAACTGTTTGAGGGCGACACGGACAAGGTAAAGGCGCTCGAAGAGAAGATCGCAAAGGAAATGGGCTTTGATGCCGTGGTTCCCGTTTCCGGTCAGACGTATTCCCGCAAGGTGGATTATCAGGTTTGCTCCGTGCTCGCAGGAATTGCCCAGTCTGCGATGAAGTTCTCCAATGACATTCGCCTGATGCAGAGCTTCAAGGAGATGGAAGAACCGTTTGAGAAGAGTCAGATCGGTTCGTCTGCGATGGCATACAAGCGGAATCCCATGCGTGACGAGCGTATTACATCGCTTGCCCGCTATGTGATGTGCGACGTGCTGAACCCCGCTTTCACTGCCGGAACACAGTGGTTTGAACGCACCCTTGACGATTCTGCCAACAAGCGCATTTCCGTGGCTGAGGCATTCCTCGGCGTGGATGCGATCCTGAATATCATGCTCAACGTCACCGACCCCGAAAACGGCTTTGTCGTTTACGAGAAGATCATCCGCAGACGTGTCATGGCTGAACTGCCCTTCATGGCAACTGAAAATATCATGATGGATGCTGTGAAGAAGGGCGGAAACCGTCAGGAACTTCACGAGAAGATCCGTCAGTATTCCATGCAGGCGGGCGAACGTGTCAAGAAAGAAGGTCTGGACAACAACCTGTGCGAACTGATCCTCGCTGACCCGATCTTCATGATCTCCAAAGAGGAAATGGATGCGATCATGGCTCCGGAAAACTTCATCGGCAGATGCCCGCAGCAGGTAGAGGAATTTATTGCTAACTGTGTCAAGCCCGTCCTCGATGCCAACGGCGTTTCCGACGACAAGGCTGAGATCAACGTGTAAACAGCACAAAATCCCTGAGCATTGCGGAAATGCTCAGGGATTTTCTTATCCTTGTTTTCTGACAGGGCGCTGACCCTGACTGCTGCGTTTTTTGCGCTTCTTCCTGCGGTTCTTTTTCTTTTTGACTGCCACGAGAATGGTCGTGATCAGCACGATCAGGATTACCACGATCGCTCCCATGCCGATCCAGACAAACGGCATGTAATCTTCCGGTGATGCAGGACGCTTCAGATAGTAGACCTGATCCGCCTCGATGAGCTGAAATGCACCGTCCGCCTTGAAAATATTCGTATTCCACGACGGCGCAAAGCCCATTTCACGCTCTTCCCCGCCGACAAAATTCACACCTACGACTGCTGTTCCCGTCACGCCCTGATCTTCCACACGGGGACCGACAAAAGGCTGCGATGATACAAAGAATGTCAGGTTGCTGATCGTTCCGTCAGACTGACGGTTGCCCGTCACGGACGGAGAATCTGCAAAGATGACGGGCTTGGAACCCTGCGCAAAGATACCGCCGCCTCTTCCCTGCTGTTCGGCAGTTCCGGCTACGTTGTTCTGAATCGTCGCCGAACCACGCAGACTGAGTGAAGCATCTTCAAGCGTACAGATTCCGCCGCCTGAAACAGCAGAATTTGACGAAACACTGCCCGCCTGAAAGCTGACCGTTCCGCCCTGCTGGAAAATACCGCCGCCGTTCTCACCGGCTGCATTCTCGGAAATATTGCCGCTGATGACTTCTACAGATGCCGACGCCATTGCAATGCCGCCGCCGCTGCCGTCTGCGGTGTTCTTTTCAATCTTGCCGCCTGTCATATACAGACTTGCACCCTCGCCGTCAAGAACGATGCCGCCGCCGCTTGCATCTGTATGATTGCCGCTGATACTGCCGCCCCAGATGATGAGCTTGCCGCCTGCTGCGACCTGAATGCCGCCTGCACTGTTCGTACTGTTTCCGCCTGTGATCCTGCCCGCACCGCCGGATGCCGCTGTGGTATCCGTCAGTTTCAGCGTTGCGCCGCTTTCCACATAGATGACTTCTCCGTTTTCCACGGAGGCGCTGAGGGCACGGTCAATGGAATGCCCGTTCAGGTCAATGGTCACTTCATGTCCGGAGGGAACGCAGATCACGCCGTTGAAGGCGGCACCTTTTCCCTCTGTGACAAGCTGTGTGCCGTTGACGGAAGTCCAGTCGGTGAACAGCTTGACCGTTGCCGCAGATGCGGAAACGGCATCGTTCCACATGGCTGTCATACCGCCGGATGCAGGGGTATCATAATAAAATGTCGTCCCCATGTCGGTATTGATGACACTGACTGCACCGGGCGGAACGCTCTCGGCATATGCGCAGGGAGACGGAAATACGGCTGCCGTCACAAAAGCGGACAGCAACACCGCCGCTGTGCGCAGAATGCTGCTATGCTTCATTCGTACTTCTCCTATCTGTATCTGATGGGGGATATCATATCCCCTTATTATTATACTAAAAAAAGCCCAAAAATGCAATTACAGATTTTACAAAGAATTTTCCCCTTTACAACGGTCTTTCTGTCATTTGTACAAAAAATCCCCCGCAGGAAACTCCTGCGGGGATCAGGAAATACTTACTTATTGTTCTTCTTGGCTGCGATCTCGGCGAGTGCTTCCTTGCGGGAGAGATTGATTCTGCCCTGCTTGTCGATCTCTGTCACCTTGACAACGATCTCGTCACCGATCTGTACAACGTCTTCCACACGCTCTACACGGCGGTTGTCAAGCTGGGAGATGTGAACCAGTCCGTCCTTGCCCGGTGCGATTTCCACGAATGCGCCGAAATTCATCAGACGAACGACCTTGCCCTTATAGATTGCGCCGACTTCGGGGTCATGTGCGATTGTCTCCACGATCTGGATTGCCTTCTTTGCGTTCTCCATATTGATGCCGCTGACAAATACATTGCCCTCTTCGTTGATGTCGATCTTTACATCGCACTCAGCGCAGATCTTCTGAATGATCTTGCCGCCCTGACCGATGACCTCACGGATCTTGTCCACAGGTACCTTGGTCTGGAGCATCTTCGGAGCGTATGCACCGACCTCTGCACGGGGTGCGGGAATTGCCTTGAGTATGATCTCATCGAGGATATAAAGACGGGCTTTGCGGGTCTTTTCAAATGCTTCCGCAATGATCGCCGGTGTCAGACCGTCTACCTTGATGTCCACCTGAATGGCAGTAATGCCCTTGTGCGTACCGCCTACCTTGAAGTCCATATCGCCGTAGAAGTCCTCAAGACCCTGAATATCCACCATTGTCATGAAGTCATCCGAATCCGGGAACGTAATCAGACCGCAGGAGATACCTGCAACAGGTGCCTTGATCGGCACGCCTGCGTCCATCAGTGCCAGTGTGGAACCGCAGATCGAACCCTGCGAAGTAGAACCGTTGGAGGAAAGCACTTCGGAAACAAGACGCATTGCATACGGGAATTCTTCCACGCTCGGCAGAACAGGAACCAGTGCCTTTTCTGCGAGTGCGCCGTGACCGATCTCACGTCTGCCGGGACCTCTGGAAGGCTTGGTCTCGCCGACGGAATAGGACGGGAAATTGTACTGGTGCATATAGCGCTTGCTGGTCTCCTCATCAAGACCGTCGATCTTCTGCGCATCGCTGACAGGTCCGAGCGTTGCAACGGTCATGACCTGTGTCTGACCTCTTGTGAACAGACCGGAACCGTGTACACGGGGCAGAAGTCCGACTTCCGCAGCCAGCGGACGGATCTCGTCAATGCCTCTGCCGTCCACACGCTTGCCGTTGTAGAGCCAGTTGCGGACGATCTTCTTCTGGAGCTTATACAGGCATTCATCGAGCTTCATCGGACCGTTTTCGCCGTACTGCTCATCAAATGCGGCATGAACTTCATCAGTGATGGGCTTCATGCGGGCATCACGGATATTCTTGTCATTGGTGTCAAGTGCGACCTTGACCTTCTCGCCGACCAGAGCTTCCACTGCATCGAACATCTCGTGCGGGATCTCCTGCGACTCAAATTCAAACTTCGGCTTGCCGATCTCCTTCTGCATCTCGGAGATGAAAGCGACCAGCTTCTTGATCTCCTCATGACCTGTCATAATGGCATCGAGCATGGTCTTTTCATCGACCTCGTTGGCACCTGCTTCGATCATGACGATCTTGTTTGCAGAACCTGCAACGGTCAGGTTGAGGTCATTGTGTTCTCTCTGCTCCTTGGTGGGGTTCAGGACGATCTTGCCGTCGATCAAACCCACGCTGATACCTGCAATCGGACCGTTCCACGGAATATCGGAAATGGCAATGGCGATGGATGTGGCGATCATGCCTGTGATCTCCGGAGAGCAGTCAGGATCCACGGACAGAACGGTCATGACAACGGAAACGTCATTGCGCATATCCTTCGGGAACAGCGGACGAATCGGGCGGTCAACCATACGGGAAGTCAGAATCGCCTTTTCGGAAGGCTTGCCCTCACGCTTGGTGAAAGAGCCGGGAATCCTGCCGACGGAATACAGTCTCTCCTCGTAATCCACGGACAGCGGGAAAAAGTCAATGCCGTCACGGGGCTTGGCGCTTGCGGTGACGTTTGCCATCACGGTTGTCTCGCCGTAGCGAACCCAGCAGGAACCGTTGGAGAGTTCGCAGGTCTTGCCTGTCTCCACGATCAGCGGTCTGCCGGCATAGGTTGTCTCAAACTTCCTGTAATTTTCAAACATGAATAATCCTCCTTTGCGGAGCCGTCCACAGCTTACTCTGCACACCGCCTTCCGGCATCATGCACTGAAGAGGTAAGAACTTAGAAGCAAACAGCAGTGCAGTCCTGCTCCTTGCTTCTAACCTCTTACATTCAGGGAAGCAGCCGCAACACTCCGGTTGACTGTGATCTGCACACAAAGGGCAGACGGGATTCCCCCCGCTGCCCTGTGATGTGTCTTACTTACGGATGCCCAGTTTTGCGATGATCGCACGGTATCTGTTGATGTCCTTCTTCTTCAGGTAAGCCAGCAGGTTTCTTCTGCGGCCGATCATCTTCAGCATACCTCTTCTGGAATGATGATCCTTCTTGTGCATCTTGAGATGCTCGGTCAGATCGTTGATTCGGCGGGTCAGAATGGCAATCTGTACCTCAGGAGAACCTGTATCGGTCTCGTGAGTACGGTTGTTCTCGATCACAGCCGTTTTCTCTTCCTTACGCAGCATGTTGTATTCACCTCTTTGCAATTTATTCTCCGCAACATAGAGAGGGGCAGGTAAAATTCCCGTATCGGGCGTATCCCCCGGTCCAAGTACACGGAACAATACTATTATATCACATCAATACGGATTTGTAAAGTCTTTTTTCAAAAAAAATCAATTTTTTTTGCGATGCGATCAATCTGTAACAGCGATGACCTCGACTTCAACCAATGCGCCCTTGGGCAGATCCTTGACTGCCACGCAGCTTCTTGCGGGCTTTTCGGTGATGTATTTGCCGTAGATCTCGTTAAATGCGGCAAAATCGGCAATATCTGCCAGAAAACAAGTGGTCTTGACAACCTTGCCGAAATCCGTGCCGGCTGCCGCAAGGACGTTTTTCAGGTTCTGCATGACCTGTTCGGTCTGTCCCTGAATGTCCTTTGCCTCGATGTTGCCGCTTGCCGGAACGATTGCGATCTGACCGGAGGTATAGATCACATTGCCTGCCTTGATTGCCTGAGAGTACGGACCGATCGCTGCCGGTGCATTTTCCGTATAAATCTTTTCTGCCATAAAAAAACATCCTTTCTGTCTGTAAATGAGCATTCCTGAAAAATATACAAGGCGGCGGGCTGGTATTGGGGGGCTACTCGCCCCCCAAACCCCCTCGGCATAAGCAGACAGCCAGCAAGGAACGAGCGCCGCTGGTCGCTTATACAGAGTAGGGCGGTGACCGCCCTGCACCCGCATCGCTTTTGTATAATTTGACAGTCCGCGCTCATTGATAGTTCCTTACTTGTTGACGATCTTAAAGCCCGCCTCTGACAGCGCCTTGCGGATCTGACGGATATGCTCATGGTTGCGTGTTTCCAGACCGATACGCAGAATGGTGTCTGTAATATCGCTGTCCTCGCTTGCTCTCTCGTGATGAATGGAAACGACATTGCCGCCCAGATCTGCAAGGATCGCAGATACGCCCTTGAGCTGACCCGGCTTGTCCTCAAGCTGAATGACAAGCATATCCGTGCAGCCCATCTTGAGCTGACCACGCTTGATGACACGGGACAGAATCGTCACGTCAATATTACCGCCAGATACAAGGCAGACAACGTTCTTTCCCTTGATGTCGGGAATCTTGTCGAACATCACCGCCGCAACGGAAACTGCGCCCGCACCCTCGGCAATGAGCTTCTGCTGTTCGATAAGCGTCAGGATCGCCGTGGAAACTTCGTCATCGGTGACGGTCACAACGCCGTCCACATACTTCTTGACCAGCTCGAATGTGTTTGCGCCGGGTTCCTTGACCTTGATGCCGTCCGCAACCGTGCTGACCTTCTCCAGACACACGATCTCGTCCGATTCTAGCGACTGCACCATAGAGGGCGCACCGCTTGCCTGTACACCGTATACCCGTATATTCGGGTTGAGGGATTTCAGCGCAAAGGCAACGCCCGAAATCAGTCCGCCGCCGCCGACCGGAACAACAACCACGTCCACATCACGCATCTGCTTGATGATCTCCAGACCGATCGTGCCCTGTCCGGCAATGACATCTTCATCATCGAACGGATGCACGAACGTGTAGCCTTTTTCCTGTTCCAGTTCACGGGCTTTCTGATAGGCATCATCATACACACCCGGCACGAGACATACTTCCGCATCATAGCCCTTTGTTGCCACGACCTTGGAGATCGGCGCACCGTCAGGCAGGCAGATCAGCGATTTGATGCCGTTTTTGGTAGCGGCAAGCGCAACGCCCTGCGCATGATTTCCCGCAGAGCAGGCAATCACGCCCTTCGCTTTCTCCTCTTCGGAAAGCTGGGAAATTTTATAGTAAGCACCTCTTACCTTGAAAGAACCTGTGATCTGAAGATTCTCGGTTTTCAGGTAAACATTGGCATCGGGGCAGATCTTCGGGGCATGAATGATGTCCGTCTGCCGGATGACGCTTTCCAGCACATAGCCGGCATGATAAATCTTATCCAGCGTCAGCATGGTAAATCACTCCTCATTATCGCAATTCTGCGAACAATTCAATGCTTGCTTGGCAATCATCTGTTCGATGAGCTGTCTTGCAGCGCGGGCGCTTCTGCCGCTTTTGCGCATGGCAAAGCGTTCCGCTTCGAGGGCAAGCGCCTCTGCATCCATTTCCAGTCCGTACTGTACGGCAAGTGCCGACACGATTTCCAGATACAACGCTTTGTTAGGCTTTTCAAAATACACCTTGATGCCGAAACGCTCGGAAAGCGAGATCGTTTCCTGCATGGTATCGTTGCGGTGAATTTCATCGCCCGCACGCTGTGAAAATGTCTCCCGCACGATATGACGGCGGTTGCTGGTCGCATAAATGACGGTATTCTGCGTTCTTGCGGAAATGCTCCCCTCCAGAACAGCTTTGAGCGCACTGAAATTGTCATCGTTCTCCTGAAAACTCAGGTCGTCGATGAACAGAATGAATTTCAGCGGATTCGCCCCCAGCTTGTCCAGAAGTTTCGGCATCAGGTGCAGTTCGTCCTTGGAGAGTTCGATCAGGCGCAGACCCTCGTCTGCAAATTCGTTGGCAACTGCCTTGACCGTTGCGGACTTGCCCGTTCCCGCATCGCCGTATAACAGGATATTGGCAGCTTTCTTTCCGGCAAGCAGGGCTTTCGTGTTCTCGATGATCTGTGATCTTTGCAGTTCATAGCCGATCAGGTCATGCAGCACCGTCTTGTCAGGATAGAGCGCAGGCTCCAGAATATAGCCGTTTTCCTGCTTTTCTGACAGTTCCATGTGAAACATCCTGTACTTTGCAAATACGCCGAATCCGTGCCTGCCGATCTCAGCGAGGCGCTCGAAATACAGGCTTTCCAGATCAATCGGTTCCGCCTTCCATGACGGGATGTACTCCCCTTCCGCAGCATTCATGCAAAAAGAAACCAGCTCCGTTGTCACGCCCGCAGCAACTGAAAGGACGTTCAGATCATGTCTGGCAGCCTGTTCGATACATACGGGAATGGGCTTTCCGACAGATGCAAAATAAGTACACGGCGTTTCCATGGTAAAAATCAGGTCACGCAGATACGCCGTCCAGTCGTCCGTCATGTGCCGGTAGAGCTGCCATGCAAAGCGGCTTGCCTGCTTACGCTCCAGCATAAAGAGCATAAAACGGAATTCCGAAAAGACTTCATCCGCATTCACGCCGCCAAAGACCGTAAGCGTGCCAAGTTCCGCTTCGAGTTCTTTGAGATTCATTACTTGATACTTCCGTTCCTGATGGATTCCACCAGACCGCCGTTTTCGATAATGGTCTGGATAAATGCCGGGAACGGCTCTACTGCGTAATCCTGACCGGTCGTCTCGTTGTGGAGAACGCCGTTGTCCAGATCTGCCGTGATGGTGTCGCCCTCGGCGATTGCCTCCGCAGCTTCCGGAGATTCCACGATTGCAAGACCGATATTGATGGAATTGCGGTAGAAAATCCGTGCAAAGCTCTTGGCAATGACCAGAGAAATACCGCTTGCCTTGATGGCAATTGGGGCGTGTTCACGGGAAGAACCACAGCCGAAATTCCAGCCTGCAACCATGATGTCGCCCTCTTTGACACGGGAAGCGAACGTGGTGTCCAGATCTTCCATGCAGTGGGAAGCCAGTTCCTTGTGGTCGCTGGTGTTCAGATAACGTGCGGGGATGATAACGTCCGTATCCACATTGTCACCGTACTTGATGACCGTACCTGTCATTTTCATTTACAGCACCTCCTCAGGGGCGGCAATTCTGCCCATGACCGCACTTGCGGCAGCCACTTCGGGAGATGCCAGATAGATTTCAGAAGTCGTGTGACCCATTCTGCCGATGAAATTGCGGTTTGTGGTTGCAACGGCACGCTCATTCTCGGCAAGAATGCCCATATGACCGCCGAGACACGGACCGCAGGTCGGTGTGGAAACCACTGCACCGCACTCGATGAAGGTTTTCAGATAACCCGCCTCCATAGCTTCAAGATAGATCTTCTGGGTTGCGGGAATGACGATGCAGCGAACGCCCTTTGCAACTTTCTTTCCCTGCATGATCCCGGCAGCGGCTTTCAGATCTTCCAGTCTGCCGTTGGTGCAGGAACCGATCACAACCTGCTGGATCTTAATTTCTTCAATTTCGTCCGTGGTGTGGGTGTTTTCGGGCAGATGCGGGAATGCAACGGTGTTCTTGATCTCGGACAGGTCGATGACATAGGTCTTTTCGTACTCGGCATCGGCATCTGCGGTGTAAACAACAGGTTCACGGTCAGAATGTGCTTTCACATATTCCTTGGTGATGTCATCCACGGCAAAAATGCCGTTCTTTGCGCCTGCCTCGATTGCCATATTCGCCATGCAGAGACGATCTGCCATCGACAGAGAGGACAGCCCCTCGCCGACAAATTCCATCGACTTGTACAGTGCGCCGTCCACGCCAATCATGCCGATGATGTGCAGGATCACGTCCTTGCCGGAAACGTACTTGTTCAGCTTGCCTTTCAGCTCGAATTTCAGAGCAGACGGCACTTTGAACCATGCCTTGCCGATCGCCATGCCGCACGCCATATCGGTCGAGCCGACACCGGTCGAAAATGCGCCGAGTGCGCCGTAAGTGCAGGTGTGGGAGTCCGCACCGATCACGGCATCACCCGAAACAACAAGTCCTTTTTCGGGGAGCAGGGCGTGTTCAATGCCCATCTGACCCACGTCATAAAAATGAGTAATATCCTGCACACCGCAGAAATCACGGCACATCATGCACTGCTGAGCCGCCTTGATGTCCTTGTTCGGAGCAAAGTGATCCATTACCATGGTCACCTTCTCCTTATCGAAAACGCTCTCCTTCCCCATCCGGTTGAATGCCTTGATGGCAACCGGAGAGGTAATATCATTGCCAAGCACGAGATCCAGATTCACCAGCACGAGCTGTCCTGCCTCAACCTTGTCGAGGCCGGCGTGTGCGGCGAGGATCTTCTGTGTCATGGTCATACCCATGTACTTCAGTCCTTTCGTGTTAAAAGTTATAAACGAGTATTCTTAGCAAAGTATACAAGACGGCGGGCTGGTCGCTTATACAGTGCAGGGCGGCGACCGCCCTGCACCCGCATCGCTTTTGTATATCTGCGCTCATTTATAGCTTAGTCGATATAATTGATGATCGCACCCTTATCCGCAGAGGAAACCATCTTTGCATAGCGCTTGAGATAGCCGGTCACATCGGTCTTGACCTTGATCTTGGTCGTTTCCTTGCGCTTTGCGATCTCCTCGTCGGAGACTTTCAGCTCGATCCTGTATTCCGGAATGTTGATGGAGATGATGTCGCCGTCCTGAACGTAAGCGATCAGACCGCCCCGAACCGCTTCCGGAGAAACATGACCGATCGCCGCGCCGCGGGTCGCACCGGAGAATCTGCCGTCGGTGATGAGCGCAACTTCCTTGTCCAGACCCATGCCCGCAATCGCAGAAGTCGGGGAAAGCATCTCACGCATACCAGGACCGCCCGACGGTCCCTCGTAGCGGATGACAACCACGTCACCGGGCTTGATCTTGCCTGCGTAAATGGCAGCGATGGACTCCTCCTCGGAATCGAATACACGGGCAGGACCTTCATGCACGAGCATTTCGGGCGCAACGGCACTTCTCTTGACAACACAGCCGTCGGGAGCAAGATTGCCCTTGAGGACGGCGATACCGCCTGTCTGGGAATACGGATTGTCGATCGGGCGGATGACTTCGGGGTCACGGTTGACCACGTTTGCGATATTTTCACCGAGGGTCTTGCCCGTGACGGTCATCACATCGAGATTGAGCAGGTCTTTCTTTGACAGCTCATTGAGAACCGCATACACACCGCCTGCTTCATCGAGCTGTTCCATGTAGGTGTGACCTGCGGGCGCAAGATGGCAGAGATTCGGGGTTTTTGCGGAAATTTCATTGGCAATGTCGAGATTGATCTTCACGCCGCATTCGTTGGCGATTGCCGGCAGATGCAGCATGGAATTGGTCGAGCAGCCGAGTGCCATATCCGCCGTCAGAGCGTTGCGGAACGCCTTCTCGGTCATGATGTCACGGGGACGGATGTTCTTTCTGTAAAGCTCCATGACCTGCATACCGGCGTGTTTTGCCAGTTCCAGACGCTTGGAATAAACTGCCGGGATCGTGCCGTTTCCACGCAGACCCATGCCGAGTACTTCGGTCAGGCAGTTGTGGGAATTTGCGGTATACATACCGGAGCAGGAGCCGCAGGTAGGACATGCATTCAGTTCAAATTCGTCCAGTGCTTCCTGATCTATTTTACCCGCTTTGAACGAGCCGACTGCCTCGAACATGGAAGAAAGACTCGTTCTCTTGCCGCCCACATGACCTGCAAGCATCGGACCGCCGGAAACAAAAATGGTCGGAACGTTGACACGGGCAGCAGCCATCAGCAGACCCGGCACGTTCTTGTCACAGTTCGGCACCATGACCAGTGCATCAAATGCGTGGGCAAGTGCCATTGCCTCAGTGGAATCTGCGATCAGATCACGGGTGACAAGGGAATACTTCATGCCCCTGTGACCCATGGCGATACCGTCACAGACTGCAATCGCCGGAAATACGATCGGCGTACCGCCTGCCATTGCTACGCCCATTTTTACCGCCTCGACGATCTTGTCGATATTCATGTGACCCGGTACGATCTCATTGTAGGAGCTGACGATACCAACCAGAGGGCGCTCCATTTCCTCTTTTGTCAGACCGAGCGCATGAAGCAGAGAACGCTGCGGCGCACAATGCGCACCAGTTGTTTTTGCATCAAAAAACATAAACAGACCTCACTTTTCAAAATGTCGCCGTAATGCGGCAAAAATCCGCATAGAATGGGAATTCTCCATAAATGGCAAAAAATCCCGGTGAAACGGGATTCCTGCCTGTGCGGTGCCTGCGCCGCAGCAGGGCGCACTGCCCCGCTGCAGCATATCGTTTCAGGCACACGGCTTACAAATCTTAGTTGTTGATGAGCTTGTCATCCTCAGAGTTCCAGCTATAGAGCTTGCGGATCTCTGCACCAACGACCTCGGACGGATGCTCTGCATGGAGCTTGCGCATTGCCTTGAAGTGAACCTGATTGCCTGCATCGGACATATCCAGCAGGAATTCCTTGGCAAAGGAACCGTCCTGAATATCAGCCAGAACCTTCTTCATTGCCTTCTTGGTATCCTCGGTGATGATCTTCGGACCGGTTACATAGTCACCGTACTCCGCAGTATTGGAGATGGAATATCTCATGCCTGCAAAACCGGACTGGTAGATCAGGTCAACGATGAGCTTCATCTCGTGGATGCACTCGAAGTATGCATTTCTCGGATCGTAGCCGGCCTCAACGAGTGTCTCAAAGCCGCACTGCATCAGAGCGCAAACACCGCCGCAGAGGACAGCCTGCTCACCGAACAGGTCAGTCTCCGTCTCGGTTCTGAATGTTGTCTCCAGAACACCTGCACGGGAACCGCCGATACCGTCAGCATAAGCCAGACCGATCTCCTGTGCATCGCCGGTAGCATCCTGCTGTACAGCGATCAGACAGGGAGTGCCCTTGCCTGCCTG
>JAILPP010000145.1 GCA_024699425.1 Oscillospiraceae bacterium | reverse complement strand
TCAGATTCCGCAGGATATTTTGTGCCTGACGAAGAGACTCGACCGCAGGAATACTGTATGTATTGCAAGGGAGAGGCTCAAAGTCAGGTGCAAAAGAGACAAGGAAGATGACGCTTCGGAAGTTTCTGAGGAAGTCTAATGAACTGCCAGAAGGCAAAGTAGTGACCTGCTTATAAACGGGCGGCGGTGCTTTCTGCCAGAGCTGTCAGTTGTGCGGCTCTGGAAAGGCTGTCCGGACGATGAAAGTAGTGATTACCGGTGAGATGATCGGTGAGATACCTTGCCGCCAGTTCTGCTGAAACAGATACAATGCCAAATGGGAGCAGGTCACGCTCTTCGGGCGTGAGATGGGCTGCACCTTCTAGAAATCCGCCTGTAAAGGCTTTCAGAATGGAACGATCAAGCTGCTCTGACCTGCCATGCAGCGAACGGACGGCATCACCGAAATCATATGCCGCAAGACCTGTTCCCACCGTATCGAGATCAATTACAGTGGGCAAATCACTCTTTTTTGAAAAGAGCAGGTTGCTGATTTTGGTGTCATTGTGGACTGTGTGGAAAGGAAGTGCCTGTTCCGAAAGAAAGCATGCGGGTTGCCGCAGACGATGCAGACGGGAAAGCAGTTCCCGTTCGGTCTGACCGACGGCAGCAGATGCAGCCGCCTCCAGTTCTGCAAACCGCTTTGCCGGATCATGGAAAGGTGGTTCTTTGATGGGAGGATAATCCCGCAGCACTGACTGAAATGTTCCGAACGCTTTTCCTGCTGCATATGCTGTTTCCGGGCTGCGATCATTCCGAACTGTTCCGGAGATGCAGTCCGCCAACCGCCAGCCGTTGTGCAGATAGGAGCCGTCCCGTGCCGCATAGAAATGCAGCGTTACGCAGTCGGGGGCATTTTTGCGCAGGTAGTCCGTCACCGAAATGAGCTTATGCATGAGCGCTTCCAAGTCGGGAAATGCGGTCGGATGCAGCTCCTGCGCAATCAAATCTCCCTTCGTTGTGCGGATGCGGATTGTTTTGTGAATGCATCCGCCGGAGAGTTGTTCCGTCCCGATGACCGCTGCGTTTATGTCAAAAGCCTGTAAGAGTTCCTGCATACTTCACCTCGAAAAATCCCCTCCGGCACATACCGGAGGGGGATGGAGTTATTAGACTTCCTCAGAAACTTCCGAAGCGTCATCTTCCTTGTCTCTTTTGCACCTGACTTCGAGCCTCTCCCTTGCAATACATACAGTATTCCTGCGGTCGAGTCTCTTTGTCAGTCACAAAATATCCTGCGGAATCTGACACTTCTCCAGTTTCCGAGAAAGTCTATTTTCTTTCACTCTCTGCAACCGATTTCAGACCGGCGGCAAGTCCTGCAAGTCCCTGAATCTCGCTCGGAATGATGATCTTGGTCGCCTTGCCGTCTGCTGCCTTCATGAAGGCTTCATATGCTTTCAGTGTCAGAACAGCATCAGTCGGATTGGCTTCGTTGAGTTTCTTGAGCGACTCGGCAAGCGCCTGCTGTACCTGTTCAATTGCCTGCGCTTCACCGGCTGCTTCACGGATTTTCTGTTCCTTGACGGCATCGGCACGGAGGATCATAGCTTCCTTTTCCGCCTCAGCTTTCAGGATTTCCGCCTGCTTTTCAGCTTCGGCACGGAGGATCTTGGACTCCTTCTCTGCCTCGGCAACAAGTACCTGTGACTTCTTTTCGCCCTCTGCCTGCAAGATCTTTTCACGGCGCTCACGCTCCGCCTTCATCTGCTTTTCCATAGATTCCTGAATTTCTCTCGGCGGGAGAATATTTTTCAGCTCGACACGAATCACCTTGATGCCCCAGCGGTCAGTCTCTTCGTCCAGAATCGCTGTGATCTTGGTGTTGATCGTATCACGGGAAGTCAGCGTGGAGTCGAGTTCCAGTTCACCGATGATATTACGCAGTGTTGTGGCGGTAAAGTTTTCAATTGCCATCATGGGGTTCTCAATGCCGTAAGTATAGCGCTTGGCATCTGTTACCTGAAAGAATACGACCGTGTCGATCTGCATGGTAACATTATCCTTTGTAATCACCTGCTGCGGTTTGAAGTCCACAACACGTTCTTTCAGAGAGACTTTCTTGGCAACACGGTCAATGAACGGTGCCAGCAGCTTGGGACCAGTTCCCAGTTCGCAGCGGAAGGTGCCGAGCCGTTCCACCACATATACATACGCCTGCGGTACGATAACGATGCACTTGATCAGCACGATCAGTACAAAAATAACCAGTGCCAGAATGATATAAAGTCCGATGTTTCCCATAACCTGTTCCTCCTGTGATTGATTTGATGTGTTTTGTTGGCTGACAGAGCGTGTATCACGGTGCTTCCCGAACAACAAAAGCCGTCGTTCCCTCGATCGCAGTCACACGGACGCTTGTCCCCTTGCTGATGGACTCCTCCTGCGAGCTTCTTGCACGCCAGTTCACGCCGCCGATGCGGACTCTGCCGGTGTCCTGAGAATTGTTGATGTCCTCGGTCACAACAGCGAGCTTACCGACTTCTGCGTCTGCATTGGTGGGAATGACATTCCGGACACGGAAACTCCTGAGAAGCGGACGTGTCAGACAAAGCAGCAGAACGGAAACGCCTGTGAAGATCACAGCCTGCACCGCAAACGGCATTCCCAGTGCCGCAGCAATGAAAGCACCCAGCGCACCGGCAGCAAACCAGATCGTCACAAGCTGTAAGGTCACAGCCTCAGCAACGACTGCTGCTGCAAAGATAATGCCCCAGATAATCATAGCATTTACCATAACCGACACTCCTTTCCTGCCGAAAGTAAATGATTTTGACATTTTCGGAGATCCCACTACCTTCGGAATCTCTGTGACCTTATTATAGCATATTCCGACACGCTTGTCAATAGCTTTTTTCAAAAAAGTAAATATTTTTTACCTGAATGTAAAAAATGGCATACGGGTTCAGTCCGGTGGTTTTTTCAGTCTGGTATTCACGCCGAGAATGCCTCCTGCTGCACCTGTCAGCGGCATCATGATGCCTTGCAGCAGCATACTTTTCGGAGCTTCTTTGAAAATCACCACACCGCAAAGCCAGATCAGAAACAGTATCGCACCGCACAAGGCTCCCTCAGCAGCTCCCTGCCGTCTGCCGTGCAGTCCGCTGCGCCTGCCGGCAAAGAATGCTCCCATCCCCCACAAAATTTCTGACACTGTGCGCAGGATCACCGCAGACGGCAGACCTGCTTTCCATATCAGCAACGCTGTCATAACGCTGCCGGAACACACGATCAAAAATCCCTCCGCTGCCGCAAAAAGCAGTCTGAATACGGAAGATCTCCAAGGACGTACTCCTCGCATCTGCTCACCCCCTTCTGGTGCAGGATATGCGGGAGACAGGGAAATTAGACCTCCACGGATGCTTCCGTGGGAGCTGTTATGTCCCTGTTCTGTATATTGCCGTATATGCATAGAATGACAGCAGGAGTCTGTTTGCATCACAGCTCTAAATTTAACAGGAATAGGAGACGGTCAAATGAAAGGTCTTACCACTGCACAAGCTGAGGCGCTCCGCAGGGAGCATGGCAGGAATACGCTGATACAAGTCAAGCCGCCCGGGGCTGTACGAATGTTTCTGGGACAGTTCAAAGATGCTATGGTTCTGATTCTGCTGGCAGCGGCGGGCATCTCTGCGGCTTTGGGAGAATGGATGGATTCTGTCACCATTGCCGTCATTGTTCTGCTCAATGCCGTTCTCGGATTCGTGCAGGAGTATCGAACAGAGAAAACACTGGAAGCCCTTAGAAATCTGACCGCACCAACAGCAAAGGTCTGGCGTGACGGTACTCTGACTGAACTGCCGACGGAATTGCTCGTTCCCGGTGATCTCATTTCTGTGGAAGCCGGTGACTGCGTTCCTGCCGACTGCGTTCTGCGTGAAGCGAACCGTCTGTATGCCAATGAATCTCTTCTCACAGGAGAAGCAGAACCCATTGCCAAGCACAGTGCCGCCCCTTCTGCTGATCTTACGGGACTGCACAAGCCCTATCTTCTGTACAGCGGCACTGCTGTGACACGGGGCAGCGGTACCGCAGAGGTCACAGCAACAGGCACTTCCACACAGATGGGACAGATCTCCGGTATGCTTTCCGAAATCGAACGCTCGGAGACACCGCTGCAAAAGCGGCTTGGCGAACTCGGAAAAGTACTTGCAGTCATTTGTCTTGGTGTCTGTGCGGCAGTATTCGCAGCGGGCGTTCTGCGGGGCGAACCGATCTTTGAAATGCTCATGACGGGAATCTCCATTGCCATTGCAGCCATTCCTGAGGGATTGCCCGCGACTGTGACCATTGCGCTTGCACTTGCGGTCAGCCGTATGATGAAGCAGAGGGCGCTTGTCAACCGTCTGCACAGTGTCGAGACACTCGGCTGCGCTTCTGTGATCTGCTCCGACAAAACCGGAACAATCACGGAAAACCGAATGACCGTCACTCGTCTTGCCCTGCCCGAATCGGTTCTGGAAGTCACAGGTTCCGGAACAAGACAGGACGGCTGTATCCGTGCGGACGGGAAACCTGTTTCTGTGCAGCGTACTTCCGGACTGCCGCAACTTCTGCGCTGTGCTGTTCTCTGCAATAATGCACAGTTGTCCCGTGCGGAGGATAATACATGGAAAGCTGTCGGTGACCCGACGGAAACAGCACTTCTTACCGCTGCCGCTGCCGGCGGTATTTCGCAGAAAACGCTTTCCCGCTATCGGCGCATTGCAGAAGAACCCTTCGACAGCGATACCAAATGTATGTCTGTCCTTGTGACGGACGGAACAGAACGACTTTTGCTGACGAAGGGTGCATTTGATGTTCTGCTTTCAAAGTGCAGCCGAATCCGTGTGAAGGCGGGGGTCGTACCAATGACGGCACATCTGCGGGAGCAGTTGACTGCACAGGCAGATGCCCTTTCCGCGCAGGCGCTGCGTGTACTTGCCTTTGCGGAGCGAACTGCCGACCATTTGCAGGATGCCGCAACGGACATGATTTTCCTCGGACTATCGGGTATGTTTGATCCGCCCCGTGCAGAGGCAAGAGAGGCGATCCGCACCTGTGCGGCTGCTTCTGTCAAAACCGTCATGATTACGGGCGATCATCGTCAGACTGCTGCTGCTGTTGCGAAGCAGGCAGGACTGCTGCGGGGCGGTGATGTTGTTACAGGTGATGAACTGGATCTGATGAGCGATGTACAGCTTGACCGCCGTCTGCCGCAGATCTCTGTATTCGCACGGGTCAATCCGTCTCACAAGCTGCGCCTTGTGCGGGCATACAAGCGCGCAGGACATATTGTCACCATGACAGGCGACGGCGTGAACGATGCACCGGCGATCAAGGAAGCGGATGTCGGCGTTGCTATGGGTGATGGGACAGATGTCGCAAAGCAGGCTGCCGATGTGATCCTCATGGACAACAATCTGGCAACACTTGTCTCCGCAGTGGAACAGGGACGATGTATCTATGCCAATATCCGGAAATTCGTGCGCTATCTGCTTTCCTGCAACATCGGGGAGGTCATCACGATGTTTCTTGGTATTCTGATGGGAATGCCCGTGGTGCTGCTGCCGGTGCAGCTCCTTTTGGTGAATCTTGCCACAGACGGACTGCCTGCCATTGCACTCGGACTGGAGCCGCCCGAAGCAGGACTGATGAAACACCCGCCCCGCAAACCGGAGGAAAGTTTCTTTGCCGGAGGGTTGCTCTCCCGTATTATCTGGCGAGGCATTATGATCGGACTGTGTACACTTGGGGCATTCAGTACTTCCCTGCGGCTCGGCGGTGACCTGACACAGGCAAGGACGGCAGCACTGTTTACGCTGGTCGTGTCACAGCTTCTTCATGTATTTGAGTGTAAATCAGAACACGGTACTTTGCTCACCGTCCGCTATTTTTCCAACCCTAAATTGCTGGGCGCCGTATTCAGCTCGGCGGTCATGCTGATATTGACGATCTGGCTCCCTTGGGCACAGAACATCTTCGGCACAGCACCGCTGTACGGCAATCAGCTTTATCAGGCAGCCGCCTTTGCCCTCGCCATTCCGATCATGAGCAGTATTGCACATCTCTGTACCCGACAGCGCAGAACTGCGCCTGATTTGCTGCACGGAGAGTAATAAGATCTGCGCTTTCCTGTGCCATAGGAAAAATCGCAAATTTGAAGATTTTGGGTAGAATCTTTGCAGAAAACCAAAAACAGACATAAAAACTGAATAATGGGTAACAGCGGACGATGTTTCCTACAAGTGAAGCACTGTCCGCTATTTTTTATTAGACTTCCTCGAAAACTTCCGAAGCGCCGTTCTGCTTGTCTCTTTTGCCCTGTGCTTTGCGCCTCTTCCTTGCAATACACCAAGTATTGCGGCGGTCGAGTCACTTTGCACAGGACAAAATATCCTGCGCATTCCGGCACTTCTC
>JAILPP010000138.1 GCA_024699425.1 Oscillospiraceae bacterium | reverse complement strand
CTTGTACCGCTGACATCCGTTCTTCATCCGTAATTTTATTTCGTCTTGACATTAAAATAACCCCCTTAGAGTTTTCACACTTTTGTTTTTTCGTGTGTCTGCTCTAAGGGGATTATATCACAGGGAGAGGCAGCGTTTTTTTGCGAAAGTCATCTGCATTCTTGTGCTGAATTGTCTGATTTTTTCGCACAATTTTGTGCAAGCCTACAAATTTCTGCTGTACCCTTGACATTTGGGGCAAATCGTGGTACACTAAGTTTAGCACTCAAAGAGATAGAGTGCTAACACTTAAAAACAATGACTGCCAGAAAGGAGAGCCGCACAGCGGGCAGGTGATCTGAATGAACGAACGGAAACTGAAAATCTTAGCAGCCGTCGTGGAGGAATATGTCCGCACCGGTGAACCGGTAGGATCAAAAGCGATCTCCAGCCTTCCGGGTATCGGCGTTTCCGCTGCGACCGTCCGCAATGATATGGCGATGCTCGAACAGCTCGGCTATCTGGAACAGCCCCACACTTCCGCAGGCAGAGTTCCCACGATCAACGGCTACCGCCTTTACATCGAGGAACTGATGCGCCCCCCCGCGCTCCCCGATGCCGAACGGGAACGGCTCGACAGTATGCTCGAAGCACAAGGTCCGCTGACAGAAGAACTGCTCATCCAGAACGCAACGACCGCACTTGCCGAACTGACGCAGTGTGCCGCCGTTGTCAGCGACTTTTCACCGAAATTCTCCGTGATCTCCAAGGTAGAAGTGATCCCCGCGGGACGGCGTGTCTATGTGGTTCTGCTCATCACGTCGGGCGGGTCGATCAAGAACAAGGCGTGCCGTCTGGAATTTGATCTCACCAACGAGCAGCTCGGACAGTTCTCCGAGTACCTCTCCCGGAATCTGGAGGGCGTGAGCGTGGCAGACCTTTCCGACGAGCGCATGGCAAACCTGACCGCCGCCATGAGCGCCTACATGATGACCATGGCACCGCTGGTGCAGGGCATCTGCGAGATCTCCCGTGATCTTCGTCAGCACGCACTGATGTTCAGCGGGGAGAAGAATCTGTTCTCCTGCGAAGACCTTGACAAAATGGAGATCGTGCGGTTTATTGAGCATAAGGACGAACTGGTAAAGCTCCTTGACGATTCGTTCAGCGGCATCCGTGTGGTGTTCGGTGAGAGCAATGACAGCTTTGTCATCGGCAATTCGTCCATGATCGTGTCGAAATACCGCAAGGGGGAGCAGAATGTTGGTTCTCTTGGCGTGATCGGACCGATGCGGCTGGATTACGCAAAGGTGATTCCGTATCTGGAATATTTTTCACAGAAAATCACAGACCTGATTTCCGGCGAAAGCACAGAACCGCCGTCGGAACAGCAGGATGATGTATAAAGGAAGAGGGTGAATCCCATGAATGCAGAGAACGAGAAAGAGGAACTCCTCGAAGAGGAGACAGCAGACGAAATGCCGGAGGAAACTGCCGAACCCGCAGAAGATGCCGCCGAGGGCGATGAGGATTCGGAGGTAAGCGCTGAGGTCAGCACCGAAGAAGCCGTGGAAGCCGAACGGGAACGCTACCTGCGGCTCTATGCCGAATTTGACAATTTCCGCAAGCGCACCGCACGGGAAAAAACAGAAGTCTACGGCGATGCCACCGCAAGGTGCATTGAACAGCTTCTGCCCGTCGTGGACAATTTCGAGCGTGCCATGGAAGCACCGTGCAGCGATGCACAGTATCAGTCAGGCATGGAAATGATCTTCGGACAGATGAAGAATTTCCTCGAAAAACTCGGTGTCACAGAGGTCGAGTCCCTTGGTGCGGAGTTTGATCCGAATGTTCACAACGCCATCAAGCAGGGCGAAGCCACGGAGGAATATCCGGAAGGCACGGTCTGCGAAGTGTTCCAGAAGGGCTACAAGCTCAATGACAAGCTCATCCGTCCCGCAATGGTGGCAGTTGCAGGTTAGCCTGCTCACAAAATCGCATGATCCACGGGCAGCAGGAAATGTCCTGTACGTCCCGCAGTAATTTATAAAAGAGAAAGGGAGTTATCCATCATGAGCAAAATTATCGGTATTGACCTTGGTACAACCAATTCCTGTGTAGCCGTTGTTGAGGGCGGTAATGCAGTTGTTATCACCAACGCAGAGGGTGCAAGAACCACTCCGTCCGTTGTCGCTTTCTCCAAGACAGGCGAACGTCTGGTCGGCAAGGTCGCCAAGAATCAGGCGATCACAAACCCCGACAAGACCATTTCTTCCATCAAGCGCCACATGGGTTCCAATTACAAGGTGGACATCGACGGCAAGAAGTACACCCCGCAGGAGATCTCTGCAATGATCCTCCAGAAGCTGAAAGCGGATGCAGAGGCGTACCTCGGCGAAACCGTAACAGAAGCAGTCATCACCGTTCCCGCATACTTCACCGACTCCCAGCGTCAGGCAACCAAGGATGCAGGTCAGATCGCAGGTCTGAATGTAAAGCGTATCATCAACGAGCCGACTGCCGCAGCACTGTCCTACGGTATCGACAAGGAAGAAGATCAGAAAGTCATGGTCTATGACCTCGGCGGCGGTACGTTCGATGTTTCCATCATCGAAATGGGTGAGGGCTTCCAGCAGGTAGTGGCTACCGCAGGCAACAACCACCTCGGCGGCGACGACTTCGACCAGAGAGTCATCAACTGGATGGTAGACGAGTTCCGCAAGGACACGGGCATTGACCTGTCTCAGGACAAAATGGTAATGCAGAGACTCAAGGATGCCGCAGAAAAGGCAAAGATTGAGCTGTCCTCCACACCGACCACAAATATCAACCTGCCGTTCATCACAGCAGATGCGTCCGGTCCGAAGCACCTTGACCTGACCCTGTCGCAGGCAAAGTTCAACGAGCTGACCGCTGACCTCGTTCAGGCAACAATGGGACCTGTCCGTCAGGCACTGGAAGATGCCAAGATCAGCGCTTCCGAGCTGAACAAGGTTCTGATGGTCGGCGGTTCTTCGAGAATCCCCGCAGTACAGGACGCTGTCAAGAAGCTCATCGGCAAGGAGCCGTTCAAGGGCATCAATCCCGATGAATGCGTTGCACTCGGCGCAGCACTTCAGGGCGGCGTACTCGGCGGCGATGTCAAGGAAGGTCTGATGCTCCTCGACGTTACCCCGCTGTCCCTCGGTATCGAGACCGCTGGCGGTGTCTGCACAGTGATGATCCCCAGAAATACCACCATTCCGACCAAGAAGTCCGAAGTATTTTCCACCTATGCGGACAATCAGCCCGCCGTTGACATCAACGTGCTTCAGGGTGAGCGCGGATTCGCAAAGGATAACAAGCAGCTCGGCACCTTCCGTCTGGACGGCATCGCTCCTGCAATGAGAGGCGTTCCGAGAATCGAAGTCACATTCGACATCGACAGAAACGGTATCGTACACGTTTCTGCAAAGGATCTCGGCACGGGCAAGGAGCAGAATATCTCCATTACCGCTTCCACCAATATGTCCAAGGACGACATTGAAAAGGCTGTCAAGGAGGCAGAGGCTTACGCTGAGGAGGACAAGAAGCGCCGTGATGAGGTAGAAACCAAGAATCAGGCAGAGAATATGGTGCTTCAGGCAGAGAACACATTGAAGGAATTCGGCGACAAGGTACCGCAGGATATGCAGGATATGATTCGTTCCAAGGCGGCTGACCTCAAGTCTGCGGTAGATGCCAACGACGGCGCAGCCATGAAGACCAAGATGGACGATCTCCAGAAGGCAATGATGGATATGGGTCAGAAGATCTATGGTCAGGCAGGCGCACAGGGCGCACCGGATATGGGCGCAGGCATGGGCGGCGACTTCACTGAGGAAGCACCGCAGAATGATAAGCACGACGACGTGATTGATGCCGATTTCACAGAGGTATAATCGAAAGACAGGAACAAATAACGGCTGTTTCAGGGGCAGAACCATTCTGCCCCGATAGCTGTATTTGTGAGCTGTAAATGAGCGCAGACTGTCAGATTATATAAAAGTGATGCGGGTGCAGGGCGGTCACCGCCCTGC
>JAILPP010000002.1 GCA_024699425.1 Oscillospiraceae bacterium | reverse complement strand
GTACGCTTTCACGCTCGTCTTTACCGTGACGGCGGATTCCCTCATGAAAACGCTGGCAATGCTCTTTCTCTTCGCATCGAACGGACTTCTGCTCTTCCATACAGCGAATCCGTTCGGAGACATTCTCCGCTTCCTGCCTGTTTCTCTCGGCAAGGGCGTGCTGTCTGCGCCGTTTGTCAACTACACCGCCGGCATGGGTGCGCTCTCATCGGGTGCGAAAACCAAGGGCTTCTGGCAGACGGCAGGTTATGTCCTGCTCGGTCTGGTCATCGCTGTACCTGTCACGGCAATTGCGGGTTCTCTGCTCTGTCAGGCGGACAGCGGTATGCAGTCTATGATTGCAAGACTCTTTCAGATTCCGATGGACAGCATCACACCCCTGCTGATGCATCTTGTGATCGGCTTCCTGATCGGACTTGCCCTGTTCGGAATGCTCTATGCCTCCGTCCACCGTTCTCTCCCCATGGATGCTGACGAATGCGCAAAAATGACGGAAAGTTTCCATATCATCCCCTCCCCCGTGGTCTATGCGGCGGTAACGCCGCTTTGCCTGCTGTATGTGCTGTTCTTCTTCACGCAGATGCAGTACTTCTTCGGCGGCTATACGGGCGATGCGGCGGGCTTTACCTACGCCGAATACGCCCGCAAAGGCTTCTTTGAACTGTGCTGGGTCTGCTGTCTGAATTTCGCTGTCATTGCAGGCATGGGATTCCTTGCGAAACGGTCAGACGGCAGAAAGCCCCTGCCCCTGAAAATTTACGGCACGTTCCTCTGCATCTGTTCCCTGCTCCTGACGGACACGGCGCTTTCCAAAATGTTCCTCTATATCCGTGTGTACGGCATGACACAGCTTCGGGTGTACACTTCGTGGTTCATGCTCCTGCTGGCGGTGCTGTTCATCTTACTGCTCGTCCGTCAGTTCCGTGAACATCTCAACTTCGGCAAACTCGCTGCAATCGCCTTTACAGTCCTGACCGCACTGCTCTGCTTCTCCCGCCCCGATGCATGGATCACACGCTATAATGCGGAAATGTATCTCGCAGGTCAGCTTGAACACTTCGATGATTCGGTTCTGCGTTCCATGAGCGATGATGCATGGGCTGCCCTCACCGCCTACGATGCCGACACCCTTCACAAACTCCTTCACGCCGATGCCGAAAAAGGTCTGCAAGACCGCACTGATTCCCAATCCCGTGATCTCTGGGAAAGCTCCAATCTCTCCGCATGGGAACTCCTGCTGTACAGAGGATAACTCCCATGAAATCCAACCCTTTCCCCTGCTCCGATGACAACAAGCGCTATCACACGCTTGCCTATCACAATCGCCGCACGTTCGGCGGGCGCATTTACAAAGCCGTTCTGGACGGGGGCTTCACCTGCCCCAATCTCGACGGCATAAAAGGCACGACAGGCTGCCTCTTCTGTGACGGCGGTTCGGGGGCGTTCACACAGAAATTGTCCGTCACACAGCAGCTCACCCTCGAAATGCAGAGAATCCGCCGCAAAGTCCCCGATGCAAGGGCAATCGCCTATTTTCAGGTACACACAAATACCTATGCACCTGTTTCCCGCCTGCGGGAACTATATGAGGAAGCACTGCAATTTCCCGACATCATCGGCTTGTCGGTCGGCACTCGTCCCGACTGTCTGCCGCAGGACGTGCTGGATTATCTCGGCGCTCTCAACCGCCGTACCTATCTGACCGTGGAACTCGGCGTGCAGACCGTTCACGACCGTACTGCCGCACAATTCCGCCGCGGGTACGATTTCGGGACGTTCCTGCGGGGGTATCACGCCTTGCAGGAACGGGGCATCCGCACCTGTCTGCACATCATTAACGGTCTGCCCGATGAAAATGCAGATGCCATGCTCGAAACCGCACAGGTACTCGGTCAGCTCCGTCCGCAGGCGGTCAAGCTCCAGCTCCTGCACATTCTCGAAGGAACACCCTACGCCGATCTGTGGCGAAACGGGAAAATTCCGGTTCTCTCACAGGAAGCGTACACGGATATTGTCGTCCGTCAGCTTGAATATTTCCCGCCCGAAACCGTCATTGAACGTGTCACAGGTGACGGCGAAAAAGCGAAACTCTTAGCACCCCTCTGGAGCATGGACAAGATCCGCACGCTCGGCAGCATCGACAAATTGCAGGCACAGCGGGACAGCTTTCAGGGCTGCCGCTTTGCTGGCAGATAACAGATAACCCCCGCAGTACCTCTGCGGGGGCTGTTTTTATGTCGTGATGAAATCCGTGAGCTTTACGTCCCTGCCTGCGCCGTATGCGGCGGCATAGCGGAGAACCGGAATGACATCTCTTGCGTTCAGTTCACCGTCTCCGTTGACATCGGAAGCCTTGAACTGTTCATCTGTGAAGCCGTGGCTCCTGCCCGTGCCGATTCTTGCGGCAGCACGGAGAATATTGGTCGCATCACGGGAATTGACATCGCCGTCACCGTTGCTGTCACCAAGGAGATACGGGTCAGACGATGCGGACACAACTTTGACATTCAGCAATGCGCTGTTGCTGTCCTTGTCGGTAACTGCGATCTGTGCAGAACCGCTTGCCTTCGCATTGACTGTGCCGTCTGCCGTGACATCTGCCACATCGGGATTGTAGGACTTGTAGATCAGGCCGGGTTCTGCCATGGGAATGACATAGGACTTGCCCTCACGAAGAATAATGCTGTTCTGCGGAAGTGTCAGCGTGCCTGTCGGAACGGTCGGAGTTGTTTCTGTTGTGGCAGTGGTTTCTGTCGCTGTGCTTTCTGTTGCGGTCGTGGAAGTGGTGGAAGTTGTCGTCGCAGAAGTGGTGGAAGTCGTTGCCGTTGTCGTCGTGGTGGAAGTGGTCGTCTCGGCGGTGGTTGTTTCTGTTGTGGTCGTTTCCGCCTGATTTGCGGCTGTGATGCGGATACCGCCGCTTAATCCCTCAAAGACATTGCTCTCCACATAATCAATTCTGGAATCGCCCAGATTTCTACAAAGTACAGGTCTGCCCGAAAGTCCGTTATTGCAGAAGTCTACGGCAAAACTGTCTCCCTCTTTGACATCTTTTGGCAGTTTCACTTCCATCACCGCAAAATACCACGGATTGGAAGTCACGGCATTGGCAGAACTGTATGCAAGCCATGAGTAATATTCACCATTGTACAACTGTGTTTCCACGGCGTAATCCGCTTTGAACATCGTCAGCGGGCTGAATGCCTTCCCCGCTGCGGTCACGCCTGAGAATGCGGACTGCTTGCGGCTGAGTGCTTCCAGTCCTGCTTCGTCATCAGGTGTTACAAAACGATACTCCAACGGGCTTTTCACGCCAAATTCCAGCGTATTGATGCCGCTTGTGGAATGAATGCACACCATCAGCGGAACGGTGTAATCATCTGCTTTCAGAACGTCCAGCGGAATCGAGAGCTGCTCCACTGCAATTGATGCGTTCCTGACACTGACCGGAAATTCATGCTTCACAAGTCCGCCTGTCACGCTCTCCGTGGTCTGTGTGGTCGTGGTGGCTTCGGTGGTTGTGGTCGCTTCGGTGGTTGTGGTCGCTTCGGTCGTGGTTGTGGTGGCTTCAGTTGTGGTAGTGGCGGCTTCGGTTGTGGTGGTGGTTGCTTCGGTTGTTGTGGTGGTTGCTTCGGTGGTGGTAGTGGTAGCTTCGGTTGTAGTGGTGGTTGCTTCGGTTGTTGTCGTTTCTTCGGTTGTGGTGGTGGTTGCTTCGGTTGTTGTGGTGGTGGCTTCGGTCGTGGTTGTGGTGGCTTCGGTTGTTGTTGTGGTGGCTTCGGTTGTGGTGGTGGCTTCGGTGGTGGTAGTGGTTGCTTCGGTCGTAGTAGTTGTTTCTTCTGTTGTGGTGGTGGTTTCGGTCGTTGTCTCTCCTGTGACATCACCTGCAATCTCTACATACCCGCTGATTCCCTCAAAATTCCCCGTCAGATGATATTCCAGTCTCGGCTTGACGGTGTAATCGGAAAACAGCTCCGTGGAATAACCGCCCAGTCCTTCCGCCTGATAGATGATCGGGAAACGGTCTCCCGGCTTTGCAGTCGCAGGCACTTCTACTTCAAGCACCGTAAGATATGCGGGGTTGTACTTTACCGCCGAATTATTCGCATAAGTAAACCACGAAAAATATGCCCCATCCTCTGATTTGTCATTGTGCATCAGACTTGTCCAGCGCATATTGTCCAGCGTTTTGCCCGTATCCGCTACGAACGCCGTACTCTTCCCCGCAAGTTCCGCAAGTTTTTCCTCGTCATCGGAGTCCACGACTTTGAACGGGATCTCCGAACGGATTCCGAATTCCAGCGTGGTGAAACCCGGATTCGGTGTCACCTCCACAATCACGGGAACTTTGTAATTGTCCGCTTGCAGCTCCTCCATTGTGACCGTGAGCTGTTCGATCACGACCGCCGCCTGCTTCGACGATGTGCTGAACTGATGCTCCACCGCATTTGCAGGAAACAGATTCAGACAGCTTGACAACATCAGACAGGCTGCTGCTGCGGCGGCACTTTTGCATTTTTGTTTGGAAAGCATTTGGATTCACCTGAACCTTTCTTGAAAATGAAAATTTCCTCCCTTAATTATAGCAGAAATCCGATACAACTGCAACTGTTACACTTCGTTTTTGGCAACTTGTACCGAATTGAAATAGCATTGTTGTTTATTTTAACAACGTATAGGATAATATCTTGTAAATCCAAGGCATAATTATACGATTCGTTGTAAAATTCTCACAGGAAAAATGCGGCACTTGACATTTCCCGACGGTTATGATATACTATTAACGAAATCACACCGGATGGGGAGGGTATTTTATGGTTTTTGTCACCGGTGATCTGCACGGGGAATGGGAACGTTTCCGTGCGCGGGGAATGCGTCAGCTTCACAGGGGCGATACGCTTCTTGTATGCGGCGATTTCGGCTTTCTCTGGAACGGCAGCAAACGGGAAACCGCACTGCTCCGCAAAATCGAAAGCCTGCCGTTTACCGTGGCGTTTGTGGACGGCTGTCATGAGAATTTTGATCTGCTCCTTGCACTTCCCGTCGAGGAATGGAACGGCGCACCTGTCCACCGTGTCGGGAAAAATATCGTGCATCTCATGCGGGGAGAGGTCTACACGATCGAGGAACATACCTATTTTGCGTTCGGCGGCGGTCACAGCGGCGATCTCGAATTCCGTGACGAACCCAATAGCTGGTGGGAACAGGAACGCCCCACCCGTGAGGAGATCCAGCACGGCATGGATACCCTGCAAGCCTATGACAACAACATTGACTACATCATCACCCACGAACCGCCCGCACTTCTCAAAGACTGCCTCGGCGTACCCGACAGCGAACACGTAGAAGTCCACCGCTTCTTCGAGGACATCGTAAAAGCCTGCATCTATCGGAAATGGTTCTTCGGCAAGTGCCACCTGAATAAGTACATTCCCGTGAAATTCTATGCCGTGTTCGATGTCGTCCTGCCCGTCACGATCCGCAGCACGGAAATGGGGTCAGATTAAAATATAAAAAACCACTTGACAAATCCGTCCGGATATTGTATAATGATAGTATCATAGCAGAAATGCAGTGAAGGGAACCAAAACACAGCTCTCCCGATTTCAGAGAGCCGCCGTTCGGTGCGAGGCGGTATCGGTTCTGTGCCATAACTCCTCCCTGAGCAGGTGCGGCGAAACGTTCGGATTAGCTGCATCCGGGTTCTCCCGTTACAGAGAAACGGATTCCGTCTGCGGGTTCCGTGTGAGTGGGCGCTTTGCGTCAAGAAGAGTGGTACCACGGGACAGCCGTCTCGTCTCTTTTATGTCAGTCCGGCATAAAAGAGTTTTTTTATAACTTTATGCCGAGATCATGCAATTCAGGAAAGGCGGAATCAGAAATGAAAAATTTTGAAAAGTACACCCGACAGTATTTCGATGTGGAGAATCCCCCCATGCGCTGGGCGGAAAAGTCCTATGTTGACCATGCACCAGAATGGTGCAGCGTTGACCTGCGTGACGGCAATCAGGCACTTATCATCCCCATGAGCCTCGAAGAAAAACTCGAATTCTTTCAGGCACTCGTGAAGGTCGGCTTCAAGGAGATCGAAGTCGGCTTCCCTGCTGCCTCCGAAACGGAGTACACCTTCTGCCGTGCCCTCATCGAACGTGACCTCATTCCCGACGATGTGACCATTCAGGTACTCACCCAGTCAAGAGAACACATCATCGCCAAGACTTTTGAAGCGCTCAAGGGCTGCAAGCACGCCATTGTCCATCTGTACAACTCCACTTCCGTGGCACAGCGGGAACAGGTATTCCGCAAGTCGAAACAGGAGATCATTGACATTGCAACATTCGGCGCAAAACTGCTCAAAGAATACCGTGAAAAGACCCCCGGTCACTTCCGCTTTGAGTACTCCCCCGAAAGTTTCACAGGCACAGAACCCGAATTTGCCGCAGAGATCTGCAACGCCGTCATTGACATCTGGCAGCCCACGCCCGAAGATAAAGTCATCATCAATCTGCCCGTGACCGTTTCCCACTCCATGCCGCACGTCTATGCCAACCAGATCGAGTATATGTGCGACCACCTCCACAACCGTGAGAATCTGAGCATTTCGCTCCATCCGCACAACGACCGCGGCTGTGCCGTTGCAGATACCGAAATGGGTCTGCTCGCAGGCGCTGACCGTGTGGAAGGTACACTCTTCGGCAACGGCGAACGTACCGGCAATGTGGACATTGTGACCGTTGCCATGAATATGTTCACCCACGGCGTTGACCCGCAGCTCGACTTCTCCGATCTGCCGAGTCTCGTTTCCCTCTATGAGCGTGTCACCCGCATGGAAGTCTACGACCGTCAGCCATACAGCGGCAAGCTCGTATTTGCGGCGTTCTCCGGCTCGCATCAGGATGCCATTGCCAAGGGCATGAAATGGCGTGAGGAGAAAGACCCCGATCACTGGAACGTCCCCTACCTCCCGATCGACCCGACCGATGTCGGCAGAGTCTACGAGGCAGATGTCATCCGCATCAATTCCCAGTCCGGCAAGGGCGGCATCGGCTATCTGCTCGAAACACAGTTCGGTCTGGATCTGCCCAAGCGTATGCGTGAGGAATTCGGCTACATCGTCAAGGGCATTTCCGATCATGCACACAAGGAACTCCTCCCCGCCGAAGTCCACGAGATCTTTCAGGATACCTATGTCAACATCAGTTCCCCTCTCGAATACAAGGAGCTGCATTACGTTCAGAAGAACGGCATTCAGGCAACGGTGACCCTGCTCCGTGACGGTCAGGAATACACCGTCAAATCCGACGGCGACGGCAGACTGGACGCTGTTACCAATGCACTCAAGGCATTCCTCGGAAAGCAGTTTACCATTCAGGTCTACACGGAACACGCCCTCACTGTTTCTTCAAAGTCTGATGCTGTCGCCTATGTCGGCATCGAGGCGGAAAATAAGATCTACTGGGGTGTCGGTATCCGTAAGGACATCAGTGATTCCTCCGCAGCGGCTCTCTTCAGCGCACTGAACAGATACCTTTCCGCTGCAAAGACCAAGTAATCACCATAGACCCGTGAAGTATCAAGGCAGGAACACAGCCCTTTGCTCCTGCCTTTTCTTCTTATCTACTACAAGTGAGCCTCTTCTTCCGTTTCCCGTCCTGTATTTTTGCCAAGAACGCTCACTTCCGAAAGGAGTTGCAGACCATGCGGAGTTTTCTGTCTCTGAAAGGACACTGGCAGTTCTATGCCGACGAAGCACAGCAATACACCGGATTCCCACCGCCAAGAAGCGCCTTTGCCGATACCATTCACCTCCCCGGCACCACAGCGCAGGCGGGCAAGGGCAGTTTCGGGAAAAGACGGGAGGAACGCTGCCTCACCGAAAAATACCCCTTCTGCGGGAACGCATGGTTCAGGCGGCTCGTCCGCATTCCCGAAAAGGACAGGGGCTATCCCATGCAGCTCTTTCTCGAGCGCACACGCATGACTTCCGTCTGGGTCGCAGGCGAATATGTCGGCTCGCAGGACAGCCTCTGCACACCCCATGTCTACGACCTGACCAAATTTTCCCACGCTCCCGAACTGGAACTGCTCATCTGCGTCTGCAATACCGGCTATCCCACCAAGGGCGGTCATATGACCTCTCCCGACACGCAGACCAACTGGAACGGCATTACCGGTGAAATCCGGATGCAGTTCTCTGACCACAGCCGTATCCTCTCCGTGCGGACGATCCCCGATGCCGCACGGCACTGCGTTCAGCTCCGTATGCGGACTGCCGGTACGGTCAATATGCTGCACATCGAGGGCGAATGGGTCACTGCACAGGGCAAGATCGGGGATATTATGCCGCAGATGATCCCCGTGGCTGCACTCGAATCCGGAGAATCGTCCGTCATGCTGCGGTTCGGTGAGGACGTGCCCTCATGGGACGAATATCACCCCATTGTCGGACAGCTCCGCCTGCGCCCCTACGGTTCGGACGACGTGACCGATGCCGTGTTCGGTCTGACCGATTTTCACGCAAAGGACGGGCATTTCTACAGCGGTGACAGAGAACTGTTCCTGCGGGGCAAACATGATGCCATGGTGTTCCCCCGTGAGGGTGCTGCGCCGACAGATGTCCGGAGCTGGCTCCACGTCATGCACCTTGCCAAAACCTACGGCATCAATCATTACCGCTTCCATACCTGCTGCCCACCCGAAGCCGCTTTTCAGGCGGCTGACCTGCTCGGCATCTACCTCGAACCCGAACTCCCCATCTGGGGCAGCTTTCACGCACCCGACGATGCCGCCTTCTCCCCGGCAGAGCAGTCCTATCTCATCAAAGAGGGACGGCGCATTCTCGAAACGTTCGGCAATCATCCGTCCTTCTGTATGTTCTCCCTCGGCAACGAACTCTGGGGCAGCCGTGAACGGCTCGGCGAGATCCTGCGCTATTACAAGAGCTTTGAACACCGCATTCTCATGACACAGGGGAGCAACTGCTTTCAGTTCTTCCCCGCTTCCCTGCCGGAGGACGATTTCTTCTCCGGTGTGCGCCTCGGAACGGACAGACTGCTCCGCGGCAGCTACGGGGCAAGCGATGTCCCCTACGGTCATGTGCAGGCAGAACGCCCCTCTACAATGCACAGCTATCAGGAAGCCGTCTGCCCCGATGCGGAAACACCCGAAAAGCCCGTTATTTCCCACGAGATCGGACAGTATGCCATGTTCCCCGACCCGGAGGAAGCTCCAAGATATACAGGCGTTCTCGAAGCGCATTATTTCAAGATCATCCGTGAACGGCTGAAAGAGGCGGGAATGCTCTCACAGGCAAAGGATTTTTTCAGTTGTTCAGGCAAATTCGCCGTGCAGTGCTACAAGGAAGAACTCGAAGCCGCTTTCCGCACAAGAGCGCTCTCCGGTTTTCAGCTTCTCGATTTGCAGGACTTCCCCGGTCAGGGCATTGCAAGCGTCGGGATTCTCAATGCCTTCATGGACGACAAGGGTCTGATCTCACCCGAAGAATGGCGGGAAAGCTGCTCGGATTCGGTCATTCTCGGACTGTTTCCCGACTACTGCCTGACAGACAGACTGCAAATGCATATCCAACTGCGGCACTGTTCGCCCCATTCCGTCAATGAGAAATTGCATATCATCGTCATGATCGGACAGCAGGTCGTGCGCAAGGAGATCATCAAAGTCTCGATCAGCGGTCAGGGACTGTTCGACCTCGGTGATCTGGACGTGGAACTCCCCCCAACCGATCACGTCCACAAGCTCGAAGTGACAATGGCACTTTCCTACACCAAAAAAACCTATCGGCTGTGGCAGTTCCCCGTTCTCCCCGAAACGCCTTCCCTGAAAAGCACGGAGCAGCTCTGCGTGACAAGCGATCTGCATGAGGCGAAGGAACAGCTCGCAGACGGCAGGGCTGTCCTGTATCTGCCGCTTTCCCTGCCCGAATCCGTCAGGGGATTCTACTGCACGGACTTCTGGTGCTATCCCATGTTCTGTGAACTGGCGGAAAAGAACGGTCAGGAACCGCCCCCCGGTACGCTCGGACTGCTCAATGATAAATTGCACCCTGCTCTGAAGGACTTCCGCTGTGAACGCTGCACCACTCCGCCGTGGTACGACATCGTGACACATTCGGAACTCGCCGTGCTGGACGATCTGCCCATTCAGCCGATCTCTCAGATGATCGACAACTTCACACGCAATCACCGTCTCGGTCTGCTGTTTGAATGCAATGTCCGTTCGGGCAGACTGCTGGTCTGCACGTCACGTCTGCACGAGATCCTCGACCGCCCCGAAGTGCGCTGGTTCACAAAATGCCTGCTCGATTATGCTGGCTCTCCCGATTTTCAGCCCGAAGCCACTTTGCAGCCCGATGAACTGCGCAGGGTGCTGGGCTGAACAACGCAAAATCATCTTGACAAATGCAAGAAAATATGGTATGATAATTCTGTACTCAGCACAAGTACAATTGACCTCATATCAAAAACAAGGAGTGATCCCCATGGAGAAAATCCCGTTTATCACCAAGGAACAGGCAGAGGAGATCTGCAAAACGTACCCTACCCCGTTCCATATCTACGACGAAAAAGGCATCCGTGAAAATGCCCGCCTCGTCAAAAAGGCGTTCGCTTGGAACAAGGGCTACAAAGAGTATTTCGCTGTCAAGGCGACCCCCAATCCCTTTATCCTGAAAATTTTACAGGAAGAGGGCTGCGGCGTGGACTGCTCTTCCCTGACGGAACTGCAAATGTCCGAAGCCTGCGGTTTTTCGGGCAGCGATATCATGTTCTCTTCCAACGTCACACCCGCTGCGGACTATGAGCTTGCCTACAAACTCGGCGCTTACATCAACCTCGATGACATTACCCACATTGACTACCTCGATCAGCTCACAGGTATTCCCGAAACGATCTGCTGCCGCTTCAATGCGGGCGGCAATTTCAAGATCTCAACGTTCGTCATGGACAAGCCGCAGGATGCAAAGTACGGCTTCACCCGTGAGCAGATGTTCGAGGGCTTCCGCAAACTCATGGAAAAAGGCGCAAAGCATTTCGGCATTCATGCCTTCTTAGCGTCGAATACTGTCACAAATGAGTACTACCCGACACTCGCAAAGCAGATGTTCCGGCTTGCAGTCGATCTCAAAAACGAGACAGGCGCTGATATCCGCTTTATCAACCTCTCCGGCGGCGTGGGCGTTGCCTACAAGCCCGATCAGACCCCGAATGATATTCTTGCCATCGGTGAGGGTGTCCGCAAGGTCTATGAGGAAATTCTCGTGCCCAACGGTCTCGGTGATGTGGCACTCTTCACGGAAATGGGGTGCTTCATGCTCGCACCCTACGGCGGTCTTGTGACCCGTGTGCTGCACAAGAAACACATCTACAAGGAGTACGTCGGCTGCGATGCCTGCGCCGCCAACCTGATGCGCCCTGCAATGTACGGCGCTTATCATCACATCACCGTCCTCGGCAAGGAACACGAGGAATGCACCTACAAGTGCGATGTCACCGGCGGTCTATGCGAGAACAACGACAAGTTCGCCATTGACCGTATGCTCCCGCCGACCGAGATCGGAGATCTGCTCTTCATCCATGATGCCGGTGCGCACGGCTTCTCTATGGGTTACAATTACAACGGCAAGCTGCGCTCTGCGGAACTCCTGCTCTGCGAGGACGGCAGCGTGAAGATGATCCGCCGTGCCGAAACACCCGCAGATTACTTCGCAACTTTCGACTTCTGCCATATTCTGGACAAGTACCTGACAAGGTAAGCCTTTGCGGAGCCTGCATCGGAATGCAGGCTCCTTTCGCTTTATGACCGAAATTGCCCCCTGTTTTTGCGCTTTTTTATAAATTTCCCCGATATTCGCTTTTTTTCGCAGTATGCATTGACAAACTGCCTTCAGATAAGGTATACTAAACAGGGGGAAGTTTTCACGCTCCCCGTTACAGAGTTACTATTCTGTCTGTGAGGTGATATCATGAACATCTGGCATAATATCAGTCCCAAACGCATCAACGCCGACGATTTCGTTGCTGTGATCGAGATTCCCAAGGGCAGCAAGATCAAGTATGAGCTGGACAAGGAAACCGGCTTCATGAAACTTGACCGCATTCTCCACACTTCAACGCACTATCCGGCAAATTACGGTCTGATCCCCCGCACCTATGCGGACGATGAAGACCCCCTTGATGTGCTGGTTCTCTGCTCTGAGGCGCTCAGCCCCATGACACTCGTCCGCTGCTATCCGATCGGTGTCATCCGCATGATCGACTCCGGACGGCATGACGATAAGATCATCGCCATTCCGTTTGATGATCCGAATTATAATACATACCAGTCGATCGACGAGCTGCCCGCACACATCTTTGCCGAAATGAAGCACTTTTTCCGTGTCTATAAGGAACTGGAAAACAAGACGACCGCCGTCAATGAAGTGGAGGACCGTGAGACTGCCATGCAGATCATCTCAGACGACATCGAGCGTTATATCGAGAAATTCTGCAAGTGATCCGCACGGAAGATTATTATAAAGGGAGGACCCGCTATGCGGGATACAGTTATGGAAATTGAAACAAGCGAAGTATTATTTGACCACAAAAGCAATGTTGCTCCCCTGAGCCTGATCGCTATGAACAGCGCAACGGAACTCGGTGAGAAAATCAACGATTATCTTGTAAAATGGGCGCATAAGGGCGGCTTTCAGACGGATTCCTTCCTCATCGAAAGCGAGTGCCCCCGCTTCTCGTCCGGTGACGGTAAGGGTTTAATCAAGTCCACCGTCCGCGGCAAGGATCTGTTCATCATCACCGACATGGGCAATTACAGCGTGACCTATGACTATTTCGGCATGAAGAACGCTATGTCCCCCGATGACCATTTTCAGGATCTCAAGCGCATCATTCAGGCGGCTTCCGGCAAGGCGCACAGAATCAATGTCATTATGCCGATCCTGTACGGCGGCAGACAGCACCGCCGCAACTACCGTGAATCCCTCGACTGCGCTGTGGCTTTGCAGGAACTGCAGGCAATGGGCGTTTCCAATATCGTCACCTTCGATGCACATGACCCCCGTGTGTGCAATGCCGTGCCGCTGATGGGCTTTGATAATGTCATTCCCTCTTATCAGGTACTCAAGTCCATGTATGAGTCGCTGGAGGACTTCAAGGCAACCAAGGAAACGTTCATGGTCGTTTCCCCCGATGAGGGCGCACTCGGCAGAAATATGCTCTATGCTTCGGAACTCGGCGTGGATATGGGTATGTTCTATAAGCGCCGTGATTATGCCCGAATCGTCAACGGCAGAAATCCCATCGTCGCACACGAGTACCTCGGCAACGATGTGACAGGCAAGGATGTGTTCATCGCCGATGACATCATCTCTTCCGGCGAATCCATGCTGGATATTGCCTACGCACTCAAGGAACGGGGCGCAAAGAGAATCTTTGCCTATGCTACCTATTCCATCTTCACCAACGGTCTGGAGAAGTTCGACAAGGCGTATGCCGATAACTACATCAGCGGCGTGTTCGGTACGAATCTGACTTACAGAAGCCCCGATCTGCTTGCCCGTGAATGGTTCCATGAAGTGGACGTTTCCAAGTATGTGGCTTACTTCATCGCTTCCATCAACCACGATGTCTCCATCAGCACCGTAATCGACCCGCACGAGAAGATCCGCCAGCTCCTCGAACGCTATAACTGATTTTTTTCGCTTTGATAAAATCCGTCTGCATGATTTTACTGATTGTATCAGGACAAAATCAGCAGGCGGATTTTTTGTATATAAAAATACATTTTTTCTCAAAAATGTATTGCAAAATTCTTTGTTTTATAGTATAATAGATAAGTAGACTATTATTTTGTGGGAAAATTCATTATTTTCCCTCGGAAGGGGTATCCTATGAGTAATAAACAGAATCGGTTTTCCGTCGGGAAAAAGATGTATCTCTTTATCATTCTGACACTCCTGATCGCTTCCTTCGGAACAGCGGTGATCTCCTATCGGCTCAGTGCCGATCAGATCGACTCATACTACAAGTCGATCACCATCGACTCGGCAAGAAATTTTGCATCACTTCTGGATGCGGACTATCTGCGGCTGCTTCGGGATGCGGCAGCTTCGGAGGAGTTCCAGCAGCTCAGAGATGCTGCGGAGGAAGAGGATGATGAAGCGGCAATCGAAACCTATCTCAGAGAACATGAACTCTGGGACGGCTATGCCGCCACCAGAAAACAACTCATGAACTACCTCGGCAATATGGATGATATCAAGTATCTGTATATCGTTGCCCCGGGAGATGCCAATGCGGAATATGATATGTATCTGGTCGATGATGAGGAGAATCCGCTTTACGAAACAGGTTACTATGAACCGCGGGAAGCTGAATTTGCAGGCGTGGATTTTTCCAGAACAGAACTTCCGCCTTCCATTTCCAACGGTGACTGGGGCTGGCTCTGCTCCGCATTTGCACCTGTCTTTGATGCGTCCGGTGAGTTTGTCTGCATCGTCGGCTGTGATGTCGGTATGGACGATATTATGTCGCAGCGGCACCATTCCCTGCTCTATATCCTGATCGGTGCGCTGATCTTTTCCGCCGTTGTCCTTGCGTGCGCCGTGTGGTTTATCCGCCGCATCGCTGTCAAACCCCTGAATCTGCTCACGGCGGAAATGCGGAAATTCAAACCCGCCGAGAATATCAGCTACGAGCAAGCGGGCGTGGCACAGCTTGACCTGAAAAACAATGACGAGATCAGTGACCTGTATCAGGGCATCCGCACCATGCAGATCAATATCATCGACTATCTGAACAATATGTCTGCCCTCCAGAAAGACAAGGAACGCGCGGAAAGCGATGTCAAAGCCAAGGAAATTCAGATCGGTCAGATCAGTCAGGAAGCCTATCGTGATGTGCTGACAGGTGTCGGCAGCAAGACGGCTTACACCAAAAAGATCGCACAGCTCAATGCAGACATTGAGGAAGGTCACGCCTGCTTTGCACTCGTTATGGTTGATCTCAACGACCTCAAACGTATCAACGATAAATACGGTCACAAAGCAGGCGATTCCTATATCAAGGGCTGCTGCCGCATGATCTGCGAACGATATAAACATTCCCCCATCTACCGCATCGGCGGCGATGAATTTATCATCATTTTGCAGGGCAGGGACTACGAGAACCGCTTCCGTCATCTCGAAGACATCAAGGCGGAATTTGAGGCTGCCTACTCCAAGCAGAACTGCGAACCGTGGGAACGCTATTCCGCTTCCATCGGCATGGCGGATTACGCCTCGGACGATAATACCGTGGAACTCGTGTTCAAACAGGCTGACCGTGAAATGTATGAAAATAAAAAAGCCTTCAAACAACAGCACGGAAGCTATCGCTAAAATAAGATCAACTGCCGGATACGTCAAATTGTATCCGGCAGTTTTGGCAGTATTTTTTCGGAAATGGGATTGACTTTTCTCAAAACATATGGTATAATATAACTGTAAAACGATTTACATTGACATCTTTGTATACAAAAGGTAATATCACGCTTTCACTATACAATACAGAATGCTCAGGTATTTTTTAAGAATATTTTAAGGTTTGTATGCGATACTGGAAACAGACAGGAATGCGGAGAACACAAAGTCTCTGATTTTTTCTTTGATGGATGGTGATAGTATGAAAAGGGTTTCTCTTCTTAAACGATTAACAGCACTGGCAGTCACGTCCTGCCTTGCATCGGCACAGCTTCCCCTGCTCCCCGCACAGGCGGTTTCCATGCCCGATTTTTCCGAGCTTGGCGCAGTCGGAATGCTTACCGAAGCCCAGACAAAAGCGGCTGCCGAAAGCATTTATTCCGGTCTGGTCAATCATCAGTCCACGGCGATATTTTCCACAAGTTCTTCGGAATATATCCCCGCTACCAATGAGGCAATGGATTCTGTCATGCAGGTCTTTGCCACCGTTGTCGGCGGGTGGGATGTCGGGATTCTCGCAGTTAAGAACCGAATCAGCACCATGCTTTCCCGTAGTGTCTCCAGAGGCAATTACATCAAGGGCATCAGCATTTACTACCTCGTGGATGATGCCGCCTACGACAAGGAATATCAGACGATAATGGGCAAACTCGATGCCATTTCCGCACAGGTCGAAGATTCGTGGTCTGATGCCGAAAAAGCCCTGTTTTTCCATGAGTATCTGGCGGTGCATTACAACTATGATTATACCGACTATGAAACGGATGACGAGGAGTATTACTGCCATACCGCCTATAACCTTCTCAAAACGGATAAGGGCGTTTGCGAGGCGTATGCATGGCTGTACAATGTGCTGATGCGGCGTGAGGATATTCCGTCCTACATGATTACCAGTGACACGCTCATGCACGCATGGAATCTTATCAACCTCGGTGACGAATGGTTCCATGTGGACGTAACATGGGACGATGTGTATCAGGAACACGCCGGTATCGTCCTGCATGACAACTTCCTGAAAGGACACGATCTCATCTACTGCAATGACCACGACAGCACAGACTGGGTACTGAGTACGGGCGTTCCCGAATCCGATCTTAATGTCTCCGATTTTTATGACGAAGCATTCTGGAACGACAGTCAGTCGGCAATCCAGTATTATCAGGGACATTGGCTCACCATTGTGCCCGATACACAGACTCCGACTGTCGGCTGGTTCAATGCCGTTGACTTTGACCCCGTTACCGCTGAATCCGAAAGCACTCCCCTGCTTTCCCTGTCGGAACGCTGGACAGTTCCCGGCGGAACGGCGTATTACAATACCACTTACATCGTTCCCGCTGTGTATGGGGATTATCTGCTGTACTCCACGCCGACCTCTGTCATGGTACTGGCAGATGGTGAACCGCACTGGCTCTTTGATCTCACAGAAAAGCAGAAATCCGAAAGCCGTATCTACGGTATCTACGTTGATGGTGATACTCTGTACTATGATCTTTCCGCTTCGCCTGTTAATTCTTCTGTAACGCAGCATAGTTTTTCACTGTCGGGATTGTTCGGTGAAATCGAGATGCCGTCTGAAACTTCTGCAACGGAAACGACCGCAACAACAACAACTACTACTACTACAACTACTACAACTACTTCTACAACCACAACCACTTCTACAACCACAACCACTTCCACAACCACTTCCACAACCACAACAACCACTCGTCCGACTACAACCACTTCCACAACAACAACCACTCATCCGACTACAACCACTTCCACAACTACAACGACCACTCGTCCGACTACAACCACTTCCACAACTACAACGACCACTCGTCCGTCTACAACCACTTCCACAACTACAACGACCACTCGTCCGACTACAACCACTTCCACAACAACTGCCGCATCAACCACAACC